>NZ_BAABIW010000009.1:0-440235 GCF_039542985.1 Terrabacter aeriphilus
ACCCGACGAGACGACATCTTCACAACCCCAAACACTAGGAAGTGTTGCGACCGTCGCTAGAAACCACCCCGTCGATCAGGGGTCAGTTTTCACCCGACGTCGACACTGACGGCCCGGGGTGACTCCTGAAGGTCGCCCGGGTCGTGCCTGGACGTGCCGAGCGAAGTCTGAGTAGCTACGGCTTCCGTGGCATTCCGGCTTCGAGGGCTTCGCGATCCTTCAGCTCCTCGAGCCAGCTCCACACCTCGTTGGTCTCGTAGAGCACTCGGCGTCCCACTCGAAACGACTTGGGCCCCCTGCCGACGTGACGCCACCACCTCACGCTTTCGGGGGAGGTCCGGCACAAGGCCGCGACCTCCGTCGTGGTCATGAACTTGAGGGCGCCCTCGACCGGGGCACTCAGTTTGTCGACGCTCACGGCAACTCCTTCCTAGTAGTTACCGTTGACTGTAGGGGAGATAGGTGCCTAAGATACCTCTATAGAGCGAGCGCGTTCATTGGAGGGCAAGTGCGGAGTCAGTATCAGTTGTGGCCGGACCCGATGCAGATCTCTTGGCCGACGGGCAACGGCCAAGCCCACGTCGTGTATCAAATGTTCGGTGGCAACCGGGTGCTGCACGACGACGGCAGTTGGGCCCCAAGCGAATTCACCTACGTAGAGATGCCGAACGACCCCTCCGCGCCCTATTTTGTGGTGGAGTGCCAGTACTCCCCGGAGGACTCGGTGCCGAGAGTCATCGCAGTGCAGGCGATCCAACGCGAGTCCTCCCGGGAGGTCCGGAGCTCCGACCTCCGCTCCATCAGCCTTGAGTCGGCCCTCGAGGCTGCGTGGATGAAGATCATTCAGCGAGGTCGGGTGGTGCAGCCTGATGAGCCGGTTGACCCTGCGACCGCTCTCGCTCACATCGAAGCCGGAGATCCTGACCGTGCGAACCGCCAGACCTACCGCGGGCTTCGCGCACAGAACCGGCGACGTGTAACCGAGGGGAGGCTGCGGGAGGTTGCTCGGGTCTACGAAGGCGCGCTGAGCAGCGGCCAGCCGACGAAGGCGGTGAAGGAGCATTTCGACTTGGCGACATCCACAGCGTCCTTGTACGTCAAGCGCGCCCGAGAGGCCGGGTACCTGCCGCCGGTCAGCGCGACGTCGCCAACGAGCAACTCGCCTCAAGGCGAGGACTGAGCGGATGGCGAGCATCGCCAGGCGACCTGACGGCCGTTGGAGGGCCCGGTACCGGGACGCCGTAGGCAAGGAGCATGCGCGTCACTTCGCCCGCAAGACGGACGCGCAACGCTGGCTCGACGAGGTGACCGCGTCGCTTGTCACTGGCCAGTACGTGGACCCGCGGGCAGGCAGGGTGACGTTCAGCTCCTTCTACGAGGCCTGGTCATCCCGCCAGCTGTGGGTGCCCTCCACGCGAGCCAACGCCGACCATGCGGCCGCGACGGTCCCGTTCGCGGGCGTCCCGCTGAAGGCCATCCGGCGGTCAGACATCGAGGCATGGGTGAAGGCACTCAGCGCCGACCTGGCGGCCTCGACCATAAAGACCCGGTTCGTCATCGTCCGGTCGGTGTTCCGCGCCGCGGTCGCTGACAAGCTCATCGCAGCGGACCCGTGCGAGGGCGTCGTGCTACCGCGGCGCCGCAAGGCTGAGGCGGCCATGCGGGTGCCCACCGTCGAGGAGGTGGGACGCCTCCTGCGGGCCGCCGACGAGCGGTTCACGGCCTACGTGGCTCTGTGCGCCTTCGCAGGGCTGCGGATGGGAGAGGCGTCCGGCGTCCAGGTAGGCGACGTCGATTTCCTGCGGCGTCAGCTCACGGTCTCACGCCAGCTGCAGCGGGACGGGCGTGAGACCGCGGTCCGGACCCCCAAGTACGGCAGTGAGCGCGTGGTCTACCTGCCCGACGAGCTCGTGACGATGTTGGCCGAGCACGTCCGGCAGCACACCCCCGAGGGTGCACTGGACCGGTGGCTCTTCACGGCCTACGGCAAGCCGCTGCACGACAATGCCGTGACGTTCCGGTGGCGCCAAACACGCAAGGCCGCCGGCTGCCCGAGCATCCGCCTGCACGACCTCAGGCACTTCTACGCCTCGGGACTGATCGCGGCGGGCTGCGACGTCGTCACGGTCCAGCGGGCACTGGGGCACGCGACGGCCACAACCACGCTCGGGACCTACGCACACCTGTGGCCATCCGCTGAGGACCGGACCCGGTCCGCGGCCTCCGGTCTCGCGGCTGCGGCCCTTGCGGACTACGTGCGGACCGCCGCTGCTGAGTAGGCGGCTGACCTGCACAGATTCAGAAGTTCAGAAGTACCAGGGGAAGGGCGACCAGTCCGGCTCGCGCTTCTCGAGGAACTGGTCGCGGCCCTCGACGGCCTCGTCGGTCATGTAGGCGAGCCGCGTCGCCTCGCCGGCGAAGACCTGCTGGCCCATCAGCCCGTCGTCGGTGAGGTTGAAGGCGAACTTCAGCATCCGCTGCGCCTGTGGGCTCTTGCCCATGATCTCGGTGGCCGCCTGCAGCGCCTCGCGCTCGAGGTCGGCGTGGTCGGCCACGATGTTGACGGCGCCCATGCGCTGCATGTCCTCGGCGGAGTAGGTGCGGCCGAGGAAGAAGATCTCGCGGGCGAACTTCTGGCCGACCATCTTGGCGAGGTAGGCGCTGCCGTAGCCCGCGTCGAAGCTGCCCACGTCGGCGTCGGTCTGCTTGAAGCGGGCGTGCTCGCGGCTCGCGATCGTCAGGTCGCAGACGACGTGCAGGGAGTGGCCGCCGCCCGCCGCCCAGCCGCCCACGACGGCGATGACGATCTTCGGCATGGTGCGGATGAGCCGCTGCACCTCGAGGATGTGCAGGCGCCCGCCCTGGGCCTTCGTGCGTGCCGTGTCGACGGTGTCGGCCGTGTCGCCCTCGGCGTACTGGTAGCCCGAGCGACCGCGGATGCGCTGGTCGCCGCCGGAGCAGAACGCCCACTTGCCGTCCTTGGGGCTCGGCCCGTTGCCGGTGAGCAGCACGACGCCGACGTCGGGCGTCATCCGCGCGTGGTCGAGCGCGCGGTAGAGCTCGTCGACGGTGTGCGGCCGGAACGCGTTGAGTACCTCGGGCCGGTCGAACGCGATGCGCACGACGCCCGACTCGGCGTGCGGGCGCCCCTCGACGGGCCGCCGGCGGTGGTAGGTGATGTCGGTGAGGTCGAAGCCCTCGACGGGGGCCCACTCGGCGGGGTCGAAGGTCTCGGACACGACGCTCTGGCTCGGCACGCTGCTCACGTCCCGACCCTATCGGCGCGGTTAGGGTCGGCCGTATGCCGATCCCGCCGTACGTCGCCCACCTGCGCACCATGATCGGGCGCGAGCTGCTCTGGATGCCGGGCGTGACGGCGGTCGTGCTGCGCGAGGTCGAGGGCGGCACCGACGAGGTGCTGCTCGTCGAGCGCTCCGACAACGGCACGTGGACGCCGGTCACCGGCATCGTCGACCCCGGGGAGCAGCCGCACGTCACCGCGGTGCGCGAGGTCGAGGAGGAGGCGTGCGTGCTCGCCGAGGTCGAGCGGCTCGTCTGGGTGTGCGCCGGTGGCGTCGTCGACCACGTCAACGGTGACGTCGCGCAGTACCTCGACCACACGTTCCGCTGCCGGTGGGTCTCGGGGGAGCCGCGGCCGGGCGACGACGAGTCGACCGACGCGCGCTGGTTCCCGCTCGACGCGCTGCCCCCGATGCGCGAGGTGTTCCTCGAGCGCATCGCCGTGGCGGTCGCGAACGCCGCCGACGTCGTCCTCGGCCCACTCGCCCCCTCGGACGAGAGTGCCGTGGCCCTCGGCTGAGGCGGCCCGGGCTGCTCGGGCCATGACATCTGTCAGGGGTAGGTGCTGACAGAGGGACGGGGTCGAGGGCGCGGCGCACGCCTAACGTCGGAGACGAACGGGGCGACCTGCCCCACCTTGACCGAGGAGTCACCGTGAACTCGTCCCGCAACCTCCTGATCGCCGGCGTCGTGCTGCTCGCCGTGGCCCTCGGCTCGGCCGGCCACGGCGTCTGGTGGCTCTTCGGCCTGCTGTGGATGCTCCCGCACGCCGGCCGCCACGGCTGCGGCTGGACGTCCCGCCGGCGCGACCGCGACGTCGCGCAGGGCACCCCGTCCCCGGCGAGCACCCTGCCCGACCCGACGCAGGACCGGCACGAGGCCTTCCCGACCCGCTGACCCGAGGCGCCGGCCCGGGGCGTGGACAATGGCCGCATGACGACCCTCCCACCGCTCGGTGAGCTGCTCGAGCGCACCCACGTCGTCGCCCAGCCGATGCGCGTGCGCTTCCGCGGGGTCGACGTGCGCGAGGCCGTCCTCATCGAGGGTCCTTGCGGCTGGGGTGAGTTCGGCGCCTTCCCCGAGTACGGCGACGAGGAGTCGGCCCGCTGGCTGGCCGCCGCCGTCGAGGGGGCGTATGCCGGGTGGCCCGATCCCGTGCGCGGCGCGGTCCCCGTCAACGCGACGGTGCCGGCCGTCGGCCCCGAGCGGGTGCCCGAGGTGCTGGCCCGGTTCGACGGGTGCACGACGGCGAAGGTGAAGGTCGCGGAGTCGGGGCAGGTCGTCGACGACGACGTCGACCGCGTGGCTGCCGTCCGCGCCGCGCTCGGCCCGGCCGGTCGCATCCGGGTCGACGCCAACGGCGGCTGGGACGTCGAGACCGCCACCACCGCGCTCGGCCGGCTCCACGCATACGATCTCGAGTACGCCGAGCAGCCCTGTGCCACGGTCGAAGAACTCGTCGGGCTCCGGATGGCGCTGGCCCGCAAGGGGATCGACGTCCCGATCGCGGCCGACGAGTCGATCCGCAAGGCCGAGGACCCCGTCCGCGTGGCCCGGCTGGGCGCGGCAGACCTCGTCGTCGTCAAGGTGGCCCCGCTCGGTGGGGTGCGTCGCGCGCTGGAGGTCGTCGACGCCTGCGGGCTGCCCGCCGTCGTGTCGTCGGCGCTGGACACGAGCGTGGGGATCGCGGCCGGGGTGGCCCTGGCGGCGGCCCTCCCCGAGCTCGAGCACGCCTGCGGCCTCGGCACGGTCGGGCTCTTCGAGCGTGACGTCGCCGTCCCACCTCTGCGTCCGGCGGGAGGTGTGCTGGCGCCGGGACGCGTTGCGCCCGATCCGACCTCGCTGCTGGAGCTGGCGGCGACCGCGGACCGACAGGCCTGGTGGCGCGACCGGCTGAGCCGGTGCCACGCCGTGCTGGCGACGGGCGGTCTCCGTTGATGCTCAAGGCGTGCCTCAACGGGTCGCGGTCCCGTGACGAGCACGCCGCGGTGCCCGTGACGCCCGAGGAGGTCGGCGCCGCGGCCGCGGCGGCCCGAGCAGCCGGGGCGTGGATGGTCCACGTGCACCCGCGTGACGAGACGGGTCGCGAGTCGCTGGCGGTGCAGCACGTGCTGGACACCGTCGCTGCGATCCGCGCGGCCGCGCCGGGCCTGCGGGTCAGTGTGTCGACCCGTGACGGCATCGTCGACGGCGCAGCGACGAAGGCGCGTCTCGTCGCCGAGTGGCCCGGGCCCGACGACGGCGGGCCGGACTGCGCGAGCGTCAACTGGCACGAGGACGGCGCCGTGATCGTCGCGGAAGCCCTGCGTCACAACGGGATCGGCGTCGAGGCCGGAGTGTGGACGCCGGACGCCGCGCGTGACGTCGCGGCATCCGGCTGGCTGGCGCACGTCGAGCGCGTGCTCGTCGAGCTGCTGCCCGGTGCGTCGCCCGGGGCCGACGGGCCGTCCGCTGCCGCAGCGGTGCTCGACGCGCTCGAAGGGGTGCGGGGGCCGTTTGTCGTGCACGGCGAGGACGCCTGGGCCTGGCCCGTCCTGCGCTGGGCGGCCGAGCGCGGTCACGACCTGCGCATCGGGCTCGAGGACACCCTGCTGACACCGGACGGCCGGCCCGCCGCCGACAACGCCGAGCTCGTCACGGCCGCCCTCCGTGGCTGACCCGGGCCCCAGCGCCTCGGCAACACACCGAGAAGGTCGCAACCCACCGGCATCCGATACCGGGGTGTTGGCTCCTCCTCGGTGTGTTGCGGTCAGGCGTGGGTGGCCTCGTGGGCCAGGCGGCGCAGCCGGGCGGCCTCGTCGCGCCGGTCGGTGCGCGACACCGGCACCTCGAGCACCCTGATGCCCGAGGGCTGCTCGTCGAGCGCCTCCGCGAGGCGCGCGAGGCCGTCGACACGCTCGTAGGCGGTGTGGTGCGCCGCGCAGAGGGCCGCGAGGTCGGTGCCGTGCGGGGTGGCGAAGACGCGCTCGAAGGCGCTCGCGTAGCGGCGGTCGCCCTGCTCGAGGGTGCTGAAGATGGCGCCACCGTCGTCGCTCAGCACGACGAAGGTGAGGTCCGGCCGGCGCTGGCCGGTGCCGACGAGCAGGCCGTTGGTGTCGTGGAGGAAGGTGAGGTCGCCGAGGTAGGCGATGGTGCGGGCGGCGCGCGGTCGGCCGAGCGCGATCCCGATCGCGGTCGAGACCATGCCGTCGATCCCGGCCAGCCCGCGGTTGCCGACGACGAACCGGTGCTCGTGCGGGGGCCACGGAGCGGCCATGACGTCGAGGTCGCGCACCGGGTTCGACGACCCGACGACGAGCGTCGTGTCGGCGGCGACGGCCCGACCCACGACGGCGGCGACAGCGAGCGGCGACAGGCCCGACCCGGCGCCGCCGCCCCCGGCCGTGGCCACTCCCGTGCCGGCGACGTCCGCGTCGACGAGCCCCGAGAGCCGTTCGTCGGCGGAGCGCCAGGACTCGAACCACCCCGGCGCGTCGGGGCCCTCGACCCGGGGCACGGCGTCGAGCACACGCGCCACGCGCCCGGGGTCGGTGGCCACGCCGTCGCGGCCGCGCACGGCGAGCACCTCGAGGTCGGCGTCGCCGATGAGGCTCGTCACCGGGCGGGAGAGGGTCGGGTGGCCGACGACGACCACGCGCTCGATCCCGGCGCGCAGCGACGTCGTGAGCAGGAGGCGCCCGGTGCGCAGCGCCTGGCGGCCGATCCGTGCGCCCGACGTCGGCTCCGCGAGCAGCGGCCAGTCGGCGGCCTCGGCGAGCAACCGGGCGGCCGGCCCCGCGTCGTCGCCGGCCACGACGACCGTGCGCGGACCGAGCGGCAGCACCTCACCGTCCGACGCCACGCGCACCGACGGCTCCACCCCGGCCTCGCCGCGCCCGGCCGCCGCGCCCGGCTGGAACTGCGCCACGGCGCGGTTTCCGCCGGGTTGCGCGCTCGATCCCGGCTGGAACTGCGCCACGGCGCGGTTTCCGCCGGGTTCCGCGCTCGATCCCGGCTGGAACTGCGCCACGGCGGGGTTCGGTGGGCGCTGCCACCACGTGTCGGGGTCGGGGTCGGGCGGCAGGAGGTCGCCGTCGAGCTGGACGTTGAGCTGGGTCGGGCCCGGACCCGCGCACGCCCGCGCGACGAGCTCGGCCAGGTCCTCGTCGCGCGTGCTCGCACTGACGTCGAGGCAGGGGGCGAAGGTGCCGAACAGGCCCGCCTGCCACGTGGTCTGGTTCGCGCCGGTGCCGCGGAGCCGGTCCGGACGGTCGGCGCTCACCACGAGGAGGCGTCGTCCCGTGTGGTGCGCCTCCATGACGGCGGGCAGGAGGTTGCCGACGGCGGTGCCCGAGGTCGTCACGACCGCGACGGGTCGGCGCGAGCCGGTCGTGAGGCCGAGCGCGAGGAAGCCGGCGGAGCGCTCGTCGACGCGCACGTGCAGGCGCAGGTCACCGGCGCGGTCGGCCGCGTCGAGGGCCAGCGCGAGCGGGGCGGAGCGCGAGCCGGGGGAGAGCACGACGTCGCGCACCCCGCCGATCCACAGCTGCTGCAGCACGCGCATCGCGAGCTCGGGAGCGCTGCGGCGGGAGGTCATGGCAGCCGACCCGTCACTCGCTCGCCAGCGCGTCGCGCATCGGGATGAGCTTGGCGATCGACTCGGCGACCTCCGACTCGGGGTCCGAGCCCGCGACGATGCCGCAGCCGGCATACAGGGTGATCTGCGAGGGGTCGGCGGGGTCGAGGGCGCCGCTGCGCAGGGCGATGCCCCAGGCGCCGTCGCCCTGGGCGTCCATCCAGCCGACGGGACCGGCGTAGCGGCCCCGGTCCATGTGCTCGAGCTCGCCGATGAGCTCGACGGCGCGGGCGGTGGGGGTGCCGCCCACGGCGGCGGACGGGTGCAGCGACGCCGCGAGGGTGAGCGACGACGCGTCGTCGGCGCTCACGGCGGCGACGTCGGTCGCGAGGTGCATGACGTTGGGCAGGTGCAGCACGAAGGGTGCCTCGGGCACGTTCATCGACGAGCAGTGCGGGGCGAGGGCCTCCGCGACGGAGCGCACCGCGTACTCGTGCTCCTCGAGGTCCTTCGACGACCGGGCCAGCGACGCGGCGAGGGCGAGGTCCTTGGCGTCGTCGCCGGTGCGCCGGATCGTGCCGGCGAGCACGCGCGAGGTGATGAGCCCCTGGTCGCGGCGCACGAGCAGCTCGGGCGTCGCGCCCACGAGCCCGGCGACGGCGAAGACCCAGGTGTTCTCGTAGCGCTCCGCGAGCCGGCGCAGCAGCCAGCGGGGGTCGATGGGGCCGGATGCCGTCGCGACGAGGTCGCGGGCGAGCACGACCTTGTCGACCTCCCCGGCCGCGATCCGCCCGACGGCCTCGGCGACGGCGTGCGCGTAGTCGGCCGGCGAGACGTCGCCGTCCGAGAAGGCCACGTCGCCGGGAGGCTCGGGATCGCTTGCCACGGAGGGCGTCTCGAGCAACGTCAGCTGCGGGTCGAGCGAGACCGTGGTGAGCCAGGTCTGGCCGTCGCGGCGCCCGACGATCGTGGAGGGCACGACGAGCCGCGCGGGCTCGGCCGAGTCGGCCGCGAAGGGGAAGGAGCCGAAGCAGACGAGGCCCGTGCCGGGTCGGCCCACGTCGTCGCGCACCACTGCGTGCCGGGCGACCTCGCGCCACCACGTCTCGGCGGCCGCGAACCGGTCCGGGCCGCGCGACTCGAACGACAGCGCGGTGCCCCAGCCGACGATGCCCTCGCCCCGACGCACCCACGAGAGCAGGTCGTCGGGCCGGTGGTCGGCGGGCAGGTGCGAGAGCAGGGGGTCCGTCGTGTCGAGCGGCACGGTGCGGACGACGACCGTCGGCCCCGGCGCGGGGGACGGCGCTTCGGTGGCGGGAAGCGTGGACATCGGTTGCAACTCTACGGCGCGGGCCCGCGCCGCCCCGCCGCGACCGTCCGGGGCGCCCACCGTGCGCGGGTGCGAGGATGAGCGCATGAGCCGTGCGCAGCTGGACAAGAAGCCGGTCGACGTCGCGTCGATGTTCGACACCGTCGCCGAGAAGTACGACGTCACCAACGACGTGCTCTCGCTCGGGCAGGACCGGCTGTGGCGCCGCGCCGTCGTCAAGGCCGTCGACGCGAAGCCGGGGGAGCGGATCCTCGACATCGCGGCCGGCACCGGCACCTCGAGCGAGCCGTGGGCCGACCGTGAGATCGAGGTCGTGCCGGCCGACTTCTCGCTCGGCATGCTGCGCGTCGGCCGTCGCCGGCGGCCCGACATGGCCTTCACGGCCGCCGACGCCATGCGCCTGCCCTTCGCCGACGAGAGCTTCGACGTCGTGACGATGAGCTTCGGCCTGCGCAACGTCGCCGACACCGACCTGGCCCTGCGCGAGTTCCTCCGCGTGACCAGGCCGGGCGGTCGCCTCCTCGTGTGCGAGTTCAGCCAGCCGGTCAACGCGCTCTTCCGCACCGTCTACACGAACTACCTCATGCGCGCGCTGCCGCCGGTGGCCCGCCGCACGTCGAGCAACCCCGAGTCCTACGTCTACCTCGCCGAGTCGATCCGCGCGTGGCCGCCGCAGGGCGAGCTCGCGCGCGTCATCGAGTCCGCGGGCTGGCAGCAGGTCGGCTGGACCAACCTCACGGGCGGCGTCGTCGCGCTGCACCACGCGACGAAGCGCTGAGCCCACCCCGAGCCCGTGTGCCGGGTGCCGTCGTCGCCGCAGACGGTGGCCTCTCGATGCGGTGCGACCCGCACGAGGTGGCCCCTCGACGGTGATCGGGTGTTCAGGGTTAGGCATGCCTTATCTGACAAGCGCGAAATCTCGGGAATAGACTCGGCCGATAGTTCGTGAAGATCTTCACAAGCGGTTCGGAAGCGTGCAGGGAGACATGACCAGTTCGAGCGTCGCGCCCAGCCCCTCGGGGTCTGGTGCTGCACCCGTCGAACGGGCCGACGTCATCGTCGTCGGCGCCGGTCCGGGTGGCAGCGCGACGGCGGCCTACCTCGCCGACCACGGCCTCGACGTCGTGCTCCTCGAGAAGTCGGCCTTCCCGCGCGACAAGATCTGCGGCGACGGCCTGACCCCGCGCGCGACGAAGGAGCTGATCTCCCTCGGCGTCGACACGACCGGCTGGCAGCGCACCAAGGGCCTGCGGATCAAGGGCGGCGGGCACACCCTGCAGCTCGACTGGCCCGAGTCCGACGCCTTCCCCGGCTACGGCATGGTCCGCACGCGCGCCCAGCTCGACGAGTCCCTGGCCCGTCACGCCGAAAGCCGCGGCGCCCTGCTCCACGAGCGCACGAGCGTCACCGCGCCGCTGCGCGACGCCTCCGGCCGGGTCACCGGCGTCAGCGCCAAGCGCCTCGACGAGAGCGGCCGGGCCACGGGCGAGACGGTGACCTACCGCGCGCCCGTCGTCGTCGCGAGCGACGGCGTGTCCTCGCGCCTCGCCACGGCGGTCGGCCGCCCCAAGCGCGAGGACCGCGTCATGGGCGTGGCCGTCCGGGCGTACTACACGACGCCGAAGCGCGACGACTACCTCGAGAGCCACCTCGAGCTGTGGAGCCGCGACGACGCCGGCAACCGCATCCTCATGCCGGGCTACGGCTGGCTCTTCCCGCTCGAGGACGGCCGCACCAACGTCGGCCTCGGCACGCTCGACACGACGTCGGCCTTCCAGAGGACGGACTACAAGGACGTCATGCGGCGCTGGGTCGAGGACATCTCCCCGGAGTGGCAGCTCGAGCACGACGAGTCGGCCGGTCCGATCCGCGGCGCCGCCCTGCCGATGGGCTTCAACCGCACGCCCCTCTACGCCGACGGCCTGCTGCTCGTCGGCGACTCGGGCGGCATGGTCAACCCCTTCAACGGTGAGGGCATCGACTACGCGCTCGAGGCCGCGCGCCTCGGTGCAGAGCTCGTCGCCCAGGCGATGGCACGCCCGGGCGACGCGGCCCGCGAGCGGGTCCTCGCGACCTACCCCAAGGTGATGAAGCACGAGCTCGGCGGCTACTTCACCCTCGGCCGCTGGTTCGCCCACGCGATCGGCAACCCCGAGGTCATGCGCCTCGCGACGAAGTACGGCCTGCCCCGCACGAAGCTCATGCCGCTGCTGCTCAAGATCATGGCCAATCTGGCCGACCCGACGAGCAAGGGGGCGAGCGACCGGCTCGTCACCGCCCTCTCGCGGATGGCGCCGAGCGCATGAGCCCCCTCCCGGCCGGCGCCGTTGTGACGTCGAGCACAACGTCTGCCCCCGCCCCTAGGATGGGGGCGCCGCGCACCTGCGACCCCGTTCCGTCTGCCGCCCCCACCCCGCACGCACCGCACGACCGAAAGGCACGTGAGCTCGGATGAACTCCTACGTCCCGATCCTCTTCATGCTGGGGCTCGGCTTCGCGTTCGCCGCGCTGTCGGTCTTCACCTCGCTCGTCGTCGGGCCGAAGCGCTACAACCGCGCCAAGCTCGAGGCGTACGAGTGCGGCATCCAGCCCACCCCGCAGGCCGCGGGCGGTGGCCGCGTGCCGATCAAGTACTACCTGACGGCGATGCTCTTCATCATCTTCGACATCGAGTCCGTCTTCCTCTATCCGTTCGCGGTGGCCTTCAACAAGCTGGGCCTCTTCGCGCTGGTCGAGATGGTCCTGTTCATCCTCACGGTCTTCGTCGCCTACGCCTACGTGTGGCGTCGCGGCGGACTCGAGTGGGACTGACCCCGTCCGCACCCCGCGAGGGGCACGCGTCCGGGTTCGTCAGGCAAGTTAAGGAGTAAGCAATGGGTCTCGAAGAGAAGCTCCCCGCCGGGTTCCTGCTCTCGACCGTCGAGGGTCTCGCCGGCTACATGCGCAAGGCCTCGATCTGGCCGGCCACCTTCGGCCTCGCGTGCTGCGCCATCGAGATGATGGCCGTCGGCACGCCGGACTACGACATCGCCCGCTTCGGCATGGAGCGCTTCTCGGCGACGCCGCGCCAGGCCGACCTGATGATCGTCGCCGGCCGCGTCAGCCAGAAGATGGCCCCGGTCGTGCGCCAGGTCTACGACCAGATGCCCAACCCCAAGTGGGTCATCGCCATGGGTGTCTGCGCCAGCTCGGGCGGCATGTTCAACAACTACGCCATCGTGCAGGGCGTCGACCACATCATCCCGGTCGACATCTACCTGCCCGGCTGTCCGCCGCGTCCGCAGATGCTGCTCAACGCCATCATCGAGCTGCACCACCAGATCGAGACCTCGCCGCTCGGCGTCAACCGCGACGCCGCCGCCAAGGCCGCCGAGGCCGCCGCGCTCGCCGCGACGCCGACGCACCAGATGAAGGGCCTGCTCGCATGAGTGACGCCGACCGGAAGGCCGACGGCACGCCCGACGTGCGCGCCGACACGACGAAGACCCAGAACTCGGGCCTGATGCCGCACGAGGTCGACATCGAGCAGCGCGCCGCGCAGGGCTCCGAGCCCCAGGTCGTCGGCATGCGCCACGGCATGTTCGGGGCCACGCAGGGCGGCGACACCTCCGGCTACTCCAAGCTCCAGCGCCCGATCCTCGTGGCCGGTGCCGCCGAGCGCCCCTACGGCAGCTACTTCGACGAGATCGCCGACAACCTCGAGCGCGGCCTCGTCGGCGGCACGGCGTCCTACGCCGAGGCCGTCGACACCGTCGTCGTCGACCGCGGCGAGATGACGCTGCACGTGCACCGCGAGCACCTGCTCGCCGTGGCCCGCGTGCTGCGCGACGACCCGTCGCTGCGCTTCGAGATGGTCACCGGCGTCTCGGGCGTGCACTACCCGAACCAGACCGGCGCCGAGCTGCGCGCGGTCTACCACTTCCTGTCGATCACCCACGGCGGACGCCGGGTCCGCGTCGAGGTCAGCTGCCCCGACGACGACCGGCACATCCCGTCGATCGTCTCCGTCTACCCGGCCAACGACTGGCACGAGCGCGAGACGTGGGACATGTTCGGCATCGAGTTCGACGGCCACCCGGCCCTCACCCGAATCCTCATGCCCGACGACTGGCCGGGCCACCCGCAGCGGAAGGACTACCCCCTCGGCGGCATCCCCGTCGAGTACAAGGGCGCCACCGTCCCGCCGCCGGACCAGCGGAGGTCGTACAACTGATGAGCACGCACACCGAGTTCACCCAGACCGAGGTGCCGGAGCCCGGCGCCAACGACGTCTACGCCACGTCCGTGGCCGACGAGCAGGCCAGCGAGGGCGCCCACGTCTTCAACGCCGCCGGAGGCGACTGGAACGACCTCGTCGACGAGGCCACCTCGCTCGGCGAGGAGCGCATCGTCGTCAACATGGGGCCGCAGCACCCGTCGACGCACGGCGTGCTCCGCCTCATCCTCGAGATCGACGGCGAGACGGTGACCGAGGCCCGCGCGGGCATCGGCTACCTGCACACCGGCATCGAGAAGAACATGGAGTACCGCACCTGGGTGCAGGGCGTCACGTTCTGCACGCGCATGGACTACCTCACGCCCATGTTCCAGGAGACGGCGTACTGCCTCGCCATCGAGAAGCTGCTCGGCATCACCGACCAGATCCCCGAGCGCGCGAGCGTCATCCGCGTGCTCATGATGGAGATGACGCGGATCAGCAGCCACCTCATCTGCCTCGGCACCGGTGGCATGGAGATGGGCGCGACGACCGTCATGACGGTCGGCTTCCGCGAGCGCGAGCGGCTGCTCCGGGTCATCGAGATGATCACCGGGTTGCGGATGAACAACGCCTACATCCGCCCCGGCGGCGTGTCCCAGGACCTCCCGCCCGGCGCCATCGACGCGCTGCGCGAGATGGTGCCCGAGGTGCGGCGCGGTCTCGGCGAGCTCGAGGCGCTGCTCAACGAGAGCCCGATCCTCAAGGGGCGCACCGTCGACGTCGGCGTGCTGAACCTCGCGGGCTGCATGGCCCTCGGCATCACCGGCCCGGTGCTGCGCTCGACCGGCCTGCCGCACGACCTGCGCAAGCTCGACCCCTACTGCGGCTACGAGACCTACGACTTCGAGGTCAAGACCCGCACGAGCCAGGACGCCTACGGCCGCCTGCGCATCCGCATCGACGAGATGTACGAGTCGCTGAAGATCATCGAGCAGGCCACCGACCGCCTCCAGGCGAACGAGGGCCCGGTCATGGTCGAGGACAAGAAGATCGCCTGGCCCGCGCAGCTCGCGCTGGGCAGCGACGGCCTCGGCAACAGCCTCGACCACATCCGCGAGATCATGGGCAGCTCGATGGAGTCGCTCATCCACCACTTCAAGCTCGTCACCGAGGGCTTCCGCGTCCCGCCCGGGCAGGTCTACCAGGCCGTCGAGTCGGCCAAGGGCGAGCTCGGCTGCCACCTCGTCTCCGACGGCGGCACGCGCCCCTACCGCGCGCACTTCCGCGACCCGAGCTTCAACAACCTGCAGGCCGTGGCCGCCATGTGCGAAGGCAGCCAGATCGCCGACGTCATCGTCGCCGTGGCCTCGATCGACCCCGTCATGGGAGGTGTGGACCGTTGAGCGGCCACGACGCATCCGGACACCTGCACGTCAGCGCCGAGTCCAAGGCGCCCTACGACGACGAGACGCTCGAGCGCCTGCACGCCGACGCGGCCGAGGTCGTCGCGCGCTACCCCCAGAAGCGCTCGGCCCTGCTGCCGCTGCTGCACCTCGTGCAGTCGGTCGACGGCTACGTGGCGGGCCGCGGCGTCTCCTTCTGCGCGGAGGTGCTCGACCTCACCGAGGCCGAGGTGAGCGGCGTCGCCACCTTCTACACGCAGTACAAGCGCCACCCCAACGGTGAGTTCACCGTCGGCGTCTGCACCAACACGCTGTGCGCCGTCATGGGCGGCGACCTCATCTTCGACCGCGTCTCGGAGCACCTCGGCATCGGCCACGACGAGACGACCGAGGACGGCGCGATCACCCTCGAGCGCGTCGAGTGCAATGCCGCGTGCGACTACGCGCCCGTCGTCATGGCGAACTGGGAGTTCTTCGACAACCAGACGCCCGAGAGCACCATCGCGCTCGTCGACGACCTGCGCGCCGGCAAGGACGTCGCGCCGACGCGCGGCGCCGCCAAGGTGTGCACGTTCAAGCAGGTCTCGCGCGTGCTCGCGGGCTTCGAGGACGGCCGTGCCGACGAGGGCGTGGGCGCCGGCCCGGCCTCGCTGCTCGGACTCAAGATCGCCAACGAGCGCGGCTGGGTCGCCCCGGGGGCCTCGGCTCCCGCCGGCTCCGCCGCCGACGGGAAGGACGGATCGCAGTGACCGACACCCTGACCCCGATCCTCACGAAGTTCTGGGACGACCCGCAGTCCTGGACCCTCGCGACCTACGAGCGCCACGACGGCTACAAGGCCCTCACCAAGGCGCTCGACATGGAGCCGCAGGCGATCATCGACGCCGTCAAGGACTCCAGCATCCGCGGTCGCGGCGGCGCCGGCTTCCCGACCGGCATGAAGTGGTCGTTCATGAGCCCGCCCGACGGCGGCCCGCGCTACCTCGTCGTCAACGCCGACGAGTCCGAGCCGGGCACGTGCAAGGACGTGCCGCTCATGATGGCCAACCCGCACGCGCTCATCGAGGGCGTCATCATCAGCTCGTACGCCATCGGCTGCGAGCACGCATTCATCTACCTCCGTGGCGAGGTCGTGCACGTCTACCGCCGCCTGCTGCGTGCCGTCGAGGAGGCCCGCGCGGCCGGCTACCTCGGCACCGACGTCGGCGGCAAGGGCATCTCGATGGACATCACCGTCCACGCCGGTGCCGGCGCCTACATCTGCGGCGAGGAGACGGCCCTGCTCGACTCGCTCGAGGGCCGCCGCGGCCAGCCGCGCCTCAAGCCCCCGTTCCCCGGTGCCGCGGGCCTCTACGCCCGCCCCACATCGGTGAACAACGTCGAGTCCATCGCCTCGGTTCCCGGGATCATCCTCGAGGGCTCCGACTGGTTCAAGGGCATGGGCACCGAGAAGTCCACGGGCTTCGGCATCTTCAGCCTCTCGGGCCACGTGACGAACCCGGGCCAGTTCGAGGCCCCCCTCGGCATCACGATGCGCGAGCTCATCGAGCTCGCGGGCGGCATGCGCGGCGGCAAGAAGCTGAAGTTCTGGACGCCCGGTGGCTCCTCGACCCCGATCTTCACCGAGGAGCACCTCGACGTGCCCCTCGACTTCGACTCGGTGGCCGCGGCGGGCTCGATGCTCGGCACCCGCGCCCTGCAGGTCTTCGACGAGACGGTCTCGGTGGTCCGCGCCGTCGCGCGCTGGACCGACTTCTACGCCCACGAGTCCTGCGGCAAGTGCACGCCGTGCCGCGAGGGCACGTGGTGGCTGCGCCAGATCATGAACCGCATCGAGGCGGGCCAGGGCACGCAGGACGACATCGACAAGCTCGTCGACATCTGCGACAACATCCTCGGCCGCAGCTTCTGCGCGCTCGGTGACGCGGCGACGAGCCCGATCACCTCGGCGGTCCAGTACTTCCGGGAGGAGTTCGAGGCCGGCATGCACACGCCGGCGCACGAGCTCTTCCCGCCGGAGCGGTCGGTGCTGTTCGAGCTGCCGGCCCCCACGACGACCAAGGAGTCCAGCGGGATGGTGTCCGCATGACCGTCACGACGTCCCCGTCCGCGGGCGGCAACGCCGTCGACAAGGGCGGCAACGCCTCGGCGCCGGCGAACCCCGACCACGTCGGGCTGACCATCGACGGCGTCCCGGTGAGCGTGCCGAAGGGCACGCTCGTCATCCGTGCCGCCGAGACCGTCGGCATCGAGATCCCGCGCTTCTGCGACCACCCGCTGCTCGACCCCGTCGGGGCCTGCCGCCAGTGCCTCGTCGACGTCGCGATGCCCGACCGCGAGGGCAACGTCCGCCCCATGCCGAAGCCGCAGGCGTCGTGCACGATGACGGTGTCCGAGGGCATGGTCGTCAACACGCAGGCCACGTCCAAGGTCGCCGACAAGGCGCAGCAGGGCGTCATGGAGCTGCTCCTCATCAACCACCCGCTCGACTGCCCGGTCTGCGACAAGGGTGGCGAGTGCCCCCTGCAGAACCAGGCGATGAGCGCCGGCCGCCCGGTGTCGCGCTTCGAGGACGTCAAGCGCACCTACCCCAAGCCGGTCAACATCTCCTCGCAGGTGCTGCTCGACCGGGAGCGCTGCGTGCTCTGCGCCCGCTGCACCCGCTTCTCCGACCAGGTCGCCGGTGACCCGTTCATCGCCCTCGTCGAGCGCGGCGCGCTGCAGCAGATCGGCATCTACGAGGAGAAGCCCTTCGAGAGCTACTTCTCCGGCAACACCGTGCAGATCTGCCCGGTCGGCGCCCTGACCGGTGCGGCCTACCGCTTCCGCTCGCGCCCCTTCGACCTCGTCTCCACCCCGTCGGTCTGCGAGCACTGCGCGAGCGGCTGCGCGACGCGCACCGACCACCGCCGCGGCGTCGTGCTGCGTCGCCTCGCCGCCGAGGACCAGGCGGTCAACGAGGAGTGGAACTGCGACAAGGGCCGCTGGGCGTTCACGTACGCCACGCTGCCCGACCGCGTGCAGCTGCCGATGGTGCGTGACGCCGACGGCGAGCTCAAGGTCGTCGGCTGGCCCGAGGCGCTCGAGGCCGCTGCCGCGGGCCTCTCCCGGGCCCGCGCGGCCGGCGTGCTCGTCGGCGGTCGCGTGTCGGCCGAGGACGCCTACGCCTACGGCAAGTTCGCGCGCGTCGTGCTCGGCACCAACGACGTCGACTTCCGCGCCCGCCCGCACTCGGCCGAGGAGGTCGCCTTCCTCGCCGAGCACGTCGCGGCGACCGGGCCCGACGCCGGCTCGGTGACGTACGCCGACCTCGAGACGGCGCCCGCCGTGCTCCTCGTCGGCTTCGAGCCCGAGGACGAGAGCCCGATCGTCTTCCTGCGCCTGCGCAAGGCGTTCCGCAAGAACCGGACCACGGTGTATGCCGTCGCCTCCCACGCGACGCGCGGCCTGACCAAGATGGGCGGCACCCTCGTGCCGACCGTCCCCGGCCAGGAGACCGCGGCGCTCGGTGCCCTCGAGGCCCCGGTGCGCGAGGCCCTCTCGGGCGGCGTCGTGCTCGTCGGCGAGCGCCTGGCCACGGTGCCGGGTGCCCTCGCCGCCGCGGCCGACCTCGCCGCCGCCACGGGTGCCCGCCTCGCGTGGGTGCCGCGTCGGGCGGGGGAGCGCGGCGCGCTCGAGGCGGGTGCGCTCGGTGCGCTCCTGCCCGGTGGCCGCCCGCTCTCCGACGCCGCGGCCCGCGCCGAGGTGGCCCGGGCCTGGGACGTCGACCACGTGCCGGCCACGCCCGCCCGCGACACGGCCGGCATCGTCGCGGCCGCCGCTGCCGGCGAGATCGGGGCGCTGCTCGTCGGTGGCCTCGACCCCGCCGACCTCGGTGACCCCCGGGCCGCAGCGGCGCTCGAGCAGGCGTTCGTCGTCTCGCTCGAGCTGCGCGAGTCGCCGGTGACGGCCGTCGCCGACGTCGTGCTGCCCGTCGCGTCGCAGTCGGAGAAGTCCGGCAGCTACGTCAACTGGGAGGGCCGCGTCCGCTCGTTCGAGGAGGCCCTCGAGAGCAACGCCGTGAGCGACCACCGTGCGCTCGACATGCTCGCCAGCGAGATGGGCGTCTTCCTCGAGACCCGCACGCAGCGCGAGATCCACGCCCAGTTCGAGGCGCTCGGCCCCTGGTCCGGCGCCCGCGGCACCGGCTCCACGGCGCTCGCCGACGGGTCGCGCGCCGCCGCGTCGCCCGAGGGCAGCGGCGACTTCGTCCTGTCGACGTGGGCCACGCTGCTCGACGCCGGCCGGATGCAGGACGGCGAGCCGTTCCTCGCCGGCACGGCCCCCCAGGCCGTCGCCCGCCTGTCCGCGGCCTCGGCCGCCGGGCTCGGCGTCGACGAGGGCGACACCGTCACCGTCACCGGTCCCGCCGGCTCGGTCACCCTGCCGGTGGCCGTGGCCGACGACATGGTCGACGGCGTCGTCTGGCTGCCGACCAACGCCCCCGACTGCTCGATCCGCTCGGGACTCGGCACCGATGCCGGTGGCCGCGTCCACGTCACGAAGGGTGGTGCGGCATGAGCCTCGGCCTGACCGCATACGGAATGGCGGCCACGCTGCCGCTGACCGAGAACCCCTCGGCCGACTTCAGCGACACCCCGTGGTGGGTGGCCCTGATCAAGGCCGTCGGCATCTTCGTCTACCTGCTCGTCTCGACGCTGCTCGTCATCTGGTTCGAGCGCCGCGTCATCGGCCGCATGCAGCAGCGCCCGGGCCCGAACCGCAACGGCCCGTTCGGCCTGCTGCAGACCCTGGCCGACGGCATGAAGTCGATGCTCAAGGAAGACATCACGCCGGCCCGCGCCGAGAAGTTCATCTACACCCTCGCGCCGCTCATCGCCGCGACGATGGCGTTCGTCTCGTTCGCCATCATCCCGGTCGGCGGCACCGTGTCGATCTTCGGCCACGAGACGCCGCTGCAGGTGACCGACGTGCCCGTCTCGGTGCTGCTCGTGCTCGCCGTCGCGTCGGTCGGCGTCTACGGCATCGTGCTCGCGGGCTGGAGCTCCGGCTCGACCTACCCGCTGCTCGGCGGCCTGCGCTCGACCGCCCAGGTCATCAGCTACGAGATCGCCATGGGCCTCTCGCTCGTCGCGATCTTCCTCTACAGCGGCTCGATGTCGACCTCGCAGATCGTCTCCGCGCAGAGCTCGCTCTGGTACATCCTGCCGGCGTTCTTCAGCTTCGCCGTCTACGTCATCACGATGGTCGGCGAGACGAACCGTCTCCCGTTCGACCTCGCGGAGGGCGAGGGGGAGCTGACCGGTGGCTTCCACACCGAGTACTCCTCGATGCGCTTCGCGATGTTCTTCCTCGGCGAGTACGTCAACATGTTCACCGTCGCCGCGCTCGCCACCACCCTCTTCCTCGGGGGCTGGCAGGCGCCGCCGCTCATCTCGGGCATCAACGACAACATGTTCGGCGGCGGCTGGTGGGGCCTGCTCTGGTTCACCGCCAAGCTGTGGATGTTCATGTTCCTGTTCGTCTGGCTGCGTGGCTCCCTGCCGCGCGTGCGCTACGACCAGTTCATGCGCTTCGGCTGGAAGTTCCTCATCCCGATCACCCTCGCCTGGGTCGTCGCGGTGGCCTTCATCCGCGGAGCCCAGCTCGGCTTCCTGGGTGACAGCCGCCTGACGATCGCCGGCCGCGAGCTCTCCGTCGCGACGGTCGTCATCGTCAGCGTCATCGCCGTCGTCGCGCTCGCCGCCGCGTGGGTGTGGGACGACAAGCGCGCGGCCCGTGCCGCCGCCGAGGACGTCCTTCCGCCCGAGGAGATCGACCCGTTCGAGGACGGCTACCCCGTGCCGCCGCTGCCGGGCCAGCGCCTCGTCGAGCCGCGCCAGCGGCTCGCCGCGACCCGCGAGCCGGTGCTCACGACCGCCAGCAGCTCGCCCACCGGAGCCCCCGCCAAGGAGGAGGACCATGGCTGACGACACCGTCGGCAAGGACGTCGCACCGAAGGGCCCGCACGGGTCGTCGGAGGTGGGTGCGCCGCGCGAGCAGCGCGCCGCCGACGAGCCGCAGAAGGGCTTCCTCTCGGAGCTCTTCGCGCCCGTCGCCGGCTTCGGGGTGTCGTTCTCCACGATGTTCCGCAAGGTCGCGACCGAGGAGTACCCCGAGAAGCCGCGCCCCACGGCGCCGCGCTTCCACGGCCGGCACCAGCTGAACCGTCACCCCGACGGTCTCGAGAAGTGCGTGGGCTGCGAGCTGTGCGCGTGGGCCTGCCCGGCCGACGCGATCCTCGTCGAGGGTGCCGACAACGACGACACGCCGCTCGAGCAGGGCGGCAAGGGCCGCTTCAGCCCGGGGGAGCGCTACGGCCGCGTCTACCAGATCAACTACCTGCGCTGCATCTTCTGCGGCCTGTGCATCGAGGCCTGCCCGACGCGCGCCCTGACGATGACGAACTTCTACGAGCTGGCCGACAACGACCGCGGCAAGCTGATCTTCACCAAGGACCAGCTGCTCGCGCCGCTCCAGGGCGGCATGCTGCCCCCGCCGTTCCCGATGGTCGACGGCATGGAGGAGCGCGACTACTACCAGGGCAAGGTCACGAGCGCGACCGACGACCAGAAGGCCTTCGTCGAGGCCCGTGACGCGAGCGGCGCCGACGGTGACCGCGACGGCATCGTCGACGCGCCGGGCAACCCCGGCGCCTCGGTGCCCGGGGCCCACGACCTCGCCCACGCAGCCCACCCGACCGCCGCTCAGACCAGGGAAGGTGCGAACCCGTGACCTCCACCGCCGAAGCCGTCGGCTTCTGGCTGCTCGCCCCGCTCGCGGTCGTCGCGGCGCTGGGCCTGCTCTTCGCCAAGAAGGCCGTGCACGCCGCCATGGGGATGGCGCTCGTCATGGTGATCCTCGGGATCTTCTACATCATGCAGAAGGCCGACTTCCTCGGGATCGTCCAGGTGTTCGTCTACACCGGCGCCGTGATGATGCTCTTCCTCTTCGTCCTCATGCTCGTCGGCGTCGACTCGTCCGACTCGATCGTCGAGACGATCAAGGGCCAGCGCTGGGCCTCCTACCTGCTCGTCGTCGGCCTCGCCGGCGTGCTCTTCTTCTCGCTCGGCACGGTCGTCGTCGACGAGCAGTCGGTGCAGGCCGGCATGGACAAGGTGGTCACGACGAACACCGAGACCGGCAACGTGACCGGCGTCGCCGAGCTGATCTTCGGCCAGTACGTCTGGATCTTCGAGGTCACCTCCGCGCTGCTCATCACCGCCGCGCTCGGCGCCATGGTGCTCGCGCACCGCGAGCGCCTGACGCCGCGCGTCACGCAGGCCGAGTGGGCCGCGCGCCGCGTCCGCGAGAACCAGAACGTCGCGGGCCTGCCGGCCCCCGGCGTCTACGCCCGCCACAACGCGGTCGACACCCCGGCGCTGCTGCCCGACGGCACGCCGAGCGACCTGTCCGTCTCGCGCGTCCTCGTCGCCCGTGACCAGGTCGCGACCGCCGACGGGTTCAAGGACGTCGAGCGCCACATGGAGCGCGAGATCGAGGAGGGTCGGTCCAAGTGAGCCCGATGCACTACGTCTACCTCGCGGTGCTGCTCTTCGCGATCGGCGCGGCCGCCGTGCTGACGCGACGCAACGCGATCATCGTCTTCATGGGCGTCGAGCTGATGCTCAACGCGACGAACCTCGCCCTCGTCACCTTCTCGCGCATGCACGGCGCCCTCGACGGGCAGGTCATGGCGCTCTTCGTCATGGTCGTGGCCGCGGCCGAGGTCGTCGTGGGGCTCGCCATCATCATGGCGATCTTCCGTGCCCGCCGGTCGGCCTCGGTCGACGACGCCAACCTGCTGAAGCTGTAAGGAGCGCCGGCACACCATGGGAACTCTCGTCCAGACCCTCGCGAGCACGCCGACCCTCGGCTCGTACGCCGCGGGCCTCGCCACGCACGAAGGTGAGGCGCACGCCGCCACCGGCGTGACGGCATACGCGTGGCTGCTCGTCGCGCTGCCGCTGCTCGGCGCCGCCGTCCTGCTCCTCGGCGGGCGGCGCACCGACAAGTTCGGCCCGCTCCTCGCGACCGCCCTCTCGTGGGGTGCCTTCCTCGTCGGCGCCCTCGTCTTCCTCGCCATGCTCGGCCGTGGCGCCGAGGACCGCGCCGTCGGCATCGACCTGTTCGACTGGGTGGCGGCCGGCTCCTTCAAGGTGAGCGCGGGCCTGCTCGTCGACCAGCTCTCGATGGTCTTCGTGCTGCTCATCACCTTCGTCGGGTCGCTCATCCACGTCTACTCGCTCGGCTACATGGAGCACGACCCCGACAAGCGGCGCTTCTTCGCCTACCTCAACCTCTTCGTCGCGGCGATGCTGCTGCTCGTCCTCGCCAACTCCTACCTGCTGCTCTACGTCGGCTGGGAGGGCGTCGGCCTCGCGAGCTACCTGCTCATCGGCTTCTGGAACTACAACCCGGCCTACGCCACCGCGGCCAACAAGGCGTTCGTCGCCAACCGCGTCGGTGACTTCGGGCTGTCCGTCGCCATCATGGTGATGTTCTTCCACTTCGGCGCCGTCGACTTCGAGACGGTGCTCGGCGCGGCCGGCGACAACGCGAACCAGGGCTTCATGACGGCCATCGGCCTGATGCTGCTGCTCGGTGCCTGCGGCAAGTCGGCGCAGTTCCCGCTGCAGAGCTGGCTCGGTGACGCCATGGCGGGCCCGACGCCGGTGTCGGCGCTCATCCACGCCGCGACGATGGTCACGGCCGGCGTCTACCTCGTCGTGCGCTCGTCGGCGATCTTCGAGGCCGCCCCGACCGCGCAGCTCGTCGTCGTCATCGTCGGCGCGATCACGCTCCTCTTCGGTGCGGTCGTCGGCTGCGCGAAGGACGACATCAAGAAGGCCCTCGCGGCCTCGACGATGAGCCAGATCGGCTACATGATGCTCGCGGCGGGCCTCGGCCCGGTCGGCTACGCCTTCGCGATCTTCCACCTGCTGACGCACGGCTTCTTCAAGGCCGGGATGTTCCTCGGCGCCGGCTCGGTCATGCACGGCATGAACGACCAGGTCGACATGCGCCGCTTCGGCGGGCTGTCGGGCGCCATGAAGATCACGTGGGCCACCTTCGGCCTCGGCTGGCTCGCCATCCTCGGCGTGCCCCCGTTCTCGGGCTTCTGGTCCAAGGACAAGATCATCGAGGCGGCCTTCATCGGCGAGGGCTGGCGCCCGTGGGTCTTCGGGCTCGCCGCGCTGCTCGGCGCCGGCGTCACCGCGTTCTACATGTCGCGTCTGTTCTTCATGACCTTCCACGGCAAGAAGCGCTGGACCGACGACGTGCACCCGCACGAGTCGCCCAAGCTCATGACGATCCCGATGATGGTGCTCGCGGTGGGCTCGGCCTTCCTCGGTCTCGTCGTCGGCCCGACCGGACTGTTCACCTCGTGGCTCGAGCCGGTCACCGGCGCGGAGCCCGAGGGGGCCCACCCGGTCATCGCCGTGCCGGTCCTCATGGCCCTGACGCTGATCCTCGTCGCAGGCGGCATCGCCCTCGCCTGGGTGCGCTACTGGCGCGAGGACGTGCCCGTCACGGCCCCCGCCGGCAACCTGCTGACGCAGGCCGCCCGCAAGGACCTCTACCAGGACCAGGTCAACGAGGGCCTGCTCATGCGGCCCGGGATCCACCTCACGCGCTCGCTCGTCTTCGCGGACGGCAAGGGCGTCGACGGTGCGGCCGGTGGCCTGGCCGCCCTCGTCGGCGGGACCAGCGCCCGCCTGCGCAAGCTGCAGAACGGCTTTGCGCGTTCGTATGCCCTGACGATGCTTGCCGGTGTCGTCGCCATTCTCGGTGCACTGTGGGTGATCTCCTGATGACGACCATGTCCAGCGTCCCGTGGCTGACGATCCTCGGGCTGATCCCGCTCGTCGGCGCGCTCCTCGTCGCCTTCGTGCCGGGCAGCGCGGAGAACGCGAAGCGGATGGCGCTCGGGTTCTCCCTCGTCACCCTCGTCGTGGGGATCGTCGCGGCCACCCAGTTCGACCGTGGCTCCAACGCCCAGTTCCAGCTCGGTGAGCAGCACTCGTGGATCCCGCAGTTCGGTGTCAGCTACGCGCTCGGCGTCGACGGCATCGCCCTCGTGCTCATCCTCATGGCGCTCGTGCTGACGCCCGTCTGCCTGCTCGCGGCGTGGCACGACGTGCCCGAGGAAGCCGGCGACAAGGGCGCCCAGCGCGTCAAGACGTACTTCGCGCTGCTGCTCGTGCTCGAGACGTTCATCGTCGGCGTCTTCGCGGCCACCGACGTGTTCCTCTTCTACGTCTTCTTCGAGGCCATGCTCATCCCCGTCTACTTCCTGATCGGCCGCTTCGGCGGGCCGCGCAGGCAGTACGCCGCGATGAAGTTCCTCCTCTTCTCGCTGGCCGGCGGGCTCATCATGCTGGTCGCCGTCATCGCCCTCTACCTGCAGGGGCCGGGCGGCACCGACGGCTTCCTCATCGAGCGCCTCACCGGTCTCACGCTCGACCCGACGACCGAGCGGCTGCTCTTCTTCGGCTTCTTCTTCGCCTTCGCGGTGAAGGCGCCGATGGTGCCGTTCCACACCTGGCTGCCGGATGCCGCCACGGAGTCCTCGCCGGCGACGGCGACCCTCCTCGTCGGCGTGCTCGACAAGGTCGGCACCTTCGGGATGATCCGCTTCTGCCTGCAGCTCTTCCCGGACGCGAGCCGGTGGGCGACCCCGGTCGTCGTCGCGCTCGCCGTCATCTCGGTGATCTACGGCGCGCTGCTCGCCATCGGCCAGACCGACATGATGCGGCTCGTCTCCTACACGTCGGTCAGCCACTTCGGCTTCATCGTGCTGGGCATCTTCGCCTTCACCAACGTCGGCCACGCGGGCTCCACGCTCTACATGGTCAACCACGGGTTCTCGACGGCGGCGCTGTTCCTCTTCGCCGCCATGCTCGTGCGCCGGCGGGGGAGCAAGCGCATCCCCGACTTCGGCGGCTGGCAGCGGATCACGCCCGGCCTCGCGGGCATCTTCCTGGTCGCGGGCCTGTCGGGCCTCGCGCTGCCGGGCCTGTCGAGCTTCGTCTCGGAGTTCCTCGTGCTCGTCGGCAGCTTCTCGACGCAGCCGGTGGCCGCGGTCATCGCGACGGCCGGCATCATCCTCGCGGCCCTCTACATCCTGCTGATGTACAAGAAGGTCATGACCGGCCCGAAGCCCGAGGGTCTCGTCGGCGAGCGGGAGCACGCCCGGCTCGACGCCAAGAGCCGCGGCGGCCTGAGCGTCGTGCGTGACCTGACGACGCGCGAGAAGATCGTCGCCGCGCCGCTCATCGCCGCGTTCGTCGTGCTCGGCTTCCTGCCGAACCTCGCCCTCAACGTCATCAACCCGGCCGTGGACAAGACCCTGTCGTTCGTCCAGCAGGCCGACCCGACCCTCAACCCGGCCGGCACCGTGGCCGAAGGGAGCTCGAAGTGACCGCCGTCGCACCGCTGGCACTGCCCACGCTGCCCGCAGCGTTCCAGCAGTCCAACGTCGACTACCTCGCGATCCTGCCGTTGCTCATCGTCTTCGGCGTGGCGCTCATCGGGGTCCTCGTCGAGGCGTTCGCGCCGCGTTCGCGCCGCCACACCATCCAGGTGACGCTCGCCGTCGTCGGCCTCCTCGCCGCCGCGGCCTCGATCGTGCTCGCGGCCAAGCACCAGGGCGTCACGATGGGCCTCACCGACGGGGCGACGAACCGCCAGCTCTTCGCGCTCGCCATCGACGGTCCCGCCCTGTTCATGCAGGGCACGATCGTGCTCATGGGGGTGCTCGGCGTCCTGACGATGTCCGAGCGCTTCGGCGGGGTCGGCCCCGACGCCTTCACCCCGAGCGGTGCCTCGACCCCGGGATCGCAGAGCGAGACCGCGGCCGCCCGCGCCGGCGCGCTGACCTCCGAGGTCTTCCCGCTGACGATGTTCGCGATCTTCGGCATGATGCTCTTCCCGACGACGAACGACCTGCTCGGCATGTTCGTCGCGCTCGAGGTGCTCTCGCTGCCGCTCTACATCCTCTCCGGCCTCGCGCGCCGTCGTCGTCTCCTCTCGCAGGAGGCCTCGCTCAAGTACTTCCTCCTCGGCGCGTTCAGCTCGGCGTTCTTCCTCTTCGGCACGGCGCTGCTCTACGGCTACGCCGGATCCGTCTACTTCGGCGACCTGAGCAAGGCGATCGCGGCCGGTCCGCTCGCGATGAACGGGCTGCTCCTGCCCGGCGCCTTCCTCGTCTTCGTCGGCCTGCTCTTCAAGGTCGGTGCGGTGCCGTTCCACGCCTGGACCCCGGACGTCTACCAGGGCGCCCCGACGCCGGTCACCGGCTTCATGGCGGCCTGCACCAAGGCGGCCGCGTTCGGCGCGATCCTGCGCCTCGCCTACGTCGGTCTCGACACGGGCCGCTGGGAGTGGAC
This sequence comes from Terrabacter aeriphilus, assembly GCF_039542985.1. Taxonomy (NCBI): domain Bacteria; kingdom Bacillati; phylum Actinomycetota; class Actinomycetes; order Micrococcales; family Intrasporangiaceae; genus Terrabacter; species Terrabacter aeriphilus. The sequence goes on from NZ_BAABIW010000009.1 coordinate 27,218, forward strand.
GAATGCCGTCGTCATCGTCGCGCTGCTGACGATGGTCGTCGGTGCGGTGCTGTCGGTGACGCAGACCGACATCAAGCGCCTGCTCGCCTACTCCTCGATCGCCCACGCGGGCTTCATCCTCGTCGGCGTCCTGGCGTTCGACCGCAAGGGTGTCGGCGCGGTGCTCTTCTACCTCGTCGCCTACGGCTTCTCGACGATCGCGGCCTTCGCCATCGTCTCCCTCGTGCGCCAGAACGGGGCCGAGGCCACGCACCTGTCGCAGTGGGCCGGGCTCGGCAAGCGCTACCCGCTCGTGGCCGGCGCGTTCGCCTTCCTCATGCTCGCCTTCGCCGGCATCCCGCTGACCTCGGGCTTCGTCTCGAAGTTCGGCGTCTTCTCGGCGGCCGTCGGCACGGGTGGCGCCACGGGCACCGTCCTGGCCGTCGTCGGTGTCGTGTGCAGCGCGATCACGGTGTTCGTCTACGCCCGGATCATCGTGCTGATGTTCTTCAGCGACGCCCCGGACGACAGCGTCGAGGTCGTGACGCCGTCGGTGTCGACGACGTTCTCGATCGCCATCGGCACGCTCATCACGCTCGCGCTCGGCGTCCTGCCGTCGGCCCTGCTCGACCTCGCCGACCGCGCGTCGCAGTTCGTCCGATGACGGTGGCTGCGACGTGGGGCGGTCCCGGGCCGCGATGACGATGCACGCCACCCCGCCGGTCCTCGGGCTCCCCGGTGCCAGCGACGACCTCTCCGGCCGCCTGTCCGACGGGCTCGCCCGGGTCGACGCCCTCCTCACCGAGGTCGTCGACCACGACGACCCGTTCATCGCCGGGGCCTCGGCCCACCTGGTGGAGGCGGGGGGCAAGCGGTTCCGCCCGCTGCTCACCCTGCTCGCGGCCGAGCTCGGCGACGGCATCAACGACGACGTCGTGCGGGCCGCGGCCGGGGTCGAGCTGACCCACCTCGCCTCGCTCTACCACGACGACGTCATGGACGAGGCCGACGTGCGCCGCGGGGTGGCCTCGGTCAACGCCGCCTACGACAACTCGACGGCGATCCTTGTCGGCGACCTGCTCTTCGGCAAGGCGTCCGAGCTCGTCGCCGGGCTCGGGGCCGAGGCGGTCCTCATCCAGGCGCAGACGTTCGTGCGGCTGTGCTCCGGCCAGATCCGCGACGACCGCGCGTGCCCCGACGGCGTCGACCCCGTCGACTACTACCTCGGCGTGCTCGCCGACAAGACCGGTGTCCTCATCGCCACGGCCGGGCGCTACGGCGCGATGTTCAGCGGCGGCACGCCCGAGAGCATCGAGATCATGCGGTCCTACGGCGAGAAGGTCGGCGTCGCCTTCCAGCTCGCCGACGACCTCATCGACATCGCGTCCGACGCCGACGCGAGCGGCAAGACCCCGGGCACCGACCTGCGCGAGGGGGTCGACACGCTCGCCGTGCTGCGCTTCCGCGCCATGGCCGACCCGGCGTCGACCGCCGACGCCCGCCTGCTCGAGCTGCTGGGCAGCGACCTCACCGACGACGCGGCCCTGGCCGAGACGCTGGGGCTGCTCCGCGCCCACCCGGCGCTCACGCTCGCCCGCGAGGAGACGTATGCCGTCGCCCGCGACGCGCAGGCCCTGCTCGACCCGCTGCCCGACAGCGACGCCAAGGCGGCCCTGCAGGCACTCGCCCTCAGCGTCGTCGACCGCGTCGGCTGAACCGCCCCGCCGGAGGAGCGCCCCCCGGGCCGTGTGAACCGGTGGTCGCACGCAGGGCCGCTGGGTAGGGTGCAAGCCATGCCCCGCCGACCGTCGCCCCCTCCAGCAGGGCGCCGGTCGGCAGACCGGCTGACCGCGGCCACCGCGCACCTGCCGGCCCCGCTCGCGGTCGTCGACCTCGATGCCTTCGACACCAACGCCGCCCGGCTGGTCGAGCTGGCCGGTGGGGTGCCGATCCGGGTGGCCACGAAGTCGCTGCGATCCCGGCCGCTCATCGAGCGCGCGCTCGAGCACGAGGGCTTCGCCGGGCTCATGTGCTACTCGGTGCGCGAGGCGCTCTGGTGGGCCAGGGGCGGCCGGAGCGACCTGCTCGTCGCCTACCCGAGCGTCGACGTGCCCGCACTGGCCGAGCTCGCCGCCGACCGCGCGCTGCGGGACGCCGTCGTCGTCATGATCGACAGCGTCGAGCACGCCGACCTGCTGGCCCGCGAGGTGCCGCGGCACGAGGGTCTGCGGGTGGCCGTCGACGTCGACGCCTCGCTGCGCGTCGGGCCCGCGCACGTCGGTGTCCGCCGCTCGCCGGTGCGCACGCCGGCCGACGTCGAGGCCGTCGTGCGCCGCGCGCAGGAGCGTGGGCTCGTCGTCAGCGGGCTGATGTTCTACGACGCCCAGATCGCCGGTCTGCCGGACTCCTCGCCGGTGGTGCGCCGGATGAAGACCGCCTCGGACGCCGACCTGCGGACCCGACGGGCCGAGGTCGTGGCCGCCGTGCGCGCCCTCGCCGACCTCGAGCTCGTCAACGGCGGCGGCACGGGCAGCCTGCACATCACGCACCTCGACCCGTCGCTGACCGAGCTGGCGTCCGGCTCGGGCCTGTTCGCCCCGACGCTCTTCGACGGCTACGACGCCCTCGACCTCACCCCGGCCGCGTTCTTCGCCCTGCCCGTCGTGCGGCGTCCGGGCCCGGGGATGGTGACGGCCTACGGCGGGGGCTACATCGCCTCGGGGCCTGCGGGCCCGTCGCGGGTGCCGAGCCCGCTGCCGGAGCAGGACCTCGCGCTGCTGCCGCGGGAGGGAGCGGGCGAGGTGCAGACCCCGCTCGTCGGCCGCGGCGCCGACCGGCTGCGGCTCGGTGAGCGCGTCTGGTTCCGGCACGCCAAGGCCGGGGAGCTGGCCGAGCGGTTCGACGAGCTCGTGCTCGTCGCGGGGGACCGGGACATCGAGGTGGTGGGCCGCGCCGCGACCTACCGAGGAGAGGGACGGAGCTTTGGCTGACATCGAGCCGGCGACCGAGCACGCGGTCGGGGACGCGGTCGAGCCCGTCGTCCAACCGGAGGCGGCGGGCGAGGTCGTGCGTCCCGTCGCGTGGTCGAACTGGGCGGGCACCGAGAGCAGCCGTCTGGCCCGGGTCGCCACGCCGCGCAGCGAGGCCGAGGTCGTCGAGGAGGTGCGTCGGGCCGCAGCGAGAGGCTTGCGGGTCAAGGCGATCGGTGCCGGGCACTCGTTCACTGGGGTCGCCGTGACCGACGGGGTGCAGCTGCGGCTCGGTGCCATGGCCGGTGTCACCTCGATCGACGCCACGCGCGGCGAGGCGACCGTGCGCGCGGGCACCGCGCTGCGGGTGCTCAACGAGGAGCTCGAGACCTTCGGCTGGGCGCTGCCCAACCTCGGCGACATCGACCGCCAGAGCCTGGCCGGGGCGACCGGTACCGGCACGCACGGCACGGGCCTGCGCCTCACCGGGCTGTCCGCCGGCATCCGGGCGCTGCGCATCGTGCTCGCCGACGGCTCGGTCGTCGACTGCTCACCGACCCGCGAGCCGGAGCTCTTCGCCGCGGCCCGTCTGGGCCTGGGGGCGCTCGGGATCGTCACCGAGCTCACGGTCGCCGTCGTGCCCGCCTTCCTGCTGCACGCCGTCGAGAAGCCCGAGCCGCTGCTCGACCTGCTCGACCACCTCGACGAGGCCGTCGAGACCAACGACCACTTCGAGTTCTACTGGTTCCCGCACACCGACCGCACGCTGACCAAGCGCAACAACCGCGTCGAGCCGGGCACCGACGCGAGCCCGCTCCCGCGCTGGCGCGAGCGCCTCGACGACGACCTGCTGAGCAACCGCTTCTTCGAGCTGACGAACCGGGTGGCGACCCGGCTGCCGCGCTCGACACGTCTCATCAACGCGGTGGCGTCGCGCGCCCTGACGGAGCGGCAGTACACCGACCGCTCGCACCGCGTGTTCGTCACCGACCGCGAGGTGCGGTTCGCGGAGTCGGAGTGGGCCTTCCCCCGCGCGGCCCTCGGTGACGTGCTCCTCGAGCTGCGCGCGTGGGTCGACGCGCACGACGAGCAGATCTCGTTCCCGGTGGAGTGCCGGGTGGCAGCCGCCGACGACGTCTGGCTCTCGACGGCCTACGAGCGGGAGAGCGCCTACGTCGCGGTCCACCGCTACCACCGGCAGCGCCCCGGCGCGTACTTCGACGCCTTCGAGGCGATCGCGGTCAACCACGGCGGCCGACCGCACTGGGGCAAGATCCACACGCGTGACGCGGGCGACCTCCGCGGCGTCTACCCCCGGTTCGACGACTTCGTGGCCGTGCGCGACCGCGTCGACCCGCAGCGCCGGTTCGCCAACCCCTACCTCGACCGGGTGCTCGGGGTCTGACCGGGCCCGGGGGCGGTCAGCTCGCTCAGCCGCGGGCGCGCGCCGAGCGTCGGCGTTCCCAGGCCAGGCGCAGCGCTCCCTGGATCGCGTCGGCATCGCCACTGAGGTCGGCCTGCAGCTTGTCGTGGGCCTCCCACCGGGGTGGCACGCCGAAGGTGTCGGGGTGGGCCGCGACGAGCTGCTCCCGGTCGCGCCCGCCCAGCCGCACGAGCACGGTGCCGGCAGCGTCGGCCCGGGCGACGAGCAGGCCGTCGACGTACCAGGCGCGGCGCGCGTCGCTGCGCCTCGCGCGGATGCCCTCGAGCGTCCCGAGACAGGTGTCGACGTCGTCGAGGGTCATCGTCCGAGCCTAGGCGAGGTCGTGGGCGCGCGGCGGGCTCGGGAAGGGGCTCGTCGGGGTCGGTCGCGGCCCGCTGCGGTGCATCGGGTGGTGACGCAAGGCAGTGGGGCGGGGGGATCGCCGCCCGGGGGTGTCCGGCTTCCCGGCAGTGGCCTTGGCCGTCCAGCGCTGGCGGGTGCTCAGCCGGCGGCCGGCGGGCGGGTCATCGACAGGACGTCGAGGGCCTCGTCGAGCTGCTGCTCGCTGAGGCGCCCCTCGGCGACGTGACCCGCGTCGATGACGACCTCGCGGATCGAACGGCGCTCGCGGATCGCCTGCTTGACCACGGCGGCGGCGGCCTCGTAGCCGATGTAGCGGTTGAGGGGGGTCACGATCGACGGCGAACCCTCTGCGAGCGCGCGGGCGTGCTCCACCTCGGCGGTGATGCCGTCGATGCACCGATCGGCGAGCAGCCGGCTCGTGGCCGCGAGCAGGCCGATCGACTCGAGGACGTTCTTGGCGAGAACGGGCAGCATGACGTTGAGCTCGAAGTTGCCGGCTGCGCCGGCCATCGTGATGGTGGCGTCGTTCCCGATCACCTGGGCGCACACCATGAGCGTCGCCTCCGGCACCACCGGGTTGACCTTGCCCGGCATGATGCTCGACCCGGGCTGCAGGTCGGGCAGGTGGATCTCGCCGAGACCGGTGCGCGGCCCGGAGCTCATCCAGCGCAGGTCGTTGCAGATCTTTGTGAGGCTGACCGCCACGACCTTGAGGGCGCCCGACAGCTCGACGACGGCGTCCTGGGCCGACTGCGCCTCGAAGTGGTCGCTCGCCTCGCGGAACGGGATCCCGGTGACGCCCGAGACCCGCTCGATGACCGCGCGGGCGAAGCCCGGGGCCGCGTTGAGGCCGGTGCCGGCGGCCGTGCCGCCGAGGGGCAGCTCGCTCGTCGCCTCGGCTGCCGCGCGGACCCGGCTCGCCCCGAGCTCGACCTGCCGGCGGTAGCCGCCGAACTCCTGGCCGAGCGTCACCGGGACCGCGTCCATCAGGTGCGTGCGCCCGGCCTTGACGACGTCGGCGAACTCGGACTGCTTCCGACCGAGGGCGACGGCGAGGTGCTCGAGCGCCGGCACGAGCTCGGTGACGGCCGCCACGGTGGCCGCGATGCGCAGCGCGCTGGGGAAGGTGTCGTTGCTCGACTGGCCGGCGTTGACGTGGTCGTTGGGGTGGACGTCGAGCCCGGAGGAGAGGTGCGCGAGGCGCGCGACGACCTCGTTGACGTTCATGTTCGTCGAGGTGCCGGAGCCGGTCTGGAACACGTCGACGGGGAACTGGTCGTCGTGCTCGCCCTCGGCCACCGCGGTCGCGGCGCGGGCGATCGCCTCGGCCCGCTCGGTGTCGATCACCCCCAGCTCGGCGTTGACCCCGGCTGCCGCAGCCTTGAGCCGGGCGAGGGCGTGCACGACACCGGCCGGCACCGGCTGCCCGCTGATCGGGAAGTTCTCGACGGCGCGCGCCGTCTGCGCGCCCCACAACGCGTCCGCAGGCACGTGGACCTCGCCCATCGAGTCGTGCTCGGTCCGGAAGCCCTGCGGTGCGACGTCACTCATCCCCCCATTCTGCGTCAGGCGGGTGCGCTCGCGGCGTCGTGGGGGTGGCTCGTGCCGGGGCACCCCTCCGACCCGGCGCAGGACCAGCCGGCGGGCACCCGGTGCGCGGGCCCGACCGAGACTGCATCGGCCCCGGAGCCAGCCCCGGAGCCAGCGCTGGAGTCGTCCGCGGGGTCGGCCGGCGGGCGCTCCGGGTTGCGGATGAGCAGCCACGAGACGACGCCTCCCGCGGTCAGCAGTCCCGCGCAGACGAGCATGGCCATCCGGTAGGCCGACGAGAACGCCTCCGGCACGGCATAGTCCGAGCCGCTCAGGCCCACGGCGGCGGGCAGCGCGGCGACGGCGAGCAGGCTGCCGGCGCGCGCCACCGCGTTGTTGACCCCGCTCGCCACGCCGGCATGGCGGTCGGGTGCGGCGGCGAGGACGGTCGCCGTGAGCGGGGCGACGAGGAGCGTCAGGCCGAGACCGAAGACGCCGATGCCGGGCAGCACCCCGGTCCAGTACGTCGACCCGGGGCCGACCCGTGAGAGCAGGAGGGTTCCGGTCGCGCAGACGAGCGGACCCACCGTCATGGGCAGCCGGGGGCCGATGCGCGAAGCGAGGGCCCCACCGCGAGCGGCGAGCAGCAGCATGAGCACGGTGACCGGCAGCGACGCCATCCCGGCGAGCAGCGGCCCGTAGCCGAGCACCGTCTGCACCTGGAGGGTGAGGAAGAAGAAGACCGCGCCCAGTGCGGCATACACGAGCAGCGTCATCGCGTTGGCGGCGCTGAACTGCCGGGAGGTGAAGAGCTCCGGCGTCACCATCGGGTGGGCCGACCGCCGCTCGACGACGACGAAGAGCACGCCGATGACGAGCCCCAGCGCGCCGACGCCCAGTGCCGTCGCCGTCCCGAGCGACTCGTGCTCGATGAGCGCGAACGTCGTGACGCCGAGCGCCAGCGTCGCGAGCAGGGCTCCGAGCACGTCGAACCGGTGGTCGGCGGTCTCGTCGCGGGTCTCGGGCACGTGGAGCTGGGCGATCCACACGGTCGCGACGCCGAGCGGCACGTTGATGAGAAAGGCCCACCGCCAGCTCGCGTACTGCACGAGCCAGCCTCCGACGAACGGCCCGAGCGCCGCGGCGATCCCGCCGAGCCCCGACCACGTGCCGATGGCGCGGCCGCGGTCGGCCGGCCGGAACGAGGCCTGGATCATCGACAGGCTGCCCGGGGTGAGCAGCGCCCCGCCGACCCCCTGGAGGACGCGGGCCACGACGAGCTGACCGGGCGACTGGGCGAGGCCGCAGGCTGCCGACGCCAGCGTGAACCAGACGACACCCACGACGAAGACCCGGCGGCGGCCGAAGCGATCGCCGAGCGAGCCGCCGAGGAGGATGAGCGAGGCGAGGGCGAGCAGGTAGCCGTTGGTGATCCACTGCAGGTCCGCGAGGCTCGCGCCGAGGTCCTCCCCGATCCGCACGAGGGCGACGTTGACGACCGTGCCGTCGAGCAGGGCCATGCCGGAGCCGAGCACGGCGGCGCCGATGACGAACCGACCGGTGCGGGTGCCGAGGGCGAGGTCGCTCACCTTGGCAGTCTGGCACCAGCCGGGCTGCCGCGGGCGGCTCAGCGCGGGCAGTCGTCGACGGGGAGCTGCCGACGGGCCGCGCGGGCGCTGCGCATCCCGACGAGCGAGTCGACGGTGAGCACGACGAGCGCGACCCACACGACGGCGAAGCCGATCCAGCGTTCCCGCGGCATGTGCTCGCCGAGGAGGAGCACCGCGCAGAGCAGCTGCATGACGGGGGTGATGAACTGGATGAGGCCGATCGAGACGAGCGGGATGCGCCGGGCCGCGGCCGCGAAGCAGAGGAGCGGCACGGCCGTCACGAGGCCCGAGAGCACGAGCAGCGAGGTGTGCACGCCACCGTGCCGGCCGAACTCGAGGCCACCCTGCGAGCCCACGACGAGCAGCAGCACGACAGCCACCGGGGCGAGCACGACGGTCTCGACCGTGAGGCCGTGGATCGCCTCGAGGCTGACCCCGACCTTCTTCTTCGTCAGGCCGTAGAGCGCGAACGAGAACGCCAGCGCCAGGGCGACCCACGGCACGCGGCCGCCCGAGACGCCGAGGTAGACGCCGGCACCGACCCCGATGCCGACCGCGACCCACTGCAGCACCCGGAGGCGCTCGCCGAGCACGACGACGCCGAGGGCCACGGTGACGAGCGGGTTGAGGAAGTAGCCGAGCGCCGCCTCGGACGTGTTGCCCGAGGTGACCGCGGCGACGTAGACGACCCAGTTGACGGCGATGAGGACGGCGGCCGCGGCGGTTCCGGCGAGCAACCGGGGCCGCCGGAGCAGGGGCCGCACCCAGCCGAGGTCGCGCGAGACGAGCAGCACGAGCAGGCAGAGCAGCAGCGTCCAGAGGATGCGGTGCGCGAGGATCTCCCACGGCCCGGCGGGCTTGAGCGCGTCGAAGTAGAGCGGGAAGAGCCCCCAGAGCCCGTAGGCCGCGAAGCCGAGCAGGGTGCCTCGCCCGACCTCGTTCTGCGGGGAGCCGGCCGACGCCGGGGCGTCGACGGCCGTGCTGGTCTCGCGGGTGGTCACGCCCCCACGGTCCAGGTGTCCCGGCCGGCGAGCAGGGCGTCGATGTCGGCGTCGGTGACCTCGCCGGTGCGGGCCGAGGCGATCTGCTCGCGGAGCGAGTCGTCGTACGTCGGCCGCGACACGTCGCGGAAGATCCCCATCGGCACGTGGCCCAGGTCGGGGCTGTCGAGCCGCGAGAGGGCGAACGCCGCCGAGGGGTCCGTGGCCGAGACGTCGTGGCGCACGATCCGGGCCGGGTCGGCTCCGTCCCGCGGCACGACCGCGAGCGAGCCCTGCTCGTCACGCACGGCGACCGTCTCCGCGGTGCCGACCTCCTCACCGTCGGCGAGGTGCAGGATCCGCGCGGCCGCCTCGGTGCGGTCCTTGAGGACGTCGAAGACGCCGTCGTTGAAGATCGGGCAGTTCTGGTAGATCTCGACGAGCGCCGAGCCGCGGTGGGCCGCGGCAGCGCGCAGCACCGAGGTCAGGTGCTGCCGGTCGGAGTCCATCGTCCGGGCCACGAAGCTCGCCTCCGCACCGAGGGCGAGCGAGACCGGGTTGAAGGGCGTGTCGAGCGAGCCGAGCGGCGTCGACTTCGTCACCTGGCCGACGTGCGAGGTGGGGGAGTACTGCCCCTTGGTCAGGCCGTAGATCTCGTTGTTGAAGAGCAGGATCGTGAGGTTGACGTTGCGGCGCAGGGCGTGGATGAGGTGGTTGCCGCCGATGGAGAGGGCGTCGCCGTCTCCGGTGACGACCCAGACCGAGAGGTCCTCACGCGTCGCGGCGAGACCGGTCGCGATGGCCGGGGCGCGCCCGTGGATCGAGTGCATGCCGTACGTGTCGAGGTAGTACGGGAAGCGCGAGCTGCACCCGATGCCCGAGACGAAGACGATGTTCTCGCGCTTGAGCCCGAGCTCGGGCAGGAAGCCCTGCACGGCGGCGAGGATCGCGTAGTCGCCGCAGCCGGGGCACCAGCGCACCTCCTGGTCGGACGTGAAGTCCTTCTTGGTCAGGGCGGTGCCGTCGGTGAGCCGGGGCACGGCTGCGGTGCCGAGGGCACCCGGGCCGGCGGTCGGCATACCGAGGTCGACGGGCAGGTCGGTGGTCACTGGGCGGCCTCCTTGAGGGGCGCGTCGGACGCGACGGCGGTGGCGATGACGTCGGCGAGCTCGCCCGCCTGGAACGGCAGGCCGCGCACCGAGGTGTGCGACTCGATGTCGACGAGGTACTTCGCGCGGAGCAGCAGCGCGAGCTGGCCGAGGTTCATCTCCGGCACGATGACGCGCTCGTAGGAGCGCAGCACCTCACCGGTGTTGGCAGGGAACGGGTTGAGGTGGCGCAGGTGCGCCTGGGCCACGCGGGCGCCGGTGGCCCGCGCCAGGCGTACGGCTGCGGCGATCGGGCCGAACGTCGACCCCCAACCCAGCACGAGCACCTCGGCGTCGCCCGTCGGGTCGTCGACGGCGAGCGGCTCGACGGTGTCGGCGATCCCGTCGATCTTGGCCTGGCGCAGCCGCGTCATGTGGTCGTGGTTGTCGGGGTCGTAGGAGATGTTGCCCGTCACGTCGGCCTTCTCGATGCCGCCGACGCGATGCTCGAGACCCGGTGTGCCCGGGATGGCCCACGGGCGCGCGAGGGTCTCCGGGTCGCGCAGGTAGGGGTGGAAGACCGGCTGGCCCTTGTCGTCGACGGCGTTCGGCTCGGTCGCGTACTCCACGGCGATGTCGGGCAGGTCGGCGGTCTGCGGCAGCCGCCACGGCTCGGAGCCGTTCGCGAGGTAGCCGTCCGACAGCACGATGACCGGGGTGCGGTAGGTCGTCGCGATGCGCACGGCCTCGACGGCGACGTCGAAGCAGTCGGCCGGGGTGGCCGGTGCGACGACGGCGACGGGCGACTCGCCGTTGCGGCCGAAGAGCGCCTGGAGGAGGTCGGCCTGCTCGGTCTTCGTCGGCAGGCCGGTCGACGGGCCACCGCGCTGGATGTCGCAGACGATGAGCGGCAGCTCGAGCGACACGGCCAGGCCGATCGTCTCGGCCTTGAGCGCGAGCCCGGGACCCGACGTCGTCGTGACCCCCAGGGCGCCGCCGAACGAGGCTCCGAGAGCGGCGCCGACGCCGGCGATCTCGTCCTCGGCCTGCATCGTCGCGACGCCGTAGCGCTTGAGACCCGCGAGCGTGTGGAGGATGTCGGAGGCCGGCGTGATGGGGTAGCTGCCGAGGAACAGCGGCAGGTGCGCGCGGTGCGCGGCGGCCACGAGCCCGAGCGAGAGCGCGACGTTGCCGGTGACGTTGCGGTAGGTGCCGGCCGGCATCGTCGCCGGGGCGACCTCGTAGGAGACGGCGAAGTCCTCGGTCGTCTCGCCGTAGTTGAAGCCGGCCCGCAACGCGGTGAGGTTGGCCTCGAGGATCTCGGGCTTGTCGGCGAACTTCGCCTTGAGGAAGGCCTCGGTGCCGTCCATCGGCCGGGTGTAGAGCCAGGAGAGCAGGCCGAGCGCGAACATGTTCTTCGCGCGCTCCTTCTCCTTGCGGGTCAGGTCGGTGAAGGCCGCGAGCGCCTCGACGGCGATCGAGGTGAGCGCGACCGGGTGCACGTCGTAGGAGTCGAGCGAGCCGTCGTCGAGCGGGCTCTCGGCGTAGCCGACCTTGGCGAGGTTGCGCTTGCTGAACTCGTCGGTGTTGACGATGACGGTCGCGCCGCGCGGCAGGTCGCGCAGGTTGGCCTTGAGTGCGGCCGGGTTCATCGCGACGAGCACGTCGGGGGCGTCACCGGGCGTCAGCACGTTGTGGTCGGCGAAGTGCAGCTGGAAGCTCGAGACGCCGGGCAGCGTGCCCTGGGGCGCCCGGATCTCGGCGGGGAAGTTCGGCAGCGTCGACAGGTCGTTGCCGAGCAGCGCGGTCTGCGACGTGAAGCGGTCTCCCGTCAGCTGCATGCCGTCGCCCGAGTCCCCGGCGAATCGGATGACCACGCGATCGAGCTTCTGGACCAGTTTGGCGCTCATGCTCTGCGACGTCCTCGATCTTCCATACGATTCACGGCCCGGAGCCCTGTGCGGCGGGCAACTTCCATGCTATGTCTCGCTGCTGCGCAGTTCGTGCACCTGCCACAACGTGGACGAGGTGGCGTCACGTCCCCTGCGGCGGGCGGCATGGATAGGCTGACGGCCATGTCCGGGTACGTGGCCGTCGCAGCGGTGCTGGGGGCGGGCGTCCTGCTCGTCACGGCGGCGATGGCGGTGCGCCGCCTGCTCGCGCCCCGCGCGCCCCACCCCGCGAAGCTCACGACGTACGAGTCGGGCGTCGACCCGGTCGGCGAGGGGTGGGCGCAGACGAAGGTCCGCTACTTCGTCTTCTCCTTCCTCTACGTCGTCTTCGCCGTCGACGCCGTCTACCTCTTCCCGTGGGCGACGGTCATCCGCGACGCCGACCTCGGCCGTGCCAGCCTCGTCGAGATGGGCATCTTCATCGCCGTCATCGTGCTCGGGCTCGCGCACGCCGGTCGGCGCGGCCTGCTGAGGTGGGTGTGATGGCGAGCGACCCCGTGGACCTCCCGCTGCCCACCCTGCGGCCCGCGACGATGGGGGTCGTCGGGGAGCACGCCCCCAAGCCCGTCAAGGTCGTGCTCAACTGGGGCCGGCGCTACTCGCTCTGGGTCTTCAACTTCGGGCTCGCCTGCTGCGCCATCGAGTTCATCGCCGCGTCGATGGGTCGCCACGACTTCATCCGCCTCGGCGTCATCCCCTTCGCGCCGGGTCCGCGCCAGGCCGACCTCATGGTCGTCTCCGGCACCGTCACCGACAAGATGGGCCCCGCGATCCGGCGCCTCTACGACCAGATGCCCGAGCCGAAGTACGTCATCTCCTTCGGCGCGTGCTCGAACTCCGGCGGCCCCTACTGGGACTCCTACTCCGTCACGAAGGGCGTCGACCAGATCGTGCCGGTCGACGTCTACGTGCCCGGCTGCCCGCCGCGCCCGGAGGCCTTACTGCACGGCATCATCCGGCTGCAGGAGCAGATCGCGAGCGAGCGCCTGACGGCCCAGAAGCTGCGCGGGAGGTATGCCGGCACACGCGTCGCGAGCGCCGGTGACGTGCGCCGCCCGCTGCTCCGTCGGGCACCGAGGCGCGCCGAGGCCGAGCAGTGAGGGTCACCGACGTGCGCGACGTCCCGTTCGGGGAGTGGTCGGGCACCGTGCTCGCCGTCCGCGAGGAGGGCTACACCTACTTCGACTGGTTGACCGCCGTCGACGAGACCGACCGCGAGGGCGACGCGGCAGGCTTCGACGTCGTCGTCCACCTCATCGACCCGCGCGCGCCGCGGGAGGCGGGCGGACTGCCCTCGGTGCTGCTGCGCACGCGGGTGCCCGACGGCCTCGCGGTGCCCTCGCTCACCCCGATCTTCCGGGGCGCCGCGTGGCACGAGCGCGAGACGCACGAGATGTTCGGCATCGACTTCGACGGGTTCGACGACGGCACCGGCCTCGGCCTTCGGCCGCTCCTGCTGCCCGACGGCTTCGAGGGAACGCCGCTGCGCAAGTCCTTCGTCCTCGCGGCCCGCGCGTCCAAGGCGTGGCCGGGCGCCAAGGAGCCGGGGGAGGGGCACGACTCCGCGCGCGCTCCGGGGCGGCGCCGGGTGCAGGCGCCCGGCGTGCCCGGGCCCGAGTGGGGGCCGCGGTGAGCCTCGAGCTGGCCCCGTGGGCCGAGGTGGTGCTGCGCGCGGTGGCGGTGCTCGCAGCGTTCCTCGTGCTGCCGCTCCTCGTCGGCCAGACCGAGCACAAGGTCATGGCGCACATGCAGGGGCGCCTCGGGCCGATGTATGCCGGCGGCTTCCACGGGTGGGCCCAGCTCGTCGCCGACGGCGTGAAGTTCGTGCAGAAGGAGGACATCACGCCGGCCCGCGCCGACCGCTGGGCCTTCCGGCTCGCGCCCTTCGTCGCGCTCATCCCCTACCTCGTGGCGCTCGCCGTCATCCCGCTCTCGCCGACCGTGGTCGGCGCCGAGGTCGACGCCAGCGTGCTGCTCGTCCTGGCCGTCATCGGCGTCGGGATCATCGGCACCCTGATGGCGGGCTGGGCCTCGGCGAACAAGTACTCCCTGCTCGGCGCGATGCGCGCCGCGGCGCAGCTCGTCTCCTACGAGCTGCCGATGGTGCTCGCGGTCGCCTCGGTCGCGCTCGCGGCCGGCAGCCTCTCGCTCGTCGCCATCGCCGAGGCGTGGAACCCGTGGTGGCTGCTCTGGCAGCTGCCGGGCGCCGTCGTCTTCCTCGTGGCCGCCCTCGCCGAGCTGCAGCGGCCGCCGTTCGACATGCCGCTCGCCGACTCCGAGATCGTCTTCGGCGCCTTCACGGAGTACACCGGGCTGCGCTTCGCCTTCTTCCTGCTCGCCGAGTACGCCGGCATCGTCGTCATGTCGCTCCTCTTCGCCGTGCTCTACCTCGGCGGCTGGGCGGGCCCGCTCGAGCCGTGGCTCGGCTGGCTCTGGACCCTGCTCAAGGGCTTCCTCGTCGCGGTCGTCGTCATCTGGCTGCGGGTGTCGTGGCCGCGCATGCGAGAGGACCAGCTCCAGCGCCTCGCCTGGGTCTGGCTCGTGCCGATGGCCCTGCTCCAGCTCGCCCTCACCGCCGTCGGGGTGGTGGTCCTCGGATGACCGGAACCCCACCCCCTCACCCGTCGAAAGGCCACCTTTCGCGGGTCGTCACCCGTCGAAAGGCCACCTTTCGCGGGTCGTCACCCGTCGAAAGGCCACCGTCGGTGGGTCGTATGCCGTCGAGTGGCCATCGTTTGGGCGTGGCCATTCGCGCTGGCGGGCGCGCGATACATGGCCTCTCGACGGTTCGGGACCCACGAGACGTGGCCTCTCGACGGTTCGGGACTCGCAAAGTGTGGCCTTTCGACGGTGGGGAGTGGAGGTGAGGTGCGATGGGTGACGGAGTGATCCCCGGGCTCGTCAAGGGGCTCGCGACGACGGCGCGCTCGCTGACCCGGCACACGCACACGGCGGAGTACCCCGACGTCTCGCCGGCGCTGCCGCCACGGTCGCGGGGCGTCATCGCGCTCACCGAGGAGAACTGCACCTCGTGCATGCTCTGCGCGCGCGAGTGCCCCGACTGGTGCATCTACATCGACTCGCACAAGGAGGAGGTCCCCCCGGCGACGCCGGGTGGCCGCGCGCGCCAGCGCAACGTCCTCGACCGCTTCGCCATCGACTTCTCGCTCTGCATGTACTGCGGCATCTGCATCGAGGTCTGCCCGTTCGACGCGCTGCACTGGAGCCCCGAGTTCGAGTACGCCGAGCTCGACATCCGCGACCTGCTCCACGAGAAGGACCGCCTCGGCGCCTGGATGGCCACGGTGCCGCCGCCGCCCGCCCTCGACCCCGCCAGCGCCGAGCTGGCCGAGGTCGCCGCCGCCGCGAAGCCGCCGCGGGCGGCCGGCGCTCGGGGCACGGCCGCCGGGGCCACGGGCGCCGCCGGGGCACGCCCGGCGCGGGCGACCCGGGTGATGCCGACCGTCACGCCGCCCGAGGCCGGGGAGCCCGAGTGACCACGCGCGACATCGTCTTCACGGCCGTGGGCGTCGTCACCGCGCTCACGGCGCTGCTCTCGGTCACGACCCGGCACGTCGTGCACGCCGCGCTGTGGCTGCTCGTGTCGCTCGGCTCGCTCGCCGGCGCCTACGTCGTGCTGGGCCAGGAGCTCGTCGGCCTCGTGCAGCTGCTCGTCTACGTCAGCGCCATCGTCGTGCTCGTCCTCTTCGCGCTCATGCTGACGCGCGCCCCGATCGGCCCGCACGCCGAGATCGACACCCCCGGCTGGCAGCGGGCGGTCGGCGCCGTGCTCGGGGCCGCGACGACCGCCCTGCTCGCCGCGCTGCTCCTGCCGCTCTTCTCCGGTGCCACCGCCGACCTCGACCCCGCGGCGGCCACGAGCAGCACGACGACCCGGCTGGCCACGGCGATCTTCGGCACGTGGGTCTGGCCGTTCGAGCTGCTCTCGGTGCTGCTCCTCGTGGCGCTCATCGGCGCCTTCGCCGTCTCGCGGCTCGTGCTCGGCCCGGCCGGGACCGTCTCCGACCCGGCAACCGACCCGGCAACCGACCCGGCGACCGACCCGGCGACCGACCCGGCGACCGACCCGGCGTCCGACCCGGCGTCCGACCCCGCGACGGCGGGGGAGCGCCCGTGATCCACCTCGAGCTGCCGGCGGCCCTGGCCGCGCTCCTCGCCGGCATCGGCGTCTACGGCATCCTGGCCCGCCGCAACGCCGTGCTCGTCCTCATCGGCGTCGAGCTCGTGCTCAACGCCGCGAACCTCCTTCTCGTGACGGCGGGCTCGCGACCGGGCTCGCCGTTCTCCGCAGGGCCGGTGCTCACGCTCTTCGTCATTACGATCGCGGCCGCGGAGATCACCGTCGCGCTCGCGATCATCCTCGTGATGTTCCGCCGGGCCGGGCACATCGACCTCACCCGGGTGCCCGACACCGACGACCTGGACGACGCGGACGACCCGGAGAGCACCCCGGTGCGGGAGGCCGCCCCGTGAGCTGGATCGTCCGCATGGTCGTCCTGCTGCCCGCCCTCGCGGGCCTGCTCGGCCTGCTCGCCCACCGCCGGCGGGTGGCGTCCGCCGCCATCGCCGTCTCCGTGTCGGCCTACGTCGTCGTGCTCGCCCTGATCCAGTGGGTCGCCCCCGCAGGCGCCGCCGACATCGACTCGCTCGGGGCCCTGCCGGTCGGCGAGCTCGCGGTGCCGCTGCACCTGCTCTCCGACCGCGTGTCGGGCCTCGTCTCCTTCGTCGTCGCGCTCGTCGTGCTCGGCATCCAGGTCTTCACCGCGTGGTACCTGCGTGACGACCCCCGCTACGGCCGCTTCGCCGCGACGGTCTCGCTCTTCGCCGCGGGCATGCTGCTCGTCGTCCAGGCCGGCGACCTCGTGCTGCTCCTCGTCGGCTGGGAGGTCATGGGCTGGTGCTCGTGGCTGCTCATCGGCCACGACAGCGAGCGCCCGGCCGCGCGGCGTGCCGCCTACAAGGCCTTCCTCGTGACCCGGGTCGCCGACATCGGCATGGTCGTCGGTCTCGTCGCCCTCGCGGTGCGGGCCCGCAGCACCGACCTCATCGCCGTGCTCACGGCCGCGCCCACGGGTGGCGGCGCCGACGCGGCGCTCACCGTCGGCCTCGTGGGCGTCGCCCTCGGGGTCGCCGGCAAGTCGGGCCTCGTCCCGTTCCACGACTGGCTGCCCGACGCGATGGAGGGCCCGACGCCGGCGTCCGCGCTCATCCACGCGGCGACGATGGTGGCCGCCGGCAGCTACGTCGTGGCCCGCCTCTTCACCCTCTACGTCCAGGACGACGCCGCCCGCACGCTGCTCGCGGTCCTCGCCGCGGTGACGATGGTCCACGCCGCCCTCCTCGCCCTCGTCCAGACCGACCTCAAGCGCCTGCTCGCCTACTCCACGCTGAGCCAGGTGGCGATCATGCTGTCGGCGCTCGCCGCCGCACCGCCCGAGCTGGGGCCCGCCCCGGCCATCTCGCACCTCATCGGCCACGCCTTCTTCAAGGCACTGCTCTTCCTCGGGGCGGGCTGGCTCTCGGTGCTCGCCGGTGCCACCGCGCTCGCCGCGCTGCGCGGACGGCTGCGCCCGACCGGGGCCCTGCGCTGGTCGATGGGCATCGGCCTGGCCGCCCTCGCGGGCGTGCCGCCCCTCATCGGCTTCTTCACCAAGGACACCGTCATCGACGCCGCCTTCGAGGGCGCGACCGGGGGAGCCGGCCTGCGGGCCTGGCTCGTCGTCGTGGCCCTCCTCGTCACCGTCGTGCTCACCGCCGCCTACTGCACGCGCGCCTGGCTGCTGCTCGACAGGCCCCTCGCCGTGGGGTCCCCGGAGCCCGACGCCGAGCCGGCCGTCGTGCCCGCGTCGGAGGTGCCCGTCGTGACGGTCGCCGACAGCGCCGACGACGCCGAGGTCGAGCGGGTGCACGCCCACGGCCACCGCGAGATCACCGTGTCGGCCGCGCTCGTCGTCTCCGTCCTCGCCGCGCTCACCGTCGTCGGCACCCTCTTCCTCACGAGCCTGCGCGGCGGGGTGCACGTCGGCGTCCTCGGTGCGGCGTCCTCGGTGCTCCTCGTCGCCGGGGGGGCGTATGCCGTGTGGTCCCTGTCCGGGCGCGGCGCCGTCGACGTCGCCGACCGCCTTCCCGACGACGTGCGCGACCGCGCGCTGCGCGGCTTCGGCGCCGACATGGCATACGTGCGCGTGGGGCGCGGGGTCACGGCGCTCGCCCGCCTCGTCGTCAGCCTCGACCGCGACGTCGTCGACGCCTACCCGCGCGCGACCGCCGTGCTCGCGCGGGCCGCGGGTCGCGGCGGCGAGCGCGCGCACCGGGCCGTCCCGTCGCTGTCGGTGCTCGCGCTGCTCGTGGGCGTCGGGCTCGTCGCGGTGCTGGGGGTGACGGCGTGGCGCTGACGCTCACCCTCCTCGTGCCGCTGCTCGCGGCCATCGCCCTCGTCGCGATCCCCGGCGAGTCCCGGGTGGAACGCGGCATCGCGCTCGGGTCGACGGTCGTCACGGCCGTGCTCGCCGTCGTCACGGTGTGGAGCCGCTCGGAGGTGGACGCGCCGTGGATCCGCGCGCTCGGCGTGCGCTGGCACTTCGGCATCGACGGCATCTCGGCGGCCCTCGTGCTGCTCACCGCGCTGCTCACCGTCGCCGTCGTCGCTCACGCCCTCGCCGGCCCGATCCCGCGCGGCGGCACCGGGTCGACCTTCCTCGGCTGCATCCTGCTCGTCGAGACGGGCGCGCTCGCGACCTTCATGGCACGCGACGCCGTGCTCTTCTTCATCGCCTTCGAGGTGGTGCTCGTGCCGATGTGGGTGCTCGTTCGGCGCTTCGGCGACGACCACGTGCCCGACGAGACGCGGGCCGACGCGGCCGGACGGTTCGTGCTCTTCACGGTGCTCGGCTCGACGCTCATGCTCGTCGGCATCCTGCTGCTCGTGCACCACCAGGGCACGAGCGACCTCACCCTGCTCGCCGAGCGGCACGGCGAGGGGCTCTCGCACTCGTTGCAGGTCGCCATCGCCGCCCTGCTGCTGCTCGGCCTCGGCATCAAGGTGCCGTTGTGGCCCGTGCACACCTGGCTGCCCTCGGCGCACACCGTCGCGCCCACGGCCGGCTCGGTGCTGCTCGCGGCGGTGCTGCTCAAGATGGGCACCTACGGCATCGTGCGCCTCGCCGTCGCCACCGTGCCGCAGGGCGTGGCCGCGCTCAGCCCCGTGCTCGCCCTGCTCGGCGTCACGGGCATCCTCTGGGGAGGCCTCGCCTGCCTCGTCGAGCGCGACCTCAAGCGGCTCATCGCCTACAGCTCCGTCGCCCACATGGGCTTCGTCGCGCTCGCGCTCGCCGCCGGCAACGAGACGGGCCTGCAGGCCGCGCTCTTCGGCAACATCGCCCACGGGGTCGTCGCGGCCCTGCTCTTCTTCGTCGTCGGCGACCTCAAGGAGCAGTGGGGCTCGGCCGACCTCAGGGTCGCGCGGGCCGCCTTGCGCGACAAGGCACCCCGCTTCGGGCTCGCGCTCGTCGTGGGGCTGGCTGCGGCGCTCGGACTGCCGGGCCTCGTCAGCTTCTGGGGCGAGTTCCTGGCGCTCTACGCCGCGTGGTCGCCGGCCCCGGGCCGGCCGGTCGCGCTCTTCCGGGTCTGCGTCGCGCTCGGTGCGGTGGGCCTCGCGCTCGCCGCGGCCTACGCGCTGCGGGTCGCCCGCATCGTCTGGGCGGGTGAGGGCAGCGAGGAGGCCACGGGACCTGCCGCCGAGCCGGTCGCCGACGCCCGCGGGGCCCGGTGGGCCGTCGCCCTCGCGCTCGTCGTCGCGGTCGTGGCGCTCGGGCTGCTGCCGCACCTGCTGCTGCGCCTCTCCGACGCCGCCTCCGCGGGGCTGCTCTCGGGAGCGGGGGTCGTGCCGTGAGCCTCGCGATCGACTACGCCGTCCTCCTGCCCGCGCTCGTGCCGCTCGTGGGCATCGTCGCCGTGCTCGTCGCCGACCTCGTCGCGCCCCGCCTGCGGCGGCTGCCGTATGCCGTCGCCGGGCTCGCCGCCCTCGGGTCGGCTTCCGCGACGGTGCCGGGGCTCGGTCTCGGGAGCGGCTCGACGCGGTCGACGGTGTGCCTGGCCCCGGCGGGCGACCCGTCCGGCGTCCCGGCCGTCGACGGGCTGGTCGGGCCGTGCTTCTGGCAGGCCGACGCCCTCGGGGCCACCCTCCAGCTCGCCGCGGCCCTGTCGGCCGCCGTGTGCGTGGCGCTCGCCTGGCCCCGCCGCAGCCGGCGCCGCCCGGCCGGCACGACGAGCGAGCCGGTCGAGGCGGTGCTGCTGCTCGCGGCCCTGGCGGGCACCGTCGTCGTGGCCGCGAGCCGCGACGTCGGCACCTGGCTCGTCGCGCTCGAGCTCGCCACCCTGCCCGTCATCGTGCTCGTCGCCCTCTCCGGACGGCGGTCCGCGGTGGCCGGGGCCACGCAGCTGCTCGTCACCTCGCTCGTCTCCTTCGCCCTGCTCGTGCTCGGCATCGCCCTGTGGTTCGCCGCGACGGGCAGCCCGTTCCTCACCCCCGACGCCGTGCTCGGCTCGGTCGGGTCGGTCGGTTCCGCGGGGCCGGGGGGCGCCGGTGGCACGAGCGTGGCCTGGGCGTCGGTCTCCGGCGGGGTGCTCTCGCTCGCCACGGTGCTCGTCGTGGCCGGGGTCGGCTTCAAGCTCTCCCTCGTGCCGTTCCACGCCTGGACGCCGACGGCCTACTCCGGCTCGTCGATCGCCGTCGCGACGTTCCTCGCCACGGTCTCGAAGGTGGCCGCGCTCGCCGCGCTGCTCGTCGTGCTCCGGGCCGTGGCAGCGCTCGGCACCCCGGCCCTCGTCGCGATGGCGGTGCTGGCCGCCCTCAGCATGACGCTCGGCAACGTCATGGCCCTGCGCCAGCACGACGTCGTGCGCCTGCTGGCCTGGTCGACGGTCGCACAGGCCGGCTGGGTCGTGCTGCCGCTCGTCAGCATCTCGACGCTCGGCGTCACGGCGAGCGCGACCTACCTGCTCACCTACGTCGTCGCCACGCTCGTGGCGTTCGGGGCCGTGGCCGTGACGGTGGGCGAGCGCCCGCGCGACGGCCGCCGGCTCACCGCCTACGACGGGCTGTGGCAGCGCGCGCCGTGGCGCGCCGGGGCGCTCGTGCTCGCGCTCACCTCCCTCGCCGGCCTGCCGCCCGGCGTCATCGGCCTCGTCGGCAAGGTGACGGCCCTGCGCCCCGTGGTCGCGCAGGGGTGGGTCTGGCTCGCCGTCATCGCCGCGGTCAACGCGGTGCTCGGCGTCGCCGTCTACCTCCGCTGGGTCCGCGGGATCATCACGGCGCCCGAGCCCGCAGCCGGCGCAGTGCCCGACGCGGCTTCCAGCACGGCACCGGGCACGGCCCGAGCCGTCACCCGGCCGGCGGTCGTGCTGGCCCTCGTGCTGAGCGCGGCGGTGCTCGTCGTCGTCAGCGTGCAGCCCGACCTGCTCCTGCGCCTCCTCGGCTGACCGGCCCCCGACCTCGGGCGCCGGGTCGGGGACGGATGACGCACCGTCGCGCACGCCCGGTCCCGGCCGGTGCTCGATGCGTCCCGCCCGGCGCGGAAGCTGCGTCATCGGTCCCGGTGGAGCCACCGCGCGTCCAGCGGACTCACAGGAGGCTCCCAGCGGGAACACGCGGTGCGGGCTGCTCGTTCTCCCGGCATGCACAACCACTTCAACGGGCTCAAGACGGCCGCGCTCTTCGGCGGCATCTGGGCCCTGTTGCTCGGGCTCGGCGCCCTCATCGGCAACGGACGCTTCATCTGGCTCTTCGCGCTCATCGGCGTGGCCACGACGTTCTACGGCTACTGGAACAGCGACAAGCTGGCCATCAAGGCCATGCACGCCTACCCGGTCTCCGAGGCGCAGGCGCCGGCGATGTATCGCATCGTCCGCGAGCTCTCCACGGCCGCAGGCAAGCCCATGCCCCGGCTCTACATCAGCCCCACCCAGGCGCCGAACGCCTTCGCCACCGGCCGCAACCCGCAGAACGCCGCCGTCTGCTGCACCGAGGGCATCCTCGGGCTGCTCGACGAGCGCGAGCTGCGCGGCGTGCTCGGCCACGAGCTGATGCACGTCTACAACCGCGACATCCTCACGAGCTCCGTGGCCGCGGCCATCGCCGGTGTCATCACCTCGATCGGCCAGATGCTGATGTTCACGAGCATGTTCGGCGGTAGCTCCGACGAGGACCGCCCCAACCCCCTCGCGCTGCTCGCCATGAGCCTGCTCGCGCCGATGGCCGCGATGATGATCCAGATGGCCATCAGCCGCACCCGCGAGTACGACGCCGACGAGGACGGCGCCAGGCTGACCGGTGACCCGCTCGCCCTCGCCTCGGCGCTGCGCAAGCTCGAGCAGGGCGTCGCGCGCGCCCCGCTCGCGCCGCAGCAGGACATCGTCAACGCGAGCCACATGATGATCGCGAGCCCGTTCCGCGCCCAGGACGTGACCCGGTTCCTCTCCACGCACCCGCCGATGGAGCAGCGCATCGCCCGCCTCGAGACGATGGCCGGCGGCCCGCACCGCGGCTGAGGCCGGCACCCCACGGCCCGAGCCGCGCGACGCCCACGTGGCGGCGCGCAGGCCGGCAGGCCACCCGAGCGACGGCGGGGCGCTCCATCTGGCAGGCTCGGGCCCATGCGCAGTCTCACACTGGCCGAAGCCCGCGAGCGATCCTCGCTGCTCACCGTCACCTCGTATGCCGTCGACCTCGATCTCGACCAGGGTGCGGAGGTCTTCGGCTCGCGCACGAGCGTCCGCTTCACGTGCGCGCAGCCGGGCGCCGACTCGTGGGTGGACCTCAAGGCGCGCTCGGTCGAGACCATCTCGCTCAACGGCCGCTCGCTCGACCCCGCCGACGTCGTCGACGGGCGGCTGCCGCTGCGTGACCTCGCCGCCGACAACGAGCTCGTCGTCGCCGCGACCATGGCCTACAGCCACGACGGGCAGGGCCTGCACCGCGCGACCGACCCCGCCGACGACCGCGACTACGTCTACGGGCACCTCTTCCTCGACGCCGCACCGAGCGTCTACGCGTGCTTCGACCAGCCCGACCTCAAGGCGCCCTACGACGTGACGGTGCGGGCGCCCCTCGACTGGATCGTGCTCGGCAACGGAGCCGCCACGCAGTCCGGGGCCGGCACGTGGCACCTCGAGACGACCAAGCCCCTCGCGACCTACTTCATGACCGTCTGCGCGGGTCCCTACGTCTCCGTGCGCGACGAGCACGACGGCATCCCGCTCGGGGTGCACGCCCGTGCCTCCCTCCGCGAGCCGCTGGAGCGGCACGCCGCCGAGCTGTTCGACGTGACGAAGCGCTCGTTCGACTACTTCCACGGCCTCTTCGGCATCCGCTACCCGTTCGGGGAGTACCACCAGGTCTTCGTGCCGGAGTTCAACGCCGGCGCCATGGAGAACCCGGGCTGCGTCACCTTCCGCGACCAGTACCTCTACCGCGGCGCCGCGACGCGCGACGAGCTGCTGACGCGCGCCAACACGGTCAGCCACGAGATGTCGCACATGTGGTTCGGCGACATCGTCACGATGAAGTGGTGGGACGACCTCTGGCTCAACGAGAGCTTCGCCGAGTACATGAGCCACCGGTGCCTCGTCGACGCCACCGAGTTCACCGACGCGTGGGTCGACTCCTCGATCGTGCGCAAGGTGTGGGGCTACGGCGCCGAGCGCTCACCGTCGACCCACCCCGTCGCCGGCGTCGAGGCGCTCGACGCCCAGAGCGCCCTGCAGAACTTCGACGGCATCTCGTACGCCAAGGGCGCGGCCACGCTGCGCCAGCTCATCGCGTACGTCGGTGACGACCAGTTCATCGCGGGGGTGCGGGCCTACCTGACCGACAAGTCCTACGGCAACGGCACGCTCGCCGACTTCCTCGCGGCCATCGAGACCGCGAGCGGCAAGGACCTGACGTCCTGGTCGCGCGCGTGGCTGCTGACGGCCGACCGCGACACGCTCTCGGTCGAGGTGCAGGAGCAGGGCGGCGTCGTCGGGTCCGCGGTCGTGCACCGCGAGTCGCCGGCCGACCGCCCGGCCGACCGGCCGCACGCCTTCGACGTGGCGGGCTGGACCGACGGCCGCGAGGTCGCTCGCGTGCGCACGACGGTCAGCGCCGACGAGACGGTGCTCGCCGAGCTCGAGGGCGGGCCCGTGCCGGCGCTGCTGCTGCCCAACGCGAGCGACCTGACGTGGGCCCGGGTGCGCCTCGACGACGCCACCGTCGCGGGGCTGCGCGAGCAGCTGGCGCAGGTGCCGGACGAGCAGGCCCGGGCCGTCGTGTGGTCCGCGCTCGTCGACGGCGTGCACGGCGCGACGGTCGACCCCCGCGACTTCCTCGACGTGTTCGACGCGGCTTGGCCGCTGGAGACGAACTCCTCGATCCTCACCCGCGTCGCCTCCTACGCCGAGCACCGCGTCGTGCCCTTCTTCGTGCCGCGCGCGGAGCAGGCCGACGCGCTCGCCCGGCTCAACCGCGCCGGCACGGCGCTGCTCGAGCGCGCCACGCCGGGCACCACCGAGTCGCTCGCGGCCGCCCGCCTCGTCGCGGGCACGAGCGACGACGAGGCGCTGCTGCAGTCCTGGGCCGACGGCCAGGGCCTGCCCGCAGGCCTCGAGGACGACGGCGACTTCCGCTGGATCGTCGTGCGCAACCTCGCCTCCCGCGGGCTCGTCGACGCCGGTGACATCGACGCCTTCCGGGCCAAGGACGACACGCTCCAGGGCGGCCTCAACGCCCTGATGTGCCGGGCCAGCCTGCCGGACCCCGAGGCCAAGGCGTGGGCGTGGCAGCAGCTGACGGGGCAGGAGGGCCGGTCGAACTACGAGATGGTCCACCTCGCGCGCGGCTTCTGGGCCGCCCCCGACGACGCGCTCGTCGCCGACTACGTGTCCCGCTACTTCACCGACGTGCCGGCCATGTCGGGCTGGGTGGGGGAGGACGCGCTCTCGCGCGTCGTCCTCGTGGCCTACCCGCGCGTCTTCACCGACGAGACGGCCCGCCTCAGCGCCGAGACGATCGCGCGCGACGACCTGACGCCGGCGGTCCACCGCTCGCTCGTCGACGCCGATGCGGAGCTGCGCGAGGCGCTCGCGTCCCGGGCAGCCTTCGGCGCCGCCGTCTGAGCCGTGGCGACCCCGACCCGCGCCGAGCTGCCGTCGGTCGTCCGTGAGGTGACGGACGCGCACGTCGCGCTGCTCGGCGCGCGGTGCCCCGGCCTGCTCGAGGGGCTGCACCTGCACGGCTCGATCGGCTTCGACGGCGAGTTCTGGGGGCGCAGCGACATCGACTTCGTCGCCGTCGTGCAGCACCGGCCGACGGCGGCCGAGGTCGAGGTGCTGCGCCGCGTCCACACCGAGCTCGAGCGGCGGTGGCCCGAGCCGGCATACGACGGCTTCTACGTCGTGGCCGACGACCTCGCGGGCCCGCCGGACGTCGTGCCCGACGTGCCGGGCGTGCTGCACGGCTGGTTCGACGTCGGCCACCACGCCGACGTCGTGCACATCACCTGGCGCGAGCTGCGTGACCACGGGGTCACGGTGTGCGGCACGGAGCTTCGTGACCTGCAGGTCTGGAGCGACGACGGGGCGCTGCGTGAGGCGACCCGCCACAACCTGCGCACCTACTGGCGCGCGCAGCTCGAGGCGGTGGAGCACCACCCGCGCGAGGCGTCGCTGCCGCAGGCTGCCGAGTGGGGCGCCCTCGGCGCACCACGGCTCGTCCACCTCCTCGTCACCGGCACGCAGACGTCGAAGTCGGGCGCCGGCCGCTGGGCCCTCACCGCCTACCCCGCGCACCGCGAGATCGTCGAGGAGGCGCTGCGGGTGCGCGAGCGCCCCGACGACCCGACGACGTATGCCGGTGACCCGGCCCGTCGTCGACGTGACCTCATCGCGTTCATGACGCAGGTCGTCGCCGACGGGCTCGCGTCGCCCGAGCCCGAGCCCGAGCCCGAGCCCGAGCCCGAGCACGGGTCGGGCACGTGAGCCGCGCCATCGGTGCGAGCGGCTGGGTCGTCGAGCTCGCCGACGTGCGCAGCCCGGCCTGCGAGGCGCTGCTGCGCGACTACTACGTCGAGGTGAGCGACCGGTGGTACCGACTGCGCGAGGGCCGGGACTCGACGCCCGAGGAGATCGCGACGGGCTTCCCGCAGATGCGCAGCGACGACCTCGCCCCGCCGACGGGCGCCTTCGTCGTCGCCCGTGACCTCGACGACCCGGAGGTGCTCGGCGGCTGCGTCGGGGTGCGCCGGCTCCGCGACGCCGACGGCGCCCGGGTCGCGGAGGTCCGGCGGCTCTTCGTGCGACCGGGCCTGCGCGAGGCCGGGCTCGGGGGCAGCCTGCTCGCGACGGCGGAGGAGGTCGCCCGGGTATGGGGCGTCGGCACGGTCCGCCTCGACACGCGCCGCGACCTGACCGAGGCGCGGGCGCTCTACGCGAGCCACGGGTGGTCGGAGGTGCCGGCCTTCTCGGACGCCTTCTACGCCGAGGTCTGGTACGCCAAGAGCCTCGACTGACCGCTCCGTGCGCATCGCTGGAGGTTCTCCGGCACCTGGCGCCGACAGAGCTCCACCGTCGGCACCGCGGTCACCAGGGACTGGGCTCGTAGTCCTTGACGAAGCAGCCGTAGAGGTCCTCGCCGGCCTCGCCGCGCACGATGGGGTCGTAGACGCGGGCGGCGCCGTCGACGAGGTCGAGCGGGGCGTGCCACCCCTCGGCCGCGATGCGCAGCTTCTCGTCGTGCGGCCGCTCGTCGGTGATCCAGCCGGTGTCGACGGCGGTCATGAGGATGCGGTCGGTCTCGAACATCTCGCCCGCGCTGGTGCGCGTCATCATGTTGAGCGCCGCCTTGGCCATGTTCGTGTGCGGGTGGCCGGGGCCCTTGTAGCGGCGGGAGAACTGGCCCTCCATCGCCGAGACGTTGACGACGTAGGCCCGTCGCGCACCGGCGGCGACGGCGGCCCGCATGGCCGGGCGCAGCCGCGAGACGAGGATGAAGGGCGCCGTCGAGTTGCACAGCTGCACCTCGAGCAGCTCGAGCGGGTCGACCTCCTCGACCTTCTGGGTCCACGAGTTGGTGCGCTGGAGGTCGGGCAGCAGGCCCCCGGCGTCGACGGCCGTGCCGGCGCGGTGCGCCTCGAGGCTCGCATTGCCGGCCGACAGCGCGAGGGCCGTCATCGAGGCGGCGGTCTGGGCGGCGATGGCGTGCTCGACCGACTCCCCGTCGTGGTGGGCGACCGCGTGCGAGCCGAGCGCACCGGCGATCGAGGCGGGGTGCGCCTCGCTGATGCGGTCGAAGGTCACCATCTCGGGCAGCCGCACGCCGTCGGGCAGCGGCGCCGACTCGAGCTCGACGAGGTTGCTGTAGGCGCCGGGGGAGCGGCGCACCGTCTGCGCGGCGTTGTTGACGAGGATGTCCAGCGGCCCGGCCGCGGTGACCTCGTCGGCGAGCGCGACGACCTGGGTCGGGTCGCGCAGGTCGATGCCGACGATCTTGAGCCGGTCGATCCAGTCGGCGCTGTCCTCCATCGACGCGAACCGGCGCATCGCGTCCTTGGGGAAGCGCGTCGTGATCGTCGTGTGGGCGCCGTCGCGCAGCAGCCGCAGCGCGATGTACATGCCGATCTTGGCGCGGCCGCCGGTGAGGAGGGCCCGCTTGCCGCTGAGGTCGGTGCGCTGGTCGCGCTTGGCGTGGCTCGTCCGCGCGCAGTCGGGGCAGAGCCAGTGGTAGAACGCGTCGACGAGGGTGTAGTCGCGCTTGCAGATGTAGCAGCCACGCGGGTTGACGAGCTCGCCCGCGTAGGCGCCGGTCGCGTTGGACACCAAGGGGATTCCCTTGGTCTCGTCGTCGATCCGCATCGGTGAGCCGGTGGCCGTCGACTCGATGACCTGCCGGTCGGCCTTGCGCTCGGCCCACGTCTTGGCGTTGCGGCGGTCCTTCTTGAGCCGCTTGTACATCAGCGACGCGGCCCGCTTGAGGGTCTCGAAGTCCGGGTCGTCGATCTCGAGCGAGGGGGCCAGGGCCAGCACCCGCACGGCGGTCGCGACGTCCTCGGGGGGCAGGCGCACGACGGCGGCGGGGTCCAGCTCGTTCTCGGTCTCACTCACCGCGCAAGGGTACGCGTGCGGTCCCCACCGCCCCCAATCCGCGCGCCCCGCGCGGGGTTGGCCTCGCCCGGGTCACGTCCGGGGTGTCGTCCCCGTCCGTGACCCGGCGCGAAGTTCTGGGACGTCAGTTCGACGTGGCGGGCTTGACCGCGAGGGTGACCTGGACGTCCTGGCGGCTGCCGCCCCGGATCACCGTGAGCGTCGTCTTGTCGCCGGCCGTCATCTCGCGGATCTGCGCGACGAGGGCGGTGGCGGAGTCGACGCGCTGGCCGTCGACCGCGATGACGACGTCGCCGTTCCTGATACCGGCGTTCGCGGCGGGGGTGCCGCTGCTCACCGAGACGACCTGGGCGCCTGCGCGCTTGGCCGCCCCGTCGGTGACGACGGTGTCGCGGGTGCTGACCCCGAGGAAGGCGTGCTCGGCCTTGCCGCTCTTGATGAGCTGGTCGGCGATCGACTTGGCCTCCTTGACCGGGATGGCGAAGCCGATGCCGATGTTGCCGCTCTGGCTGCTCGAGCTCTGGCCCAGCGAGGCGATCGAGCTGTTGATGCCGATGAGCTCGCCCTTGCCGTTGACGAGCGCCCCGCCGGAGTTGCCGGGGTTGATCGCCGCGGACGTCTGGATCGCGTTCGTCACGACCTCGTCGCCCGAGGACTGCTGCTGGCCGAAGGGCGACTCGCTCGACGTGCCGGTGCTGACCGGGCGGTCGAGGGCCGAGACGATGCCCGTCGTCACGGTGCCCGAGAGCCCGAGCGGGTTGCCGACGGCCATGGCGGGGTCGCCGACCTTGAGCGCGTCGGAGTCGCCGAGGCTGATCGGCGTCAGGTCGGAGGGGCCGTCCGTCAGCTTGATGACGGCGAGGTCGGTCGACGGGTCGGTGCCGACGATCGTCGCGCCGTAGGTGCGCCCGTCGCTCAGCGTGACGGTGATCGCGCCGTTGCCGGTGGCGTCACCGACGACGTGGTTGTTCGTCAGGATGTGTCCGCTCCGGTCGAAGACCACGCCGGACCCGGCGCCCGACCCCTGCTGGGTCGTGACGTCGATGCTGACGACGCTGGGCGCCACGGCGGCCGCGACGGCCCTCCAGTCGGGGCTGGAGGCGTTGCCCTGCACGACGGTCGGCGACGTGGTCTGGTTCTGCTGCGTCGTCGACGTGGAGGCCGGCGTCGTCGTCGTGGAGGTGCCGGAGCCGTTGAGCGAGGTGACGGCATACGTGCCGCCGCTCGCGAGGACGGCCGCGAGCAGGGCCGTGACGGCGGTCTGGCCGACGCGCCGGTCGCGCTTCGGCGTCGGGCGCGAGCCCTCGCCGAGCGGCGGCGTCGGCGGCGCGGGCGGCGTGGGGGGACCGGCCGGGGCGGACTGGCTGTAGTAGTCGCCCTGCGTCGGGATCTGCTGCGGGATCTGCTGCGTGCGGTCCTCGGGTGCCAAGGTCATGGCTCCTCCTCGATGTGGTCTCTTGGTCCCCATTCCACCGAGGCAGCTTTGGTCGCGGTTGTGCCGTTCCTAGGAATCGGCTGTGGCTTGGTGCCGGGTGGCCGACGCGGGCCGCCCGCCGCCGCCCGGCGAGCGCCTCGGCAGCTCGACGGCGAAGGTCGCCCCGCCGCCGGGGGTCTCCGCCACCCGCACGCGCCCCCGGTGCGCGCCGACGATGGCGTGCACGATGGCGAGGCCGAGCCCGTTGCCCCCGCCCTTGCCCCGGCTGCGCGACCAGTCGGCCCGGTAGAAGCGCTCGAAGACCTCGTCGCGGTCCTTCTCCGGCACGCCCGGGCCGTGGTCGCGCACGTGCAGGGCGACGTGGCCGTGGTCGAGCGGGCCGACGAGGATCTCGATCGGCGTGCCCTCGGGCGTGTGCACCCGCGCGTTCGTCACGAGGTTCGTCACGACCTGGCGCAGCTGCTGCTCGTCGGCCTCGAGCTCGGTCGGTTCGATGGGCCCGTGGATGCCGGTCGCGACGATGTGCCGATCCGGCGCGATGGTCCGCGCGTCCTGCGCCGCGTCGGCGGCGAGCACGGCGAGGTCGACGGTCTGCAGCTCGAGCGGCCGCTCCCCGTCGAGGCGCGCGAGCGTCAGCAGGTCCTCGACGAGCCCGCTCATCCGGTGCGCCTCGGACTCGATGCGGCCCATAGCGCCGGTGACGGCGTCCGGGTTGGTCAGCGCCCCCTGGCGGTAGAGCTCGGCGTAGCCGCCGACGGCCGCGAGCGGGGTGCGCAGCTCGTGCGAGGCGTCGGCGATAAAGCGCCGCATCTTCTCCTCGTTGGCCTCGCGCACGGCGAAGCTCTGCTCGATGCGGGCCAGCATCGAGTTGAGCGAGCGCGACAGCGACGCCACCTCGTCGTCGGTGTCGGGCACCTCGACGCGCTGGGTGAGGTCGCCGACGGCGATCTGGGCCGCCGTGTCCTCGATCCGGGTCAGCGGCCGGAAGGTGCGCCCGACGAGGTACCACCCGAGCGCCGCGCTCACGAGCAGCGCGATGGCACCGATCGCGCCGGCATAGAGCAGGAACCGGTTGACCGTGCTGTCGAGCGGCCGCAGCGGCAGCGCCGTCACGACGACGAGGGTGCCGCCCTCGTTGAGCTGCGCGAGGGCGAGCCACTGGCCCTGCCCGCTCGTCGAGTCGACGCGGAACGGGCGCCGGTCGACCACCTGCGGCGAGGTCGCGCGCAGCGCCGGGATGCGGGCCCGGTCCGACTCCGTGACGGCCTCGAAGATCGAGACGGTGGAGCCCGTGCGCACGTCGGTCGTGCGCGCCGTGAAGCCGGAGGGCAGCCGCGTGCCCGCCTCGGCCAGCTCGCGTGCGTCGATGGAGGAGATGCTCGCGGCGTAGACGCCGAGCTCGCTCTCGGCCTGGTTGAGCAGGTAGCTGCGCAGCAGCGCGCTGACGACGAGCGTCGTCAGCGCGAGCGCCACGGCGATGAGCCCGAGGGTCACCCCGAGCAGGCGCCACCGTAGCGGCACCGCCCGCAGGCGCTGGCCCACGGTCCGGTGCGCGCCGCGGCGCTCGGCGGTCTCGTCCGTCACGTCGGACGCCCGGTCAGGGGGTGGTCAGCTCGGGAGGCACGCGCAGAACGTAGCCCACGCCGCGCTTGGTGTGGATGAGCGAGGGCCCGTCCGCGTCGATCTTGCGGCGCAGGTAGGAGATGTAGGACTCGACGATGCCGGACTCGCCGCGGAAGTCGTAGTCCCACACGTGGTCGAGGATCTGCAGCTTGGACAGCACCCGGTTGGGGTTGAGCAGCAGGTAGCGCAGCAGCTTGAACTCGGTGGGGGACAGGTCGATGACCCGGCCGCCGCGGCGCACCTCGTGGGAGTCCTCGTTGAGCTCGAGGTCGTGGAAGCGCAGGGTGGCGCCCTCGTCGACCTGGCCGCGCGTGCGCCGCAGCACGGCCCGGATGCGCGCGATGACCTCCTCGAGGCTGAACGGCTTGGTGACGTAGTCGTCGCCGCCGACCGTGAGCCCCTGGATCTTGTCGCCGGTCGCGTCGCGCGCCGTGACGAACACGATGGGCTGCTGCCGGCCGCGGTCGCGCAGGCGGCGGGTCACCTCGAAGCCGTCGACGTCGGGCAGCATGACGTCGAGCACGACGAGGTCGGGCTCGGACTCCGCGGCCATGGCGAGGGCCGTTGTGCCGTCGCCGGCCGTGTCGACCTCGAACCCGGCGAAGCGCAACGACGTCGCGAGCAGCTCGCGGATGTTGGGCTCGTCCTCGACGACGAGCAGGCGGGCCTCGGGGGCCGATGCGGTCTGGGTGTCCACCCTCACAGTGTCAGGGCGTTCGCTGGGAGTTGGCTGGGAACCGCCGACCGATCCCGTGTGCCGTCCGCGACGTCGCGCGTCAGGCCAGCGCTCCCCGCCCGTCGGCTCAGCGGCGGCGGGCCTTGGCGAGCGCCTTCTTGAAGTCCTTGCCGCACATCGAGGCGCAGTCCTGCGCGCAGAGACGCTTGATCACCACGGGGCACCTCGTGCACCGCGGGCTGTCCTTGCAGCACTTGGACTTCGGCTTGAGCTTCGCCACGTCCTTGGCCTTGAGCTTGCCCACGCGCTCGATGGTAATTAGGTGAGGCTCTCCTGACCTAATTCGGCCACCCAGTGGGACGGCCGCCCGCTCGGCGGGCGGCCCTCAGAGGTCGTCGGCGTCGACGATCCGGTAGGCGTAGCCCTGCTCGGCGAGGAAGCGCTGGCGGTGCGCGGCGAAGTCGGCGTCGACGGTGTCGCGCGAGACGATCGTGTAGAAGTGCGCCGTGCGACCGTCGCCCTTGGGCCGCAGCACCCGGCCGAGGCGCTGGGCCTCCTCCTGGCGCGAGCCGAAGGTGCCGCTGATCTGGATCGCGACGCTCGCCTCGGGCAGGTCGATGGAGAAGTTCGCGACCTTGCTGACGACGAGGGTCGTGATCTCGCCGGTGCGGAACGCGTCGTAGAGGCGCTGGCGCTCCTTGACCGTCGTCTCGCCCGTGATGACGTCGGCGCCGAGCCGGTCGGCGACCTCGTGCAGCTGGTCGAGGTACTGGCCGATGACGAGCGTCGGCTCGCCCTCGTGCCGCTTCGCGAGCGCCTCGACGACGGGGAGCTTCGCGTCGGAGCACGACGCGAGGCGGTAGCGCTCGTCGGGCTCGCTCACGGCATACGCCATCCGCTGGCCCTCGGGGAGGCTGACGCGCACCTCGACGCAGTCGGCCGGGGCGATGTAGCCCTGCGCCTCGATGTCCTTCCACGGCGCGTCGAAGCGCTTCGGGCCGATGAGGCTGAAGACGTCGGCCTCGCGGCCGTCCTCGCGCACGAGCGTCGCGGTGAGCCCGAGCCGGCGGCGCGCCTGCAGGTCGGCCGTCATGCGGAAGATCGGGGCCGGGAGCAGGTGCACCTCGTCGTAGACGACGAGGCCCCAGTCCCGGGCGTCGAGCAGGTCGAGGTGGGTGTAGGTGCCCTTCCGACGCGTCGTCAGCACCTGGTAGGTCGCGATCGTGACGGGCCGGATCTCCTTGCGGGCACCGGAGTACTCGCCGATCTCGTCCTCGGTCAGCGTGGTCCGCTTGAGCAGCTCGTCCTTCCACTGCCGCGCGCTCACCGTGTTCGTCACGAGGATGAGCGTCGTGGCCTTGGCGGCCGCCATCGCTCCCGCGCCGACGAGGGTCTTGCCGGCGCCGCAGGGCAGCACGACGACGCCGCTGCCGCCGTGCCAGAAACCGTCGACGGCGTGCTGCTGGTAGGGCCGCAGGTGCCAGCCGTCCTGCTGGAGCTCGATGGGGTGCGCCTCGCCGTCGACGTAGCCGGCGAGGTCCTCGGCCGGCCAGCCGACCTTGAGCAGCTCCTGCTTGAGGGTGCCGCGCTCGCTCGGGTGCACGAGCACCGCGAGGTCGTCGATGCGCTCGCCCGTCAGCGGCTTGATCTTCTTGTGCCGCAGCACCTCCTCGAGCACCGGCCGGTCGGTCGTGCGCAGCACGAGGCGGGTGCCCTCCTCGGAGTCGGCGAGCCCCTCCTTCTCGAGGGTGAGCCGGCCGTAGCGGTCCATCGTGTCGGCCACGTCGACGAGCAGGGCGTTGGGGACGGCATACCTGCTGTGGCTGAGCAGGGCGTCGACGACCTGCTCGGCGTCGTGCCCGGCCGCGCGAGCGTTCCACAGGCCGAGGGGCGTGATGCGGTAGGTGTGCACGTGCTCGGGGGCGCGCTCGAGCTCGGCGAACGGGGCGATGGCGCGTCGCGCGGCCTCGGCGTTCGGGTGGTCGACCTCGAGGAGGAGGGTCTTGTCGCTCTGGACGATCAGGGGTCCGTCATTCATCGTCAGTGCTCAACCCTGCCCTCGGTGCGATGTATTCCACGGTCACCCGGGACCGCGGAACACATCGAACCGGCGGCGGGGACGGCTCGTGCCGTGGTGACAGTATGGGCGCATGCGATCCCCACAGGTCGAGGCGGCATCGGGGCTGCCCCCGAAGGTGACGATCTACGAGGTCGGCCCGCGCGACGGCCTGCAGAACGAGAAGACCGTCGTGCCCGCCGCCACGAAGGTGGAGTTCATCCGGCGTCTCGAGGCGGCCGGCCTCGGCACCATCGAGACGACCTCGTTCGTGCCCGCGACGTGGGTGCCGCAGATGGGTGATGCCGAGGAGGTGCTCGGGGCGCTCGGCGCCGACGGGCTCGGCCGCCGCCGTCCCGCCCTCGTGCCCAACGAGCGCGGTCTCGACCGAGCCGAGGAGCTCGGCCTCTCGGCGATCGCGATCTTCGGCTCGGCCACCGAGACCTTTGCGCAGAAGAACCTCAACCGCTCGGTCGCCGAGCAGTACGCGATGTTCGAGCCGGTCGTGACGCGCGCCCTCGAGGGCGGGACGTGGGTGCGCGCCTACGTCTCGATGTGCTTCGGCGACCCGTGGGAGGGCCCTGTGCCGATCGCGCAGGTCGTCGACACGGCCGAGCGGCTGATGGACCTCGGCTGCCACGAGCTGAGCCTCGGCGACACCATCGGCGTCGGCACGACCGGCCACGTGCACCGGCTGCTCGAGGCGCTCGCCGCCCGCGGCATCGGCACCGACCGGGTCGCGGTGCACTTCCACGACACCTACGGCCAGGCGCTCGCCAACACGATGGCGGCCCTGCGCGACGGGGTGTCGGTCGTCGACGCGGCCGCCGGCGGTCTCGGCGGCTGCCCCTACGCGAAGTCGGCCACCGGCAACCTCGCCACCGAGGACCTCGTCTGGGCCCTGCACGGCGCGGGCGTCGAGACCGGCGTCGACCTCGACGCGCTCGTCGAGACGTCGGTCTGGATGGCCGGGCAGCTCGGGCGGCCGTCGCCGAGCAACGTCGTGCGGGCGCTCGCCGGCGCCTCCTGACCGTCGAAAGGCCAACGTTCGCGCCTGCCCACCGTCGAAAGGCCAGAGTTCGCGCCCCGCTCACCGTCGAAAGGCCAGGATTCGCGGCCACCAGCCGTCGAGAGGCCAGCTCTCGCGACCGGCGTCAGCCGCATGGTGTGGCCTCTCGACTCTCGGCAACCCACCAAAGGTGGCCACTCGACGGTTTGGGGTGACGAGGAGTGGCCAGTCGACGAGTGGTCAGCCCTCGACGGTGGCCCCGGTGATCCGGTGCACCGAGTAGGACTTCTCGTGGCCGGACTCGTCGGTGGCCCGCACCCGCCCGCCCTCGACCTTCTGGGGGTGGATGAGGTGGCGGCTCGTCGCGCCGTGGCCGTCGGAGTAGCCGATCCACACGCCGTGCCGGTCGGCCACGGCGTCGCGCAGCAGCGACAGGGTGACGACGGGGTCCATCGTCTGGATGCGCGGCCCGGGCCTCGCGTCGTCGTCGGCCCGGCGCTGGTCGGCCGTCGCCTCGGCGGCCCGCAGCCCGTCGACGAGGGCCTGCGTCGACGGGCGGTCGACGGGGGAGACGACGGGCCCGGGGCCGCGGCGGCGCGCGCCGGCCCGCCGGCGCGGCGTCTCGGCGTGCACGACCGAGCCGTCCTGGCCCTCGTGCACCGGGGCGAACCCGTTGTCGCGCAGCAGGTCGACGAGCACGCGCGGGTCGGCCGACGACACGAGCACGGTCGGGGCGAGGCGCCGCAGCCGGAGCGGGGCGAGGTCGCGAGAGGCGAGCATCGTGTCGAGCACCGCCTCGTCGTCGGAGCGGACGTAGGCCGTGGCTCCGCCGATGCGGGTCTGGCCGTGCTTGCGGGCCACGTCGAGCACGAGGTACTCGAGCGGCTGCGGCACGGGGGTGCGGCTCGACCGGCGCACCGTGTCGGTGAAGTCCGCGGCCGTCCAGCCCGCGTCGAGCGCGCGCCGCACCGACTCGGGCGTGAAGCGGTAGACGGTGGCGCCGCCGCGCGACTCGACGTCGGCGGCGAGGCGCATGAACGAGCCGAGCCCGCCGACGAGCGGCCCGGGGGCCACGGCGGTGAGGTCGGCCTGCACGAGGATGTGGTCGACGGGGGAGGGCAGGTGCGCCGACATGGCGGCCGCGACCTCGTCGGGCGAGTCCGGGGCGCCGAGCACCGCCCGGCCCGCCTCCGAGAGCGCGCCGCGGCCGGTGACGCCCAGCCACTCCGCCTCGCGGAGCACCGCCTCGACGGCCTCCTCGAGCACGGCCGCGGACCGGTTCGGCCGGCGCCACGCGAGGCGCGCGCGCAACGACGCCGGGTCGGGGGCGTGGCCGGGCTCGATCGAGGCCAGCTCGCGCAGCACCTCGCGGCGGATCGACCGGATGGCCGGCCACTGCGCGTCGGGGCCGAGGGCGTTGGCCGGGCCGGTGCCGGTGCTCCGGTGCCCGACGAGGTGCGGCGCGCGCGTCGAGCCGAACCAGGCCAGCGCGAGGGCGGCCCAGCGGTGCCCGGCCTCGCTCGAGCTCCACTCGTCGATCTCCGACGTGGGAGCCCACACCGGCACGACCTCGCCGTCGTCGGCGACGAGCCCGGCGGCATACGTGATCTCGACGACGAAGGCGGCGTGCACGGAGTCGAGGTCGAGCGCCGACGCGGTGGTGCGCAGGTCGCGGACGGCGAGGCCACCGGCCCGCAGCACCCGCGGCGGGTCGGCCCCCCACGCGGCGGCGAGCTCGTCGACGTGCGTCAGGCACTCGCTCGCGGCGCCGCCGGCCGCGGCGTCGACGAGGCTGACCGGCCGCGTCGCGACGGCTGGCGGGGTGAGCTCGACGGTGCGGTGCAGCCGCCCGTCGCGCAGCACGAGGCCGACCTCGCGGGGGAGCGCGACACGGTCGGCGGAGACGGGCACGAGCAGGTGGCGCTCGAGCAGCCACCGGGCGGTCGTGCGCGCGGGGGCGGCCGTGGGCAGCACGCCGAAGGCCGGGCCCCACGTCATCCGCTCGAGCATGGCCCGCGAGTCGTCGGGGGCCTCGGCGAGCGCGGCCCGGATGCGCTCGGGGTCGGCGTGCTCCGGGGGCGACGACGGTCGCAGCTCGCGCATCGGCGCGCCGAGGCCCGCCATCGAGGTGCCGAGCACCTCGGGCACGGTGCGCACGACGTGGTCGCCGTCGGGCCCGTTCCAGAGCAGGGCGCAGCGACGGAGGTCCCCGAGGATCTCCTCGACGGTCGCGGCGTCGTCGGTGCCGAGCAGGCGCAGCAGCTCCGGCCGAGCCGCGGCGTCGCCCGCCACGACGACGGCCTCGAGCACCTGGAGGTGGCCGCGGTCGAGCGCCTCGACGGCGCGCTGCACGCTCGCGCGGGTGCCGGCCCGGGCTGCGAGGCTCGTCAGGTCGGCCGGCGCCGGGCGCGCGAGATCGGGGCGCGCGAGCACGAGGTCGATGAGCTCTGCGTCGCTGCGACCGCGGATGTCGTCGGCGAGGCTCCGGCTCGGGGTGGCCATCCTCCCAACCTACTGCCCGGATGCCGGTGGCCCGACTCGCGCCGCCCCCGACGGCGCTAGCGTGACCCCCATGAGCGCGCTCTCGCCGGCCCCTGCGGCCGAGCCCGCCCCGGCGCTGCCGACCGGGGAGCAGTGGACGATCGGGCACGGTCCGTTCGAGGTCACCGTCGTCGAGGTGGGGGGCGGCCTGCGGACCATGACCCGCGACGGGGTCGACGTCGTGGCCGGCTACGCCGCCGACGAGGCGTGCCGCTCGGGCCGGGGGCAGCAGCTCATGCCCTGGCCCAACCGGATCCGCGACGGGCGCTACACCGCGGACGGCGTCGAGCACCAGCTGCCCGTCACCGAGGTGCCCCTGCACAACGCGAGCCACGGCCTCGTGCGCTGGGCGCTCTGGGAGCTCGTCGACCACGCGGACGACCGCGTCACCGTCGGCTACCGGCTGCACCCGCAGCCGGGCTGGGACCACTTCCTCGACCTGCGCACGACCTACCTGCTCGACGACTCGGGCCTCGTCGTGACGACCGCCGCCCGCAACGTCGGGCCGACGACGGCGCCCTTCGGCTACGGCGCCCACCCCTACCTCGCGATCGGCGAGACCCTGCTGCCCGACGTCGAGCTGCGCATCCCGGCCGCCTCCTGGGTCGAGGTCGACGAGCGGCTGCTGCCCGTCGCCGACCGCCCGGTCGAGGGGGAGCCCTACGACTTCCGCATCGCCCACCGCGTCGGCGACGTGCGGCTCGACACCGCCTACACCGACGTCGAGCGCGACGCGGACGGGCTCTGGCGCGCGACGGTGCGGGCCGCCGACCGGGCCGCGACGCTCTGGGCCGATGCGTCCTTCGGCTGGCTGCAGGTCTTCACGGCGATCGCGGCGGACCGCAAGGACGCCGTCGGCATCGCCGTCGAGCCGATGAGCTGCCCGGCCGACGCGTTCAACTCGGGGGCGGGGGTCGTCCTGCTCGAGCCCGGCGCCGAGTGGACCGGCACGTGGGGCATCACGCCCGGCTGACCGCGACGACCCGCCGCCGCCGGTGCCGCCGGCCACGTCCACGGCTGCGGCTGCGCTCGGCGCGCCAATGGGTTTGCGCCGAGCCGTTAGGCTGGAAGGACGAGCGCAGAGAGCGCCATCGAGTCGTGCCGTCACACGCGCGACCGACGATCACTGGACGAGGTGGACTGTGCCGACTGGCAAGGTCAGGTTCTTCGACGCCGACAAGGGCTTCGGCTTCATCGCCGAGGACTCCGGCGCGGACGTCTTCCTGCACGCGAACGCCCTCCCCGAGGGCGTCACGACCCTGAAGAAGGGCGCGCGCGTCGAGTTCGGCATCGTCGAGGGCCGCAAGGGCGCGCAGGCGCTCTCGGTCAAGCTGCTCGACCCGGTCGCGTCGGTCGCCGCGAACATGTCGGCCCGTGAGCGCCGGACGCCCGAGGAGCTCGTCGTCATCATCGAGGACGTCGTCCAGCTGCTCGACGGTGTCGGCGAGGGCTACCGCGCCGGCCGCCGTCCCGACCGCAAGCTCGCCGCGAACGTGGCCCGGGCCCTCCGCGGCCTCGCCGACGAGCTGGAGAAGTGACCCGATGACCGTCACCACCCCCAAGACCGACGCGGTGCTGCTGGCTGCCGCCGACCTCGCCCGCGGCGTGCTCGAGGAGATCGCCGAGCCCGGCACCGTGGGCGGGCACCTCGGCATGGACCTGCTCGAGGAGCGCCTCGGCATGCACTGGTTCGAGTGCACCTCGGCGGGCTACACGGGCTGGCGGTGGGGCGTCAGCGTCGCCCGCGTGCCCCGCGCCAAGGTCGCCACGGTCTGCGAGACCAACCTGCTCCCCGGCCCCGACGCCGTGCTCGCCCCCGAGTGGCTCCCGTATGCCGACCGGCTCGCCCCCGGCGACCTCGGCGCGGGTGACGTGCTGCCGTTCCGCCCCGACGACCCCTTCCTCGAGGCCGGCTTCGAGGCCACGGGCGAGGAGGAGGTCGACCGGATGGCCCTCTTCGAGCTGGGCCTCGGGCGTCCCCGCGTGCTCTCGGCCGAGGGCCGGGAGGCCGCGGCCACCCGCTGGTACGACGGTGACAACGGGCCGACCTCCGAGGTCGCGACCAAGGCGACCGCGCAGTGCACGACGTGCGGCTACTTCCTGCCGATGGCCGGCGCCCTGCGGGCCACCTTCGGGGTCTGCGCCAACGAGTGGAGCCCGTCCGACGGCCGGGTCGTCTCGCTCGACCACGGCTGCGGCGCGCACTCCGAGACCGACATGGACCACCCCGAGCCGACCCCGGTCGGCGACCCGATCGTCGACGAGTTCGCGGTCGACCTCGAGCCCGCGGAGCGGGCGTCCCGGGCCACCGAGCCCGACGCCGCGCAGCCCGACGCCGCGCAGCCCGACGCCGCGCAGACCGACGCCGAGCAGACCGACGCCAAGCAGAGCGACGCCGAGCCGACCGACCCGCAGTCCTCGGACGACCCGGTCACCGACTGACGCGACCGGCCCGGCCCGGCGACCCGGCCGACCGGCATACCTGCTCGGGCGGGTGGGCTCAGGCGGCGTCGCGGGCGTTGCCGCGACCGCGGCGCACGTACGCCCAGCCGATGCTGCCGAGGACGAAGCCGGCCACGCACGTCCAGGGCCACCAGCTGCGGTCGCCCTCGTGCAGCGCGGGGACGACGAGGGTGACGATCAGCGCGAGCACCCACACCCCGAGCCCGGCCTCGACGATGCGCAGCATCGGCACGTGGAGGGGGGCGATCGGCGGGGTCGGGCCGGCGGGCGTGCCGGCGCGCGTCGCCGTCTCGTCGGGGGTGGTCTCGTCGGTCACCCCGACAGCCTAGGGTCTCGTCACACGCGCGAAACGAGCCCCCACTAGGGTGTGCGCCATGTCGACGGATACGCGCACCACCCGCACCACCGGCGGGCTCGACGGCTTCTTCCGGATCTCCGAGCGCGGGTCGACCGTCGCTCGCGAGGTCCGGGGCGGCATCGTCACCTTCTTCACGATGGTCTACATCGTCGTGCTCAACCCGATCATCCTCTCGGGGGTGGTCGACGGCTCGGGCACGATGATCGGCGGCACCACCGACCTCGTGCAGAGCAAGCTGCTCGTCGCGGTGGGCACCGCCGTCATCGCCGGCCTCATGTCGATCCTCATGGGGCTCGTCGCGAACTTCCCGATCGCCCTGGCCGCGGGCCTCGGCATCAACGGGCTCATCACCGGCATGGTGATCACCCACCAGGCCGACAAGATCACCTTCGCCGACCTCATGGGCCTCGTCGTCATCGAGGGCGTCATCATCCTCGTGCTCGTGCTCACCGGCTTCCGCAAGGCCGTCTTCAAGGCGATCCCGGCGCCGCTCAAGGTGGCCATCTCGGTCGGCATCGGCCTCTTCATCGCCTACATCGGCGTCATCGACGCCGGCTTCGCGCGCCGGCCCAGCTCGCCCGGCACGACCCCGAGCGAGCTCGGCATCGCCGGCAGCCTCGACGGCTGGCCGACCCTCGTCTTCGTCGCCGGCGTCTTCTTCATCGCCGTGCTGCTCATCCGCAAGGTCAAGGGCGCCATCCTCATCGGCATCGTCGCGGCGACCGTGCTCGCCATGGTGCTCGAGGCGGTCTTCAAGATCGGGCCGCGCGTCTTCGACGACAAGGGCGTCCTGAC
The DNA here is from genome assembly GCF_039542985.1 of Terrabacter aeriphilus. Classification (NCBI taxonomy): domain Bacteria; kingdom Bacillati; phylum Actinomycetota; class Actinomycetes; order Micrococcales; family Intrasporangiaceae; genus Terrabacter; species Terrabacter aeriphilus. Next base: position 68,223 of record NZ_BAABIW010000009.1, read on the forward strand.
GAACCCGTCGGCGTGGTCGCTCACGGTGCCGAAGCTGCCCGAGACGGTGACGAACACCCCCGACCTCGGCATCCTCGGCCAGTTCAGCCTCTTCGGCTCCTTCGAGAAGATCGGCATCGTCACGGCCGTCATGTTCGTCTTCTCGCTCCTGCTCGCCGACTTCTTCGACACCATGGGCACGGTCGTCGCCATCGGCACCGAGGCCAAGCTGCTCGACGAGGACGGCAACCCGCCGCACACCGACCGCATCCTCGTCGTCGACTCGGTGGCTGCCATCGCCGGTGGCGCGGGTGGCGTCAGCAGCAACACGTCCTACATCGAGTCGGCCTCCGGCGTCGAGGAGGGGGCGCGCACCGGCCTCGCGTCCGTCGTCACCGGCGTGCTCTTCCTGCTCGCGACCTTCCTCGCGCCGCTCTTCGCGGTCGTGCCGTCGGAGGCTGCGGCCCCCGCGCTCGTCATCGTCGGCTTCCTCATGATGACCCAGGTCAAGAACATCGACTGGGACGACATGGAGATCGCCCTCCCGGCGTTCCTCACCATCGTGCTGATGCCGTTCACCTACAACATCACCGTCGGGATCGGTGCGGGCTTCATCGCGTGGGTGCTCGTCAAGATGGCCCGCGGCAAGACGCGCGAGCTGCACCCGCTCATGTGGATCGTCGCCGCGTTCTTCGTCGTGTACTTCCTCAAGGCCCCGCTCGAGTCGATCATCACCTGACCGTCCCGAGCCCGTATGCCGTGAAGGCCCCCTCCGCGCCGGAGGGGGCCTTCGCTGCGTGCGGCGTCCCAGCAGGTGAGGCACCGGGAATGCTTAGCCGAGGTAATGAGTTAGGCTAAGCATCACCAGACTGCACTTCCGAGGATCCGCTCTTGACTGCCGAGACCCCGACCGCCCCGCTGAGCCGAGCCGAGCTCGTCTCGCTCTCGAACGACATCCGACTCGCCTGCATGCGCATCTCGCGGCGCGTCCGGTTCGAGTCCGACCGTGAGCTGCCGCCGCACCACTTCTCGGTGCTCGCGCGCCTCGACGGCACGCCGCGCACGAACAGCGAGCTCGCCGACATCGAGCGGGTCTCCGCGCCGAGCATGAAGCGCACGACGAGCGCGCTCGTCGAGGCCGGCTACGTCTCGCGCGCCGACGACCCCACCGACGGCCGGCAGGTGATCCTGTCGCTGACCGCCGAGGGGCGCAAGGCGCTGCGGCGCATCCGTCGGCACCGCGACGAGTGGCTGCTCGAGCGCTTCGAGACGCTGAGCGACGACGAGCGCGAGCTGCTCCAGCGGGCTGCCGCCGTGCTGGGGAAGGTGGCGACGAAGTGAGCCCGACCTTCCACTCCCTCTCGATCCCGAACTACCGGATCTACGCGTCCGGCGCCATCGTCTCCAACGTCGGCACGTGGATGGGCCGCGTGGCCCAGGACTGGCTCGTGCTGACGGTCCTCACCGACCACTCGGCCACCTCGCTCGGCATCGTGACCGGGCTGCAGTTCCTGCCCTTCCTCATCCTCGCGCCGTTCGCCGGCATGCTCGTCGACCGCTTCCCGAAGCGGCGCATCCTCTTCCTGACGCAGACCGCCCTGCTCGTCACGGCCCTGCTGCTCGCGGTGCTGACGGCGACCGGGGTCGTCGAGCTGTGGCACGTCTACGCGCTCGCCTTCCTCCAGGGCGTCGCGACGGCCGTCGACAACCCGGCCCGCCAGACCTTCGTCTCCGAGATGGTCGACACCGCGCACCTGCCGAACGCCGTCGCCCTCAACAGCGCGTCGTTCAACCTCGGCCGGCTCGTCGGCCCGGCCGTCGCGGGGCTCGTCATCGCCGGGTTCGGCATCGCGCCGGCCCTCTTCGTCAACGCGGCGACCTTCGTCTTCGTGCTCGTGGCGCTGCTGCGGATGGATGCCCGCCTGCTGACGCCCTCGCCACGGGCGCGCGGCAAGGGCCAGATCCGGGAGGGGCTGCGCTACGTCAAGGGCCGTCCCGACCTCGTGCTCATCATGGCGCTCGTCTTCGTGCTCGGGACCTTCGGCATGAACTTTCAGCTGACGATGGCACTGATGGCCACGAAGGTCTTCGACAAGGGCGCCGGGGAGTACGGCCTGCTCGGCTCGATCATGGCGGTCGGCTCGCTCACCGCCGCGCTGCTCTCGGCCCGCCGCGCGCGGCCCCGGATGCGGGTGCTGCTCGCCGCCCTCGTGGGCTTCACGATCTCGACCGCGCTGCTGGCGACGGCGCCGAGCTACCTGCTCTTCGCCGTCTTCCTCGTGCCGACCGGCCTCTCGGCCCTCACCGCGCTGACGACGGCCAACGCCATGGTCCAGGTGAGCGTCGACCCGATCATGCGCGGGCGCGTCATGGCCCTCTACATGGCGATCTTCATGGGTGGCACCCCGATCGGCGCGCCGATGATCGGCTGGATCGGTGACGTGTGGGGCCCGCGCTGGACCATCGCCATCGGCACGATCGCCGTCGGCCTCAGCCTCGTCGCGGTGGCCCTCTGGGTCTCGCGTCGGCAGAATGTCGCGGTGACCTTCCAGACCCAGCGCCACCCCCGCCTGCGGATCCAGCTCGCCTCGGCGGTGCCGGCCGCGCCCGAGGTGACGAAGTGAACTTCAAGTTCCGCCACCGCATCACGGTGGCGGCCCTCGTCCTCTTCGTCGCCATCGCGGTCGTCGCCGCCCTCGTGAACCGCTGACCGCGCCCTGCTCCCCGGGCGACTGGCTGCCTAGGATGGGCGCGCACGCACCCCGTCGAGCCCAGCGCGGAGGATCCACCATGGCAGCCCAGAGGTTCGTCGACCTGCTCAACGAGCAGATCGGCCACGAGTACGCCGCCCACCAGCAGTACGTCGCCATCGCCGTCTACTACGACAACCTCACCCTGCCGCAGATGGCGGGCCTCTTCTACCGCCAGGCGCTCGAGGAGCGCGACCACGCCATGATGATGGTCCAGTACCTCCTCGACACCGACTCGGTCGTCGCGATCCCGGGCGTCGACGCCCCGACCAACTCCTTCGCCGACATCGTCGAGCCCGTGCGGCTCGCCCTCGCGCAGGAGAAGCGGGTCACCGACCAGATCAACGCGCTGACGGCCGTCGCCCGCGAGGAGCACGACTTCGCCTCCGACCAGTTCATGCAGTGGTTCATCAAGGAGCAGGTCGAGGAGGTCAGCTCGATGTCCGACCTGCTCACGGTCGTCCAGCGCAACCGTGACGACGTCGAGAACATCGAGGAGTACCTGCGGCGCGAGGGCGGAGGCGAGTCCGAGGACGCGTCGGCGCCGCCCGTCGCGGGCGCCGGGGCCTGAGACCGGGCGCCGGGGCCTGAGACCGGGGACGAGGCCGAGCGCCGGGGTGTGAGGCCGAGCGCCGGGGCCCGGCCTCAGCCGAGCAGCCCGCCGCCGGGGCAGCGGACCACCTTCGCGTCGAGCACGCAGACGAGCGCGGCGTTCAGCGGGTCGAGCACCCGCACGAGGTGTGCCGGGTCGCCCGGGAGCCGGGGCAGGTGCGGCAGCGCGAGCAGCCGGGTGATCGCAGCCGGTACGGTCGGCACGGGAGCCGGCAGCGTCGGCACCGGAACCGGCACGGTGACCGACGGCAGCGGCACCCCCGGCACGCTCGGGAGGGGCAGGACGGGCCGGCCCGTCGCCGGCGTCGAAGGCCTCGGCGGGGGAGCCGGGTCGGTCGGGCGCGGCGTGGGCTGCGTGGGGCTCGAGGTGGGTCGGGACGGCTCGGGTGACGGCGAGGTCGGCGTCGACGCCGGGCTCGGCGTGGCCTGGGCGCCCGGGGACGACGCGGACGAGGCGGGCCGCGGGACGGTCGGGACGGTCGGGACGGCATACGCGAACCCGGAGCCGTCGGGCGTGGCCGACCCGGTGCCCGGCGCCGGGCGCGCGGCGGGGAGGGCGCTGCGCGGCACGACCGTGACGCCGCGGCGGTAGGCGTCGGCGATCGAGAGCACGGTGCGCACGTAGGCGTCGGAGTGGTTGTAGCGCAGCACGGCCCGGTAGGCCGCTCCCGGCCGGCGCAGGTCGGTCCCGCCGGAGCAGAGCAGCACGCCCGCGCCGGTGACGGCGTCGGTGAGGCTCTGCGGGTCGGCCACCCCGTCGCCGTCCCCGTCGCGACCGGCGAGCCGCCACGAGGTGGGGATGAACTGCATCGGCCCGACGGCGCGGTCGAAGACGCGGTCACGATCGAGCGCGCCCCCGTCGGTGTCGCGGATGCGGGCCGTGCCGCGCGAGCCGTCGAGCGGGATGCCGATGATGCGCGGCCGGGCGATCCCGCGCGCGTCGAGGGTGCTGCCGCCGAAACGCGCGTGGTTGCTCTCCACGCGCCCGACGGCGCCGAGGAGCGCCCAGTCGATCCCGCAGCCGGGGTCGGCGCCGCCGAGCACGCCGGCCGCCCGACGGTAGGCGGCGAGGGCGAGAGCCGGTATGCCGTTCGCGTCGAGCCGCACGGGGGCGTTCGCGGCCAGCGCGGTCACGGGCGCCACGGTGCGCGAGGCGACGGCCACGCGGGGGTCGTCGGGGGTGAAGGTCTGGTAGACGGGCGGCAGCTGCATCGGCGCGGGCGCGGGGCCGGCCTCGGGGTAGGCGGGACTGCCCCCGTCGATCGCCGTGGCGGGCACGGTGAGCGCCGACGTGGCGCGGCCGACCGGGGCGGCGTCACGGGTGGCGGCGAAGGCGACCCCGGCGGAGGCCAGCGCGATGACGGGCAGGGCGGCGGCGACCCGGCGTGCCGTGCCACCGGCGGGCACGACGGTGAACGTGCGCCGCGGGGCGCGGTGGGCGCCGCCCGTGCTGCGGGTGCGGACCATGGGGACTCCTCGCTGCCTGGCCCGTCGCCGTCGGCGGGTCTGCACGGCTCAACGAGGCAGGACGTGGGAGGTCACGCGACCCGCCCAGCCACACGGCGGCGGCGCCCCGGCAGGAGGTCGGTCAGCCGAGCGCCGCGACGACGTGGTCGACGGACTGCGTGAGGCGCGTGACGTCCTCGGGCTCGACCGCGGGGAACATCGCCACGCGCAGCTGGTTGCGCCCGAGCTTGCGGTAGGGCTCGACGTCGACGACGCCGTTGGCCCGCAGCACCGCGGCGACCGCGGCGGCGTCGATGGCGTCGTCGAGGTCGACGGTGCCGACGACCTGCGAGCGGGCGGCGGGATCGGCCACGAACGGCGTGGTCCAGCTCGTGCGCTCGGCCCAGTCGTAGAGCCGGCTCGAGGAGTCGGCGGTGCGGGCGACCGCCCAGTCGAGGCCGCCGTTGCCGAGCATCCAGCGCAGCTGCGCATCGAGCAGCGCGAGCGTGCTGAGGGCCGGCGTGTTGTAGGTCTGGTTCTTCAGCGAGTTCTCGATCGCGGTCGGCAGGCTGAAGAAGTCGGGCACCCAGCGGTCGGTCGCGGCGATCGCCGCGACCCGGTCGAGCGCGGCGGGGGAGAAGGCGGCGATCCACAGGCCGCCGTCGGAGGCGAAGCACTTCTGCGGTGCGAAGTAGTAGACGTCGGTCTGCGTGATGTCGACGGGCAGGCCGCCCGCGCCGGAGGTGGCGTCGACGACCACGAGGGCGTCGTCGTCGGCGCCCGCGACCCGTTGCACCGGGGCCATCACCCCGGTCGAGGTCTCGTTGTGCGGCCACGCGTAGACGTCGACGCCGGCCTCGGCGAAGGGGGCCGCGAGGGTGCCGGGGTCGGCCGTGACGACCGTCGGGTCGCCGAGGAAGGGTGCCGCCTTGGTGACGGAGGCGAACTTGCTGGAGAACTCGCCGAACGCGAGGTGCTGCGCGCGCTCGCGCACGAGGCCGAAGGCGGCGATGTCCCAGAAGGCGGTGGAGCCGCCGTTGCCGAGCACGATCTCGTAGCCCTCGGGCAGGCCGAAGAGGTCGCGCAGCCCCTGGCGCACGTCGCCGACGAGCGCCTTGACCGGTGCCTGGCGGTGCGAGGTGCCGAGCACCGTGCGCCCGAGCGACACGAGGTGGTCGATCTGCTCGGGGCGCACCTTCGACGGGCCGGAGCCGAAGCGCCCGTCGGCGGGCAGCAGCTCGGCCGGGATCGTGATGGGCGGGGTCGTGGGTGCGTCGGTCACGACGGCCATTGAATCCCAGCTGCCCACCCCTCGGACACCATTTCTCGTCCCGTGGACGTGTCGCGCCGGGTGGCCGAGCGTCCGGTGCGGTGGTCCACAGGGGCCCTGCACGCACCTGCCGACGGCCGTCCGCTTCCGGGAGAAGCGACGCGAGGACGCGCAGGAGACGTGCTTTCCTCGAGCAGCGGCATCCCTCCGGGTCAGCGGACGACGCCGCCGAGGTCGGTCGTGCGGTAGGCGCCGGGCTTGCCGTCGTAGACGCGCAGGTGGCCGTCGGACGTGCGCCCGAAGAGCAGGAACGTGCCGTTCGACCGCGAGACGAGGTCGGGCGCCGAGGTGAAGGCCTGGGGGAGCCCGATCAGGATGCTGCCCCGCTGCACCACCGCGTGCCCGTCGACGCCGACGCCGGCCGCGAGCAACGGACGCCCGGGCCAGGCGTCGCCGAGGGCCCGGTCCGACCAGATCGAGAGGCTGTCGAGGCGGCGCACCCAGCCCTTCGTGGCCGTCGTCGGGTAGAAGACCCGCTCGTAGGTCGCGCCGTTCGTGCCGCGGCCGGTCACGAGGATGCCGCGGCCGACCGGGTTGGCCGACGCGGACAGCCCGGAGGTGAAGACGCCGCCCATGGGCTTCCACCCGCTCCACCGGCGGCCGTCGAAGTGCTTGCGCCAGGCCGAGCCCGTCACGGCGATGCCGAAGACGTCGATGGTGCCGTCGCCGAGCGACGCGGCGTGCTGGGCGATGACGCTGCCGCCGATGGCGACCGAGCCCTGCCGCACCCCGTTGACGAACCACGTGTGCACGAGCTGGCGCGACGCCGTGCGGGTGAAGAGGTCGACGCGTCCCGGCCTCGAGCTCGTCGCGGTCGGCGCGTCGGTCGAGGTCACGCCGGCCGACGCCCACGCCCCCCAGGTCGCCCCGTCGTTGGTGCTGCGGCGGAAGCGGACCGTGTCGCCGGTGGAGCGCACGAAGGTCGTCACCTGGCTGCCGGTGCGCACGGCCGTCACGCCGACCGGTGACACGAGCGTGCCCGCCGTCTTCCTCGGCGCCGTGGCGGTGGGCCGGAGCCGCACGATCTTGTCGTTGCTGCCGTTCGAGGTCGTGAACCACAGCGAGCCGTCGGGGCCGAGCTGCACGGCGCGGATGCGGCCGTAGCCCTGCGCAGCCGGCAGCCGGGTCACGGACGCGACGGCGGTCGTCGTCGGCGACGGGGCGAACCGCATGACGTCGATGCCCTCGCCCTTGAGCAGCCCGACGGCGAGGGCGCCCTGCCACTCGCCCCAGGCCGCCCCCTTGAGGAAGGTCGCGCCGCTCGTGGCGACGGTGGGGTAGCCCGAGGACCACATCGCCCGGCGCGCGGTCGGGAACGTGCGCAGGTCGGTCATCGGGGTCGACTCGTCGTAGCCGGGCACGGGGTTCCAGCCGTAGTTGCCGCCCCGCACCGAGAGGTTGATCTCGTCGTCGCGGTCCGAGCCGTGCTCCGCCGACCACAGCTCGGAGGTGCCGGGGCGCAGCGCGAGGCCCTGGATGTTGCGGTGGCCGTAGTTCCACACGTAGCGGGCGTTGCCGCCGCGGGAGTAGAAGGGGTTGTCCTTCGGGATGGAGCCGTCGCCGTTGACGCGCAGCACCTTGCCCCCGAGCGAGGCGAGGTTCTGCGGGTTCGTGCCCGTGGCCGCGTCGCCCGTGCCGACGTAGAGCTTGCCGTCACCGCCGAAGCGCAGGCGGCAGCCCGAGTGCCGCCCGCTCGTCAGCGGCAGGCCGGTGACGACGGGCGCCCCGTCCGAGACCGCCGTCGTGTCGCTCGTGAGGCGCCACCGCAGCACCCGGACGTCGAGGGGCGCACCCGACGGGCGGCGTACGGCCTGGCACGTGTAGAAGCGGCGGTTGGTCGAGGCCCCGGGGTCGGCGACCATGCCGAGCAGGCCGCCCTCGCTGTTGACGTAGAGCGGCGGGAGGCCGGTGATCGAGACGCGCTTCGGGGCGGCGCCCTCGCGCTTGGACCAGACGCGCCCGCCGCGCTCGTCGAAGAGCATGAGCGAGCCCACCCAGGTGAGGTCCCACGGGTACTGCAGCCCCGCGACGACCGTGGTCGCCTGCAGCCGCGGCACCGCCTGCGCGACCTGCGGCTGCCCCACCGCGAGCACGCCTCCCGCCAGCAGCGCCGCGGCCCCGACGGAGGCCACCGACCTTCGCACGCGCAGTCCCTGTGCCACGGTTGCCTCCTGGTGTCCTGGATCCTCCCAGCGAGGCTACGCGCGACGCGGCGTGCGCGCCCGCCGAGAGGTGACGCGCGTGCGCCCGCTCCTGGATGCCGTCACGGCCGTGTCCGCGTCAGCGGCCGATGTCGTCGGTCCAGCCCGCGACGTCCTGGGGCCGGCGCGGGCCCTCGCCGATGTAGCGCGACGACGGCCGGATGAGCCGGCCGGTCTGCTTCTGCTCGAGGATGTGCGCCGACCAGCCGGCCGTCCGCGCGCACGAGAACATCGGCGTGAACATCGAGGCCGGCACCTGCGCGAAGTCGAGGATGACGGCGGCCCAGAACTCGACGTTCGTGGCCAGCACGCGGTCGGGGCGCCGGGCGTGCAGCTCCGTCAGGGCCGCCTTCTCGAGCGCGGCGGCGGCCTCGAACCGGGGCGCCCCGAGGCGCTCGCAGGCGGCGCGCAGCACGCGGGCGCGCGGGTCCTCGGCGCGGTAGACGCGGTGCCCGAAGCCCATCAGGCGCTCGCCCTTGTCGAGCACGCCCTTGACGTAGGCCGTGGCGTCGCCCTGCTCCTCGACGCCGTCGAGCATGTGCAGCACGCGCGAGGGGGCCCCGCCGTGGAGCGGCCCCGACATCGCCCCGACCGCGCCCGAGAGCGCGGCCGCCACGTCGGCGCCGGTCGAGGTGATGACGCGCGCGGTGAACGTCGAGGCGTTCATGCCGTGCTCGGCGGCCGAGACCCAGTAGGCGTCGACGGCCTCGACGTGCCTCGGGTCGGGCTCGCCGCGCCAGCGGATCATGAACCGCTCGGTGATGGTGCTCGCCTTGTCGACCTCGCGCTGCGGCACCATCGGCTTGTCGAGCCCGCGCGCCGACTGCCCGACGAACGACAGCGCCATGACGGCGGCCCGGGCGAGGTTGTCGCGCACCTCGTCGGCGTCGGCGTCGAGCGTCGGCCGGAACCCCCACGCCGGCGCGAGCATCGCGAGCGCGGACTGGACGTCGACGCGCACGTCGCCGGTGTGCACCGGCAGGGGGTAGGGCTCCGCCGGCGGCAGGCCCGGCTCGAAGGCGTTGTCGACGAGCAGGCCCCACACGTGGCCGAAGTCGACGTGGCCGACGAGGTCGTCGATGTCGACGCCGCGGTAGCGCAGCGCGCCGCCCTCCTTGTCGGGCTCCGCGATGGTCGACTCGAAGGCGATGACGCCTTCCAGACCGGGCTTGAAGTCGGGGTCGGGCGTGCTGTCGGCCATGTCGGTCCTCGCTGTGCAGGCGGCTACCACCGCGGTCGGGTGCGAGCAGCCGGAGCGCACGACGTGGGAGGACGAGCGGGCGTCACCGGTGACTGCCAGAGTGAGCGTATGCCGTCAGCCGCCGACCAGACCGTGTTTCGTGACGCCGCGTTCGCCGCGCGGGAGGAGCACCACGACGCCGTCCGTTTCGAGGGCACCGACTTCACGGGGGCGCACGCCGAGGGCCACTCGTTCCTCGAGTGCTCGCTGCTCGGGGGCACGCTCGACGACGCCCATCTCGAGGGGTCGCGCTGGTCCGAGAGCGAGTGGCAGCGGGTCGGTGGGGTCTCCGTCAGCCTCGTCGAGGCGAGCCTCGTCGAGACCACCATCGAGGGGTGCCGGCTCGCGGCCGTCTCCGCGTGGGGCTCGAGCTGGCGCGACGTCACGGTGCGCGGCGGCAAGGTCGACTTCCTCAACCTGCGCGGGGCCCGGCTCAAGGACGTCGCGTTCGTCGACTGCGTCGTCGTCGACCTCGACCTGCAGGAGGCGACGGTCGACGGCCTCACCTTCGAGGGGTGCACGCTCGTGCAGCCGGCGTTCGGCCGGGGCCGGTATGCCCGTCTCGACCTCTCCGGCGCCACCCTGCGGGCGCCGGTCGGGCTGACCGGGATGCGCGGCGCGATGCTGAGCCGGCCGCAGGTCATCGACCTCGCCGACGCCTTCGCGGCCGAGCTCGGCATCGACGTGCGGGACTGAGACCGCGGCGCCGTCCGGCGTGGTCAGTTGATCTGGTTCGGCTTGCCGCGGCGCAGGGCGGCGGTCGCGGCGTCCTTGGCGCGGTCGGTCGCGCGCACCTTGTCGCCGGGGCGGATCCGCTTCGTCAGGTCGGCCCGCTCGACGAGCGCCGCGGCCGGGAGGTCGGTCTGCGGGTGCACGCCCACCGGCTCGTCGCCGCTGAAGACGACCCAGTGCGACTGGTCGCCGCGGTAGACCTTGAGGATGCTGCCGTCGGCGAGCGAGGTCGCGTGCGCCATCGCCTGGCGGCGGGCCCGCTCGCTCGAGATCGCCTTGTTGGCGGCCTCCTTGGCGGGCTCGCGCAGGGCCTGGGTGGCGACCCAGATCTGCGGGCCGTACTTGATGCCGAGCTTGACGCCCTGGGTGACGATCCTGGCCTTGCCTGCCATCGGGGAACTCCTCCGGTCGGGCCCGGTCGTGCCGGGCTCGTCGCACGGGTCCGCGCGCGCCGTGGCCTGACGCCCACGCGGGCCTCCTGCGGCCAACCCTAGTCTGGGGGCATGGACACCTCACCCTCCGCGGGACTGGCGGCCGTGCGCCGCGTCGACTACCGCGGCGACGGCCTCGTCGAGTCCGACCTCGCCGCGTCGCCCTTCCTGCAGGCGCAGGCCTGGATCGACGCGGCCCTGGCCGCCGCCGACGAGCGCGACGACGTGCCCGAGCCGACCGCCATCTCGGTGGCGACCGTGGACGAATCGGGGGCGCCGGACGTGCGCACGGTGCTCATGCGCTTCTTCGACGAGCGCGGCCCGGGCTTCGTGACGAACCTCGAGTCGGCCAAGAGCCGTGAGCTGCAGGCCGACCCGCGCGTCGCCGCGGCCCTCACCTGGCCGGCCATCTACCGGGCGATCCGCTTCCGCGGCCGGGCCGAGCTCGTCGGCCGCGACGAGGTCGAGGCCTACTTCGACTCCCGGCCCTACGGCTCGCGCCTCTCGGCGTGGGCGTCCGACCAGTCCCGGCCGGCGGCCGACCGGGCCGAGCTCGAGCGCCGCTGGCAGGAGGCCCTCGAGCGCTTCCCCGACACCGGCAGCGACCACGACGTGCCGGTGCCCGACTTCTGGGGCGGCTGGCGGGTCGTCTGCGACGAGGTCGAGTTCTGGGCCGGGCGGAGCAACCGCCTGCACGACCGGATCGTCTTCCGCCGCACCGGCGAGGGCACCCTGGCCGACCCCGACGCCTGGACCCGCCAGCGTCTGCAGCCCTGACGGCCCCGCCCCGCACCGGACAAGGGAACAGGGCAGTCCGACGTGGTCGGACTGCCCTGCTTCATCCTGGGATGTGGGTGGGGACGCGACTATCGCGTGGCCACCTCACACGTTCCGGAAGAAATCACTTCTCGGATCACCTCCCTTCTGGGTCGATGGCTCGACGTTACGTCGCGCCGGAATCGGGCGGCAAGGGTTTTTCCGGCCGGTCTCGCTCCGCGGCCCGGGAGCGGCGGATCCGGCCCACCACCACGACGAGCGCGACCACGGCGACGACGGCGAGCGCCACGACGAGCATCGGACCCCACGCGTACTCCGGTGGCGCGGCGGCGTCCGCGGGGGGCGTCACGGACCCAGCTCGGGATCGAGCGTGACCGCCGGTGCGGTCTCGGGCCGCAGGTCGAGGCCCTGCGAGCCCCCTCCGCCGCCTCCGCCTCCGCCGACGGGTGCGGCCCCGTCCCGCCCCGACCCGGTCGGGGTCCCGGCTGCGCGGCCACCGGACGACGCCGGTGCCTGGCTCCAGGCCGCCCCACCGGCGAGCAGGGCGAGCAGCACGGGCAGCTCGAGGTAGGCGTGGTAGCTCGCGAGCGCGGCATACACGGCCTTGCCCTGGGTGAAGTCGAGCCCGAAGAGCACGGCGAAGAGGGCGGCCGCCACGAAGCCGGCCGCCCAGAGGCGCGGGCCGGTCAGCCACGGCGCCCGCGCCTCGAAGGCTGCCGACGCGTCCGGGGCGACGCGGGGCATGAGGGCGACCCACACGACGTAGTGCATCGTCTGCATGAAGGCGAAGACCGCGAGCACCCGCATGCCGAGGACCGTGGCGGCCTCACCGGGCGGCGCGCTCGCGGCGAGCACCGACTGGCCGTCCCCGACGACGCTGCGCACGATGCCGGGGTCGGTGCCGAGGGAGCCGTCGAGCAGCCCGCTCAGGAGAACGGCCGGCACGACGAGGACCCAGAGCAGCTGCACGGCGCGGAACGAGCGGCGCCAGCGGCGCGAGGCGATCCGGCGCGACCACTCCCACAGGAAGACGAGCGGCACGACGTTGTGCAGGTGGGTCAGCACGACGAAGTGGTAGGCCGGGAACGACAGCGACGCGAGGGCCGCCACGGCGATGACGAGCCAGGCCGCGTGCCGGCGCCGGCCCCGCAGGCCGCGCTGCGCCGCGAGCGCGAGGATGGCGTAGCCGAGCACGACCTCGGCGAGCTGCGCGGGCCGGCCGACGACGCCGACGAGCAGCCGGCACACGACGATGCCGGTGATGAGGCCGACGAGCAGGTCGAGGAAGGGCCGGCCGAGCACGCCCGGGAAGCGGCCGACGACGTAGCGGATCTCGAGGAGGTTGTGCAGGATGCCGAAGAGGATGAGGCCGATGACGGCCGTGGCCATCGGCGACCCCAGCGCCGCGGCGAGGGCCGCCGCGACGGCCCCGAGCACGAGGAGCGTGACGGTGCGCGCAGGAGGCGACGGCGGCGCGGCGACGGACGTCACGCGATGATCCCTCGCGCGCTCACGGCGCTCGCACTGACGCTCGCGGCCGAGCTGCCCCTGCTCGTCGTGCCCGCCCGGCTCGCCGGCTGGGCGAGCCGGCGCGTGGCGGTCGCCGGGGCTGCCCTCGTCAACGTGCTGACCCAGCCGCTGCTCTTCGCGGCGTCGACCGCCTTCGGGTCCGCGTGGCACCTGCTGGCCGGCGAGGCCGTCGTCGTCGCCGTCGAGACCGCGCTGCTGCGCTGGGCGTGGCGGGTGCGCGGGCGCGAGGGCGTGGTGACGCTGGCGTGCGCGGTCCTCGCCGCCAACGCCACCTCGACCGCCCTGGGGCTGCTCGTGCTCTGAGTCCCGGCCACGGAGCAATGCTTCCGCCGGGGCGCGGGGGCGGCCACCCGAGAAACCCAATCGTTAGGGTCCTGTGGCGTGACCGAGATTTCAGGGGAGACCCCGCCCGAGCCGGGCGGACGGCTGCGCGCGATCGCGCTGTCGGCATACGGCCCCACGCTGCTCGGCTCGACGGGCGCCGGCGCGGTGTCGCCGATCGTGGCTGTCTCGGCCCGCGAGCTCGGCGCATCGGTCGGGGTCGCCGCGCTCCTCGTCGCGATGATGGGCGTCGGTCAGCTGCTCGGCGACCTCCCCTCCGGCGCGCTCGCCGCGCGCATCGGCGAGCGCCGCGCGCTGCTCGCTGCCGCGGTCATCGAGGCCGTCGGCATGCTGCTCGCGGCCCTCGCCGGCGGGCTCGTGCAGCTCTTCGCCGGCGTGCTCGTCATCGGGCTCGCCGGCTCGCTCTTCGGGCTGGCCCGGCAGGCCTACCTCACCGAGGCGGTGCCCGTCGCGCTGCGCGCCCGCGCCCTCTCGACGCTCGGCGGGGTGCACCGCATCGGCTACTTCGTCGGCCCCTTCATCGGCTCCCTCGTCATCGGGCGGTGGGGCATCGGGTCGGCGTATGCCATCGGGGTCGTCGCGAGCGCCGCGGCCTTCACGCTCGTGCTCCTCGCGCCCGACATCACCGCCCGCCACGACGAGGGTGCCCTGCGGTCCGCGCCGCGCAGCGTGGCCTCGGTGCTGCTCGCGCACCGGCACGTCCTGCTCACCCTCGGCACGGGCGCCATGTGCGTGGCCGGGGCGCGCGCGATCCGCGAGGCCCTCGTGCCGCTCTGGGCCGAGTCGGTCGGCTTCTCCCCGGCGCAGACCTCGCTCGTCTTCGGCGTGGCCGGGGCCATCGACATGGCGCTCTTCTACCCCTCGGGCTGGCTGATGGACCGCTACGGCCGGGTCGCCGCCGCGGTGCCGAGCATGCTCGTGCTCGGCCTCGGCATGGCGCTGCTGCCGCTCGCGACGAGCCTCGTCGCGGTGACGGCGGCGGCGACGGTGCTCGGCATCGGCAACGGGCTCGGGGCGGGGCTCATCATGACGCTGGGAGCGGACGCGTCGCCCGCGGACGGCCGGGCCCAGTTCCTCGGCGGCTGGCGGCTCTGCGCCGACCTGGGAAGGGCGGCGGGCCCGTTGGTGTTGTCAGGGCTGAGTGCCGTCATGACCCTCGGCGCGTCGGCCGTCGTGCTCGGCGCCGGCGCGGTCGTCGGCGCCGGCTGGCTGCGCCTCTGGGTGCCGCGGCACGACCCCACCCGCCGTGGGCGGGGCGGGCGTGCGCGCGCGGCGCCCGAGGCTCCCTGATTCTGAGAAGGTATGACCGTGACGGACCTGATCGACACCACCGAGATGTACCTGCGCACGATCTACGAGCTCGAGGAGGAGGGGATCGTGCCGCTGCGCGCGCGCATCGCCGAGCGCCTCGGCCACTCGGGCCCGACCGTGTCGCAGACGGTGGCCCGTATGGAGCGCGACGGCCTCGTGGCCGTGTCGGGCGACCGGCACCTCGAGCTGTCCGACCACGGCCGGCTGCTCGCCACCCGGGTCATGCGCAAGCACCGGCTCGCCGAGCGCCTCCTCGTCGACGTCATCGGCCTCGAGTGGGAGTACGCGCACGACGAGGCGTGCCGCTGGGAGCACGTCATGTCGGAGAAGGTCGAGCGCAAGATCCTCGGCCTCATCGGCGAGGGGCTCGAGTCGCCCTACGGCAACCCGATCCCCGGCCTCGACGAGCTCGGCGTGCGCCAGGACGAGGACTTCCTCACCGGCCTGCGCACCCTGACCGCGGCCGTCGGCGACGCCCCGTCGGTCGTGACGATCCGCCGCATCGGCGAGCCCGTGCAGGTCGATCCCGAGGCCCTGGCGCTGCTGACGAGCGCCGGCGTCGTGCCTGGAGCCCGCGTCGAGGTGGTGCGCGACGGCTCGCGCGTCGTGGCCGTGCGTGAGGGCAGCGAGCCCTCGACCGGTGTCTCGCTGCCGGCGGACGTCGCGGTCCACGTCTTCTGCCAGGCCGCCTGAGCCTCGGCCGGACCGGCCGCCGAGGGGGCGCTGCACCCGCGCCCCACCCGCTCGCGACCCGCCCGGGAGACCTGTGGACGGAAAGTGACAGGACCGTGACCATTGGGTACGGTTGGCGGGCTTGCTCTCCCCGTCGAGTGGGCGCCCCGGGTCGGACCGCCGAGTCCTGCCATCGACCAGGGGCCCAGTTCGAACACCAATGGCAGGAGCGGGGGACCCACCGTTCTCCGGGCGTCGTGAGACGCCCTCGGGGTGAAGCCCTCCACGGACCGTTGCCGGTCCGAGCGAAGGCCGGGTAGTACCTCAAGCCCGAACCCGACAGCTCACCTCGTAGGCGTCGAGAGGTCAATCTGTGGCTCAGAACGTTCCCGGGCGTCATCGCGCCCCCGGTCGCTTCAACGCGATCTCCGAGCTGAAGACGATCGCCCGGGAGTCGGCGCAGCCCGCCGTCAAGGGTGCGGCGATCGTGGCCGCCTCGGGTGGCCTCGTCGCGACGTTCGCCAACCCGGCCAGCGCCAGCGCCGCCGACGGCTCGAACAGCCCCGTGGCCGGCGTCAGCGTCTCCGGTGCCGCGGCCGTCGGCCCGGCCGCCGGCACGGTCACCGCCCCCAGCGCCCTGTCCGCGATCGGCTACGCCAAGCCGGCCCTCAAGGCCAAGGTCAAGCCGGTCGTCATCGAGGACGTCAAGGTCAAGCGCGAGCGCGCGCAGGCCAAGGCCGAGAAGGCCGCCGCCGAGCGTGCGGCCGAGCGCGCCGCCGCCCGCGAGGCCGCGGCCTCCCGCGACACGAGCTCGTCCAGCTCGTCCTCGTCCAGCTCGAGCTCCTCCAGCTCCAGCTCGCGGGCCTCGCGCTCGTCGAGCCGCGCCGCGCTCAACGCCCCCGCGCCGAGCGCCTCGGGCATCGTCGGCATCGCGCAGGCCTACTCCGGCGTTCCCTACGTCTACGGCGGCACGACGCCCAACGGCTTCGACTGCTCGGGCTTCACCTCCTACGTCTACCGCCAGGCCGGCATCTCGATCCCGCGCACGGCCTCTGCGCAGGCCCGCGCCGCCACCCCGGTCAGCGACCCGCGCCCCGGCGACCTCGTCTTCTTCGGTTCCCCGATCTACCACGTGGGCATCTACGTCAGCCCCGGCCGGATGATCGACGCGCAGCGTCCCGGCACGACGACGGGCAACCACTCCATCTGGACGACGCCCTCGTCGTACGGCCGCATCTGAGCGGTCGCTCCACCAGGCCTTCGCGCTGCGCCCCCACCGGTGACCGGTGGGGGCGCAGCGCTGTGTGGGCCGCGAAACGGTGCGTGGTTGACTGAGTCGATGACCGACCAGCCTGCTGCCGAGTCCACGACCGTCATCGAGCTCGACCTCTGGGGCGACCTCACCTGCCCGTACTCGTGGATCGTCAAGCGGCGCGTCGAGGCCGCGGTGCACGGCTTCGAGCGGCCCAGTGACGTCACGGTGCGGCTCCGGTCGTTCGAGCTCGACCCCGACGTGGCGGTGGGTGGGGGCGTGCCCGTGCGCGAGCACCTCTCGGTGCGCCATGGTGGCGACGCCGGGGCCGGGCACCTGATGAACGCCCGGGCGAGCGAGCTCGCCGAGGCCGACGACCTCGTCTTCGACTGGGACCGCGCCGTGCGCGCGAACACCTTCGACGCGCACCGGCTGTGCGCCCTCGCGGGCGAGATGGGTGGCCCGGCCCTCCGGGGCGCCGCGACCGAGCGCTTCCACGCCGCACACTTCGGCGAGGGGCTCGCCCTCGACGACCACGAGGTGCTGCAGCGCCTGGCCGCGGAGTGCGGCCTCGACGAGCGACGGGTCTCCGCCGTGCTCGCCTCGGACGAGTACGCCGACCATGTGCGCGCCGACGAGCAGCAGGCGAGGTCGCTCGGCGTCACCGCGACTCCGTTCATGATCGCGAACGGGTATGCGGCCGTGACCGGTGCGCGGCCCACCGACGACTACCTCGCGCTGCTGCGCGGCGTCGCCACGCAGAGCGTCTGACACCTCCCCACCGCGGGTGGGGCCCGGTCGCGCGGAGCGGGCCCGGCGGCATACGTGATCGGCCTGGCGGACGGCGTCAGGAGGGGCGGTCGGCGGGCGCGCGCCCGAACGACACGGCCTCGCGCACCGTCGGGGAGGCGTCGTCGCGCAGCTGGCGGTCGGGGCGGACGCCGAGGGCGTCGTTGACGAGCGAGAACGCGCGCCGCAGCGCGACGAACGCCGTGATCGCGAAGATCTGCCGGTCGTCGAACCCGGCGGCGCGCAACGGCTCGAGGTCCTCGGCGGTCGTCGCGTTGGCGTCGCGCGTGACGGCGCGCGCCCAGGCGGCGAGGGCGGCGTCGGCGGGCTCGAGGCCCGCGTCGTCGTGGTGCAGGACCGAGCCCGCGACGGCGTCGCCGGCCTCGGTGGCGAGCCGGCCGCCCCACGCGAGGGCGCAGTAGGAGTCGCCGGCGGTCGAGGCCATCGCCGAGACGAGGATGCCGCGCTGGCGGAAGGTGAGCCCGCCGAGGCGCGCGAGGTCGGCGAGCAGCTCGAAGAGCCGGTCGTGCGCGGCGGGGGAGTGCGCCCAGACGCGGCTGAGGTTCATGACGTAGCCGTGGTCGGCGACGTCGCTGTCGTAGGACGCCCGGACCTCGGGCGTGACCTCCGGCTCGGTGAGGAAGCCGTGGTCGGGGTGCTCGGTCATGGGTGCCCTCCCTCGGTGGTCGTCTCCCTCGATGGTGGCACCGGGAGGTGGGGTGACGTGGGCTGTTGACGCACCGCCGTCGGGGGCGGGACCGTGGGGCGAGGAGGGCGGTCGGCGGACGGGGGAGGCATGCGCCGGAGGCTGGTGACGGTGGTGGCCGCCGTGGTCGTGGGGGTCGTCGGGCTCACCGGCCTCGTCGGGGTGCTGCTCGGGCGCGCCGGGGTCGGGCCGCTGCGCGACGAGCCCGCCCGCGTGTCGCTGGCGCCGGTCGGCGTGCAGCTGCTCGGTGAGGGCGGCGACCCGGCGGTGGTCATGGTGGTGTTCCCGTGGGGCCGGGACGGCATCTGCGTCGGGCAGGTCGCGGTCACGGCCTCGGAGACGGCGTCGACCGTGTCGGTCGATCAGGTGACGGGCTTCGCCGAGCCGCCGGGGCGCGACTGTGCAGGCGTCGGCACCGACGGCCGGAGCGCGGCGGTGGAGCTGCGGCTGGCCTCGCCGCTCGGCGACCGCGCCGTGACGCGGCGGGTCGACGGGGCCGCGGTGCCGGTGACGCAGCCGTGCGAGCGCGACGGCGTCGCGGCGTGGTGCCCGCGGTCCTCCTGACGCGGGAAGGGGGGCGTCGGCGGGGCGGCGTCGGCGGCGCGCTCGATGGCCGGACCGATGATGCTGCCGATGAACCTGCATCAGGTGTGGTGATCACCCCACCAGACGCAGCCTCATCCGTCGCTTCATCCGCAGGTCCATCCCGTGCGGGCCGTCGGGCATCGGCCGATGCCGCGGTTGTGCCCCCGGCAGGATTCGAACCTGCGACACCCGCTTTAGGAGAGCGGTGCTCTATCCCCTGAGCTACGAGGGCGGCGGGGACAGGTTACTGGACCGCCGGTCCCGGCTCGCGCAGGGCGCCGGGCCACGCCGACACACGAAGTGAACGGTCCCGGACTGCGCCAAGGGCGCGCGGCGCCGACCGAGCGCACGTGATGTGTCGCGCGGAACGTGGACCAGATCTCCTGCGCGTCAGGTGTCCGATCCGCCGGCTCCTGTTCGTAGCGTGGGTAGCGGCAGGCACCGGGCCTGCCCGACGAAGAGGAGCAGGGATGCCTCAGTACCTCATCTACTTCAACCAGCAGTGGGTCGGCGACCACGACGAGGCGTGGTTCGGCAGCCGGGTCGAGCCGTCCACGGCCGTGGTGCGCGACATGCAGGAGCAGGGCGTCCTGGTCTATGCCGGTGGGCTCGTCGAGGAGCTCGAGGAGGCGGCGAGCGCGGACGCCACGAGCGGCGAGCTCGTCGTGACCGACGGGCCCTACGTCGAGACCAAGGAGTGGCTCGGCGGACTGACCATCGTCGACGTGCCCGACGACGAGGCGGCGCGGATGTGGGCCGGGCGGGTGGCGGAGGGCTGCGGCTGGCCGCAGGAGGTGCGCCGCTTCAAGGGCGGCTCCCTGCAGGCGGTCGCCACCGGCAGCTGAGGCGTCGGGCGCCGGACCAGCCGCACGAGGCGGCACCGGTCCGGCGCTCGCCTCAGGCGTCGAGGTGGGTGCGGCGACCCTCCCGGTCGAGCACGACGATGATCTCGACGGGGCCGTCGGGCGCGGTGATCGCGTGCGGCTCCATCGTCGAGAACTGCGCCGACTCGCCCTCCTCGACGAGCACGACGCGGTCGCCGAGGTGGAGGCGTGCCGTCCCCGAGAGCACGGTGAACCACTCGTGGCCCGGGTGCACGCCGAGCGAGCCGCGACGCGTCTTCGCCGTGATGCGCATCTTGGCGACGACGAGGCCGTTCGGGGCGTCCTCGCGGGTGAGCAGCCACGTCGTGTGGCCGTGGGCGGCGTTGCGCCGCGGCTTGATGACGACGTCGTCGTCGCGCGCCACCTCGACGAGCTCGTCGATCGTCGTGCCGAGCGCGCGGGCGATGGGCACGAGCTGGTCGATGGCGATGCGTCGGTGGCCGGTCTCGAGGCGGCTCAGCGTCGACGGGCTCATCGCGCAGCGCGCGGCCAGCACGTCGAGCGACCAGCCCCGGGCGAGCCGCAGCCCCCGGATCCGCGCGCGGATGACCGCCTCGAACTCCACGTCTTGCTGCATGCGCAAGAGTGTATGCGTTTGGCGCAAAACCGATCTACCGTGGCGTCATGAGCCAGCACCGTCACACACCCTCGCCGGGCGAGCGCGACCACCACGACCACAGCCACGCCCACTCGCATGACGGCGTCGACGACACCGGCCCCCTCGAGGACCTCCTCGACCTCGACGGCGAGGTGCTCGCCGACGCCTGGGACTCCGCCCTGGACCGCACGGTGGCGGCCCTCACCGCCGACCGCGGCGTCGCCCCGACCCGCCTCCACGTCGTCGACCTCGGCGCCGGCACGGGCACCGGCTCGCTCGGTCTTGCCCGGCGGCTGCCGACGGCCGAGGTGGTGGCCGTCGACGTGTCGGAGCCGTCCCTGGCCCGCCTCGCCGCCGCAGCCGCCGCGCGCGGCGTCGGCGACCGGGTGCGCCCGCTCGTGGCCGACCTCGACTCCGGCTGGCCGGCCCTGTTCGACGTCGACCTCACGTGGGCCTCGATGTCGCTCCACCACCTCGCCGACCCGGTGCGGGTGCTCTCCGGGCTGCGCGAGCACACCCGCAGCGGGGGAGTGGTGGCCGTGTGGGAGTTCGACGAGCCCCTGCGCTTCCTGCCCGACGACCTCGGCGTCGGCCGCTCGGGCCTCGAGGACCGGATGCTCGACGTGCTCGCGGGCGAGCACGCGACCAGCGTGCCGCTCATCGGCTCGCCGTGGCCCGCGCTGCTCGCGGACGCAGGCTGGACCGTCGTCGGGCAGCACGAGGTCGTCGTCGACGAGCCGTCGCCCACGCACCCGCTCGCCGGGCGCTACGCCCGGGCCTGGTTCGACCGGCTCGCCCACGGCCTCGACGGCCGCCTCGACGCCGACGACGCGGTCGCCCTGGCCGCCCTCCTCGACGACACCGGCCCGCACGCGCTCCTCGCCCGGGCCGACCTGCACCTGCGCGGCACACGGACCCTGACGATCGCCCGCCGCTGAGTCGCGCCCGGCGGCATGATGGGCCCATGAGGCGTCGGGGCAGGGGCGGGGTCGTGATCGCGTGCGTCGGGGCGGCACTGCTCGCCGGCTGCGGCTCGGGCGCGTCGCCCGGCGCGGGGGGCAACTCGACCCCGGTGCCGTCCGCCGGGGGCTACGGCTGGGTCGCCTTCGACCCGCCTCCCGGTGCCACCGGCGCGAGCGGCGCCCGGCTCGTCGCGCACACCCCTCCCGACGCCCTCGAGCTGGCCGGCCTGCGCCTCCCCGACGGCGCCGAGGTGCAGCGGGTGGAGACCCAGGCACCCGCTATGAAGGCCGAGAGCTTCCTCTTCGTCGTTCGCGCCGACCGCGCCTCGGCTGAGGCCGTCTGCGACGAGGCCGGACTCGGTGGCGCCCGCGTCGTCGCGTCGATCCCCGGCGACGCCGCCGCGAGCATGGTCGACCCCGTCGTCGGGCCCGGCTCGCGGTGGTGCTCCCGCGCCGACACGACCGGCGACCGCTGGGAGGGCTACGTGCTCATCGCCCCGGGCGACCCGGCGACGGTGCAGATCTCCGTGCAGCGCCCCCTCTGAGCGCTCGCTTCCCGTCGTCAGGTGCCGCAGAGGACGTATGCCGCCGTGCTCGGCAGGTGCAGCAGCCCACCCTCGGCCCGCTCCGACGCCGCCCTCCGGAAGTGCTGCTCGGCCGCCGCCTGCACGGCCGACGTCTGTGCCAGGTACGCCTGTCCCGCGGTGGCGACACCGCCGGCGATGCCGGCCCAGAGGTCGTCGACGGTGACGGCCCAGTCCCAGGCCAGCTCACGGGCGTCGAGCACCGTGAGGCCGGCGTCCTCGGCGACGCCCGCCAGGCCCTCCACCGAACGGTCGAAGTCGAGCTCCGGTGGCAACCGGCCACCGGGTGACACGACGACGCCCGCCGCGTCGAAGGCGTACGTCGTCAGCTCCGACCACGTGGGCGGGCTGGCCGTCCACGACGTCACCGCGACGCGGCCCCCGGGGCGCATGACGCGGGCCAGCTCGCGCGTGGCGGCCCGCGGGTCGCCGACGTGGTTGACGACGAAGTTGGCCGTCACCGCGTCGAAGCAGCCGTCGCCGAAGGGGAGTGCGGGCAGGGCAGCCCGGACCGCTCGGCCCGGCACGACGCGCTCGGTCAGCGCGCCCATGCCCGGGTCTGCGTCGACCGCGACGACGGTGCGCCCGTCCGCCGCGGCGCGCGCCGCGAGGTCACCGGTCCCCGAGCCGACGTCGAGGTGACGGCCCCCGCGCACCGCCACCGAGCGGGTGTCGTCGAGCAGCCGCTCGACCGTGCCGCCGCACAGGGTGGCGAACGACCGTTCGTACGCCTGCGCCACCCCGCTCCACGAGCTCACCGCACCATCCAACCCCACCGCGTGGGGCTGCGACGCGTCGGCGTCAGGTGGACAGCTCGCGGCGAAGCCACTCGTTGCGCTCGGCGAGGAGGCGCGGCAGGTAGCGGTCGAGGACGGCGCGCTCGGCGAGCCTGCCCAGGGGGCCGAGCGGGGCGGCATACCTGATCGTGTCGGTCATCAAGGTGGTGCCCGAGTCGCCGGCGGTGAAGGTGTGCTCGTGCCACCAGGCGGCGAACGGGCCGCGCTGCTGCTCGTCGACGAAGCGGACCGGCCGGTCGAAGGCCGTGATCGCCGACGTCATCGTGAACGGGAGCCCGAAGTGGCGCGCGCGCCACGTCACCTCGTCGCCCGGGCCGAGGAGCCCGCCGGCGGGGCGGCGCACGGCCTGCTCGTCGGAGCGGCCCATCGACGCGACGTGCGCGTCGACCGACAGCGAGAGGTCGAAGCAGTCCTCGGCGGACGCCGGCACGAGGGTCGCGAGGCGGAAGGTCGGCACCGCGCGAGCCTAGCCACGGCGTGCCACGTCTTCGACGACCGCGTCGGGCAGATCGGCTACGGGGTGCGCCCGTCGGCCCGGCGACGCGGGCTCGCCTCGTGGGCGGCGTGCTCGAGCAGGTCCGGGACGAGGAGCACGGGCCGGTGCGGCGCTACTGGGTGCCGGTGCCCGCGTGACCCGAGGGTCGATCGGCGAAGAGTCGGCGGGTCCCTGCGGGGAGCGCTGCGCGGTTTGCCGGTGCGCTGGGGCTGTCGGTGTCCTCCACGGTCAGCAACGTTCGTTAGCCTGCAGGAATGACCGAAGCCCCCAGGACCGACCCTGCCCGTCAGGCCGAGTCGGGCACGGGTGACCCGCGGGCCGACCGCGTGGCCGCCGCGGTGCGGACCTGGCAGCGCACCCTCGTCGACCTCGGCGGCCGCAACACGCTGCTCTGGTACCGCGACCTCCCCTCCGGCACGCTCGACCTCACGACGGCGCACCCGGGCGGCGTCTCGATGCTGCTCGCCGGGCGGCGCACCCGCCTGTCGGACCTCGTCCGCGAGCCGGCCGCCTTCGAGGAGGCCCGGCGCCGGGCGCGGGCGATCCGCTCCAAGGCGCTCGAGCTGCGCGAGGAGCGCGGCATCGCGGCCGGCTTCGTGGCGATCGGCATGGCGACGTGGTCGGTGCCCCGCGCGGCGCGGCCGCCGGCCTCGCCCGTGCTGCTCCGCTCGTGCGTGCTGCGCCCGACCGGCGCGGCCCAGGAGGACTTCGAGATCGACCTCGGCCCCGAGGTCGAGTTCAACCCGGTGCTGCGCGAGTACCTCCGGTCCGAGCAGGGCATCGAGCTCGACGGCGAGGCGCTCGCCGACCTCGCGACGGCGACGAACGGCTTCGACCCCTACCCCGTCTACGCCGCGCTCGAGTCCGCCTGCGCGCGGGTGCCGGAGTTCGACATCACGCCGCGGCTCGTGCTCGGCACCTTCTCCTACGCCAAGCTGCCGATGGTGGCCGACCTCGCGCTGCAGGGCGCGTCCCTCGCCGACCACGACGTCGTCGCCGCCCTCGCCGGCGACGAGTCGGCCCTCGCGGCCGTGCGGATGCGCCTGCCCGACGCCGAGGCCGACCCGGACCCCGAGCACGAGCACCTCGTGCTCGACGCCGACTCCTCGCAGCACGCCGCCATCGACGCCGTGCGGGCGGGTGCCCACCTCGTCATCAAGGGCCCTCCCGGCACCGGCAAGTCGCAGACGATCGTCAACCTCATCGCCTCGCTCGCCGCGGAGGGCAAGTCGACGCTCTTCGTCGCCGAGAAGCGGGCGGCCATCGACGCCGTGCTCGGGCGGCTCGATCGCCTCGGCCTCGGTGACCTCGTGCTCGACGCCTACGACGGCACGACGAACAAGCGCGCCACCGCCCAGCAGTTCGCCCGCAGCCTCGACGCGGCCGTGCAGGACGGCGCCACCGACGTCGACCGCACGACGGGCACCCTCCGCGAGCGACGGGGCCGGCTGACGGCCCACCTCAAGGCGCTCCACGAGCAGCGCCAGCCCTGGGGGGTCTCGGCCCACGAGGTGCAGGAGGCGCTCGTCGAGCTGGCCACCCGCACGCCGGCGCCCACGTCGGCCGTGCGCCTGACCGGCGGCGACCTGACGGGCATGACCCGCGCCCGGGCCGTCGAGCTCGGTCGCCGGCTGCGCGACGCCGCCGGCCTCGGGGCCTGGACCCGCGACGGTGACGACCCGTGGTTCGGCGCGCGGATCCTCACGCCCGACGATGCCGCCAAGGCGCTCGACATCACGACCCGCCACAGCACGGGCGGCCTCGACGAGGCTGCTGGTGAGCTCAACCGCATCCTCTCGGAATCGCATGTGCCGGAAGCGAACTCGCTCGAAGACTGGAAAGCGGCCTTCGAGACGATGTCACGGGTGCGCGAGACCCTCGAGGTGTTCCGCCCCGAGGTCTTCGACATCCCGCTCAAGGAGCACATCGCCGCGACGGGCACCCGCGACTGGCGGCAGAACCGCGACATCGACATGGGCTGGCTCGCCCGGTGGCGGGTGCGCCGCCAGACCAAGCGGCTGCTGCGCCCCGGCCGCCCGCCCGCCGACCTCCACGGCGAGCTCGTCTCGGCGAGCGAGCAGCGCGACCACTGGTTCGCCCTCGTCGGCGGCGGCGGACGCCCGGAGATCTCGCCCCGGCTCGACGAGGGCCTCGCGCGCCTCGGCGCCCTGACGGCAGACCTCGAGTGGCTCGACGACCGGCTGCAGACCGGCCCCGCCTCCGAGCGCCTCGTCGTCCTGCCCCTGCGCGAGCTGCGCGAGCGCCTGGCCGACCTTGCGAGCCGACCCGAGCGGATCGCCGTGCTGCCCCACGTGACGGCCGCGCTCGACGACGTGCGCAGTGCCGGCCTCGGCGGGGTCGTCGACGACCTGGCCCGGCGCGGCGTGGCCACCGACCACGTGACGGCCGAGGTCGACCACGTCTGGTGGGCCTCGCTCGTGCAGGAGATCACGGTGCGCGACCCCGCCTACGGCGCGCACGACGGAGCCGGGCTGCGCCGCGACGCCGCCGAGTTCGCCGAGGCCGACCACGCGCACCTCGCGGCGACCGTCGAGCGCGTGCGCGCCGCGGTCGCCCGCAACGTGCGCGAGGTGCTCTCCGACCACCCCGCCCACGAGGCGCTCGTGCGCTCCGAAGCCGGAAAGGCCCGCCGGCACAAGCCGCTTCGCGATCTCATGCCCCAGGCCGCGGCCACGCTCACGGCGATCAAGCCCTGCTGGGCCATGAGCCCGCTCGTCGTCGCCTCGGCCCTGCCGCCCGGGCGCTGGTTCGACGTCGTCATCTTCGACGAGGCCTCGCAGGTGCAGCCGGCCCAGGCCATCGCCGCCATCGCCCGCGGGCGCCAGGTCGTCGTGGCCGGTGACGAGCGGCAGCTGCCGCCGACCAACTTCTTCACCGTCGTCTCCGACGACGACGGTGCGCAGCCGGCCGAGGCCGACGAGGTGCTCACCGAGGGCTTCGAGTCGGTGCTCGACGTGCTCGCGGCAGCCCTGCCGACCCGCGACCTGACGTGGCACTACCGCAGCCGCGACGAGCGACTCATCGCGTTCGCCAACCGCGCCGTCTACGACGGTCGCCTCACGACGTTCCCCGGCACCTCCATCGAGTCGGCGGTCACCTTCGAGCCCGTCGACGGCCAGGCCGTCGTGCAGCCCGGGGTCGACACCATCGAGACGACCGACGGCGAGGTCGCCCGGGTCGTCGAGCTCGTGCTCGAGCACGCCCGCACGAGGCCCGAGGAGTCCCTCGGCGTCATCACGCTCGGGATCAAGCACGCCGACCGCATCGACGACGCCGTGACCGCGGCCCTGCGCACGGCACCGGACGTCGCCGCCTTCTTCGACGACACCCGCGACGAGCGCTTCTTCGTCAAGAACCTCGAGCGCGTGCAGGGCGACGAGCGCGACGCGATCATCCTGTCCATCGGCTACGGCAAGACGCCCCACGGCCGGGTGCTCCACCGCTTCGGTCCGCTCAACATCGAGGGCGGCGAGCGCCGGCTCAACGTGGCCATCACGCGCGCCCGAGCCCGAATGACGGTCGTCTCGGCCCTGCGCGCGAGCGACCTCGACCCCGAGCGCCTCAAGGCCCGGGGCGCGACGATGCTGCGCGACTTCCTCGCCTACGCCGAGAGCCGGGGCGACAGCGGCCACGAGGGCACCCTCTTCGCCACGGCGACGGTGTCGCACGACCCGCTGCGCCACGACCTCGCCGAGCGCCTGCGCCGGGAGGGGCTCACCGTGCACGAGGACTACGGCACCGCCGACCAGCGCATCGACCTCGCCATCGAGGACCCCTACCACCGCGGTCGGGCGCTCGTCGCCGTCGAGACCGACGGGGTGAGGTATGCCGCCCTGCCGAGCACGCGCGACCGTGACCGACTGCGCCCGGAGCAGCTCGCCCGGCTCGGCTGGGTGCACGAGCGGGTGTGGAGCACCGACATCTTCCGTGACCCGGCACGCGAGATCGCCCGGCTCGTCACGGTCGCCCGCACGGCATCGCCCCCGGCAGCGCCGGAGCCCGAGGACGCCCCGGCATCCGGCGGCGCGGACGGCACGGCCGGCGGCAAGCCGGGCGCCGGGGTGGACGACACGGCGCACCACACGAAGGCCGGCGGTGCGACAGCCGGCGCGGACCAGGCGTCATCGCGGTCTGCCGGCGCGGCGGCGACGTCGGCTCATGCGGCTGCTCCGAAGCCGAAGCGCAAGCGCCGCAGGGTCTTCCGCAAGGGAACCGGCGAGGCCGCGTCGGCGCCGGACGCCTCGGAGCCCGGTGCCGCCGAGCCCGGGGGCGCGCTGCGCCGCAACAGCGACGAGCTCGACCTCGGCTGGGGCGAGCGCCCGTCGGGCTCCGGCGTCGGTGACCGGTGGCTCGAGGAGCAGCGCCCGCCGCACTACGAGTGACCGGTGGGGTGGCGAGGCCCACCGGAATGCCGTGACCCGCGGCGGCGTTGGAGGGCGCATGAACACCACGACTCCGTTCTCGCTGCGCCTCTCGATGGCTCAGGGTCTCTTCGAGCGGGGCGACCACCTGGCCGCCGCCACGGCGCTGGCCGAGCTCGTCGACGAGGTGGAGTCGCCCGAGTCGGGCGAGACCCTGCTCCACGGCACGACCGACCTGCGGCTGCTCCTCGCGCGCGCCTACTTCCACTCGGCCCAGTTCGGCCGGGCGGAGGCGACGCTGACCCGCATCATCGAGGAGTCGCCGACCGAGGCCTACGCCCACCTGCTGCTCGGCCGCACCCTGCAGCGGGCCGGCCGGCACGAGGAGGCGGCCCGGCCGCTCGCCCTCGCCGAGCTCCTCGGTGACTACGAGCGTCCCCAGGCCTACGGCGGTCCCGTCAGCGACCGCTGAACCGCCATCGTTCGCCGGCGTCGTGGGTCGAGGTCTGCCGTCGCGCCCCGGCGCCCCGGATCACCTCGACCCGCTCAGGGCGGCATCGAGCGTGACGGGCCCGACGACGACGGGGCGGGGACCGATCGGTCCCCGCCCCGTCGTCGATGCGCAGGTCAGCGGGCCCGCAGGCTGTCGCGGATCTCGGTGAGCAGGATGACCTCCTCCGAGGGGGCCTCGGGCTCGGGCTCGACGCCCTTCTTGCGGAGGGCGGCCAAGCGGTTCATCGGCACGACGACGATGAAGTAGACGGCCGCGGCCACGATGACGAACGTGACGAGCTGGGTGAGGAAGAGGCCGACGCTGACGCCTTCGGGCTTGAACGAGGAGAAGTCCGGCTTGCCGCCGATCTTGCCGATGAGGTCCATGATGACCGTGACGAAGGCCTCGACGACCTTGGCGAACGCGGTGCCGATGACGACGGCGACCGCGAGGTCGACGACGTTGCCCCGCATGAGGAAGTCCTTGAAACCCTTGAGCATGAGATCCCCTTCCTGGGCCCCCGCGACCCGGGTGCCGACGTGTGCTGCGCGGACCGATGGTCCTGGTGCGGGTGTGCCGCATGGGACGGGACCCGACGGGACGAGACTACTGCCCCGGTGAGCCGTTGCGCCGGAGCGCGACGACGAGGGTCTGGCCGGCGTCGAGCGCGCTGAGGCTGCGCGCGACCGCGGCAGCGCGAGCCGGGTCGAGGGCGACGGTGATCCGCGGTGGCGCGGCGGACGCGAGGCCGCCGGACTCGGTGCCCTGCTGCACGGTGAGGACCGCCACGTCGGCCGCCACCCGGTCACCGCTGCCGGTCGCGTAGAGGTCGACCCGACTGCCGGGCCGCACCCCGACCGAGGCGGTGTCGAGCACGGGCACGCCGAGGGCGACGAGGTCGGCGGGCTGGCCCGCGAGCAGGTCGGGGCCGAGCAGGCGCGAGGCCGTGACGACCTCGTGGGTGGCGAGCGGGCCGGCCGCCACCCGACCGACCGCGGCGTCGACCGAGTCGAGGGCCGTCTCCGGTCGTGAGCCGACCGGGCGTGGCGCCAGCTCGACGTCGTCGCGCCCGATGACGGCCCCGGCCGCCACGTCTCGTGCCACGACGACGGTCGCGACCCCCGTGCCGGCTGTGGCGGGCGGTCGCAGGCTGGCCACGGCGACCAGCGTTCCGGCGGCGGCGAGGACGGCGGCGACCCACCGGCGCACGAGGGCTCGCCTCGCCTGCCGCCGGCGCGGCCCGTCGGGCCGGCGCCCGGCGCGGCGCCCACCGTGCCAGCCGCGCGCGGCTCGTCCGGCACGCCCGTCAGCCCGGTCAGCCCGTCCAGCCCGTCCAGCTCGTCCGGTTCGCCCGGCCCGCTCCGTCGCGCCGCTGCGCCGTGTTCCTCCGGCGAGCCCACGCCGGCGCGCCCGCGTGGACGGGGGGCGTGGGGCGGGCGGCCGCTCCCCGGGCATCAGGGCAGGGTGAGCGGCAGCTCGAGCCCGTCGAGCGCGCGGCGGCACGGGCAGGTGGCGAGCTCGTCCGGCTCGTGGGCCGGCAGCTGGCCGATGGCGTCGCGGAGGATGCCGGTGAGGTGCTCGACGTTCGTGGCGAAGACCCGCAGCACCTCGTCGTGGCTCACGGCGTCCCCGCCCTCGACACCCGCGTCGTGGTCGGTGACGACGGCGATCGTCGTGAAGCAGAGGGCGAGCTCGCGGGCCAGGGCGGCCTCGGGCATCGTCGTCATGCCGACGATGCCGAACCCCGCCTGCTGGTGCATGAGGGACTCGGCGCGCGAGGAGAACCGTGGCCCGTTGACGACGACGAGGGTTCCGTCGGCCACCACGGGGAGCGGCGAGAGGCGCCCCGCGTCGACCGCGACCTGGCGCCCGTTGGGGCAGTACGGGTCGGCGAAGCCGACGTGCACGACCGGCCCCTCCTGCTCGTAGAACGTGTGCGCCCGTCCCCACGTGCGGTCGACGACCTGGTCGGGCACGACGACGGTGCCGGGACCGTGCTCGGGGCGGAGCGAGCCGACGGCGCACGGCGAGAGCACCTGCCGGACGCCCACGGCGCGCAGGGCCCAGAGGTTGGCGCGGTAGTTGACGCGGTGCGGCGCGAAGCGGTGGCCCTTGCCGTGCCGGGCGACGAACGCGACCGAGCGCCCCTCGACCTCACCGATGACGAGCGGGTCGCTGGGACGCCCGAAGGGCGTGTCGACCTCGACCGTCTCGTAGTCGTCGAGGAACTCGTAGAGGCCCGAGCCGCCGATGACGCCGATCTCGGCGCGCGGCCCGTCCGTGGCACCGGCTGTGGATCCGGTCGGGTCCACGCCCGCGTCGACGGGAGATGGCGGGGTCGCGGTGGGCGGCGTCGGGGAAGTCGTCATGCCCCGAGCCTAGGGCGGTCGCCCTCCCCGCCGGACGGCATACGGCCGCGGCTGGGGACAACCTCGCGGAGCCTCAGGGGGCTGTGGACGACGTGCTGCCCGACGAGCCCGACGACGACGTCGAGGAGCCCGACGTGCCCGAGGACGTCGACGTGCCGGACGTCGAGCCCTTCGCCGACTCCTTGGTCGACTCCTTGGCGGCGCCCGCGTCGCTGCCGGACGACTTCTCGGACGGCGTCGTGCTGCCCGCCCCCTTCGTCGACGCGCGCGAGTCGGTCTTGTAGAAACCGGAGCCCTTGAAGGCGATGCCGACCGGGTGGATCACCTTGCGCAGCCGCGGGGTCCCGCACTCCGGGCACACCGTCAGGGCGTCGTCGGTGAACGACTGGCGGATGTCGAAGGCGTGACCGCACTCGGGGCACGCGTAGGAGTAGGTCGGCACTGGTGAACCTCGGGCGTTCGGAGCGGACGGGTGGGGCGTGGCAGAGGGGCCCGCGAAACGGGCCGTCCGCCAGTCTACGGCCAGCCGGCGAGACGCCCACCCTGGCTGATCTCGCGGATCCGGCGCTCGGTGCGGGCCTTGACCTTCGAGGTCGTCACG
This sequence comes from Terrabacter aeriphilus, assembly GCF_039542985.1. Taxonomy (NCBI): domain Bacteria; kingdom Bacillati; phylum Actinomycetota; class Actinomycetes; order Micrococcales; family Intrasporangiaceae; genus Terrabacter; species Terrabacter aeriphilus. The sequence continues at coordinate 99,074 of NZ_BAABIW010000009.1, forward strand.
ACGAGCAGCTGGTCGCCGTGGCGGATCGTCGTGTGGGGCTCGGGCACGAAGCCCTCGCCGCCCCGCACGACGAGGGTGACGTTGGCGCCCTTGGGCAGGCGCAGCTCGAAGACGGCGACGCCGTGGAGGCGCGACTCCGCCCCCACCGTCACCTGGATGACGTCGGCGCTGATCGCCATGAGCGAGGTCGACTCGAGGTCGACGTCGACGGAGTGCACCTGCTCGGTGAGCCCGAGGCGCTTCGCGACCCACGGCAGGGTCGGGCCCTGGATGATCGTGAAGACGACGACGAGGACGAAGACGAGGTCGAAGATCCACTCGGTGTCGGGCGTGCCCGTGACGAGGGGCACGGTGGCGAGCACGACGGGGACCGCGCCGCGGAGGCCGGCCCACGACAGGAAGACCTGTTCGCGCCAGGGGATGCGGAACCACGACACCGACGCGACCACCGAGAGCGGGCGGGCGACGAGCAGCAGGACGAGCCCGATGACGACCGCCTTGACGAACATCTCGCCGAGCCGGGTCGGGTCGGCGAGCAGGCCGAGCAGCACGAAGAGCCCGATCTGGGCGATCCACCCCAGGGCGTTGCCGAAGCTCTGGAAGGCGGCGCGGTTGGGCAGTCCCATGTTGCCGAGCACGAGGGCGGAGAGGTAGGTCGCGAGGAAGCCCGAGACGTGGACGGCCGCGCCGACGGCATACGCCAGCACCGTCAGCGCGACGACCCCGATGGAGAAGAGGGCGGAGGACGCGCCCGCGACGCGCTTGAGCAGCTGGCCGCCGAGCCAGCCGACGGAGACGCCGACGAGCGCGCCGCCCGCGAGCTCGACCCCGGTCTCGAAGAGGAGCACCCACCACGGGTGGGCCTCGCCGCCCGGCAGGCCCTGCGCGGCGAACGCGACGACGAGGATGACGACGGGCGCGTCGTTGAAGCCGGACTCCGCCTCGAGCATGCCGGAGATGCGGCGGGGGAGCGCGACGTTGCGCAGCACCGCGAAGACGGCCGCGGCGTCGGTCGAGGAGACGATGGCGCCGATGAGGAGCGAGATGGTCCACGACAGCGGCAGGAACGCGTGCGCGGCGACGGCGACGACGAGCACCGACACGACGACCCCGAGCGTCGAGAGCAGTGCGGCCGGCGCGACCGACCGCTTGATGTTGCCCCACGAGGTCGTGAGGCCACCCTCGGCGAGGATGAGCACGAGGGCGGCGTAGCCGAGCACCCGCGTCGTCGAGGCGTCGTCGAACTGGATGCCCGCGCCGGCGTTGCCGAGCGCGAGGCCGATGCCGAGGTAGATGAGCAGCGACGGCAGGCCCGAGCGGACCGAGAGCCGCACGGCGGCGACCGCGACGAGGAGCACCAGCGAGCCGATGAGGAGCACGCGCGTCAGGTCGTCGAGAGTCATGCTCGTCGACGTGATGGACGCGAGTGCGGTCACGGGCGGCTCCTCCGGTCTCGGCCAATCCAACCATCCCGCCCGATCGCGCCGACGACCGGTCCGCGGCGCGGTCGCACCGGCTCGGCGGCGCGGTGGACACCGGCCGAGGCTGCCCGGGATGCCCGACCTCGTGGCCTAGGCTCAGGGCGTGTCACGGTTGAAGCGCGCCCGTCGGATCCTCCTGCTCCTCGCCGTCCTCGTCGTCATGGCGGTGGTCGGGGTGGGGATCCTCGCGATCGGCGTGGTGCGCCAGTCGTTCCCGCAGACCGCGGGCCAGCTGGAGATCGAGGGCCTCACGAGCTCGGTCTCGGTGCAGCGCGACGCGCGCGGCGTGCCGACGATCACGGCCGACAACGCCAAGGACCTCTTCCGGGCGCAGGGCTTCGTCAGCGCGCAGGACCGGTTCTTCGAGATGGACCTGCGCCGGCACATCACGGCCGGGCGCCTGTCGGAGCTCGTCGGCGACGCCGGCATCGAGAAGGACAAGGTGATCCGGGCCATGGGCTGGCGCCGGGTCGCCGAGGCCGAGCTGCCCAAGCTCGCCCCGGAGACGCGGCAGTACCTGCAGGCCTACGCCGACGGCGTCAACGCCTACATCAAGACGGTGGAGTCGCCGGAGAAGATGTCGCTCGAGTACACCGTGCTCGCCCGCCGCAACCCCAACTACCGCGTCGAGCCGTGGTCGCCGGTCGACTCGCTCGCGTGGCTCAAGGCCATGGCGTGGGACCTGCGCGGCGACTACAACGACGAGCTCGCCCGGGCCCGGCTCTCGCGGAGCAACCGCTCGGTCAAGCAGATCGGCCTGCTCTACCCGCAGTACCCCGCCGACCGGAACGCGCCGATCCTCTCCGACCGGGACTGGCAGCCCGCCTCCGACAGCGGCCCGCGCGACCAGGCGGCCGGCCCTGCGCCGAGCGCGCTGACGGCGGCCACGGCGGTGCGCTCCGGCGGCGGCCGCGACGCCGTCGACTCCACGCTCGCGGCGCTCGCCGCCGTGCCCGTGACGCTGGGCCGCGGCGACGACATCGGCTCGAACTCGTGGGTCGTCTCCGGCTCACGCACGACGACGGGCAAGCCGTTGCTCGCCAACGACCCCCACCTCGGGCTGACCATCCCCGGCATCTGGACGCAGGTGAACCTCCAGTGCCGCCAGGTGAGCGCGGCCTGCCCCTTCCGGGTGTCGGGCTACACCTTCTCCGGCCTGCCCGGGGTCGTCATCGGCCACAACGACCGCATCGCGTGGGGCATGACGAACCTCGGCCCCGACGTCACCGACTTCTACCTCGAGCAGGTCACCGGTGAGACCTACCTCCGCGACGGCGAGAGCGTGCCGCTCACCTCGCGCGAGGAGGTCATCAAGGTCGCGGGCGGCCCCGACGTGCGGCTGACCGTCCGGTCGACCGTGCACGGGCCGATCCTCTCCGACGTCGTGCGCGGCATCGAGGAGGCGGGTGACCGCACCGTCGTGCGCGGGGCCCCGCAGACCAACCGGTATGCCGTGTCGCTGGCCTGGACGGCGCTGACACCGGGCACGACCGCCGACGCGATCTTCGCCCTCGACAAGGCCCGTGACTGGACCGAGTTCCGCAAGGCGGCCGCGCTCTTCACCGTGCCGGCCCAGAACCTCGTCTACGCCGACACGGCCGGCCACATCGGCTACCAGGCCCCGGGGCAGATCCCGGTCCGCCGGTCGGCGACCCCCGCGGCGCCCCCCGGCTTCTGGCCGTCGCCCGGGTGGGACTCGCAGTGGGACTGGAAGGGCTTCGTGCCCTTCGAGGACCTGCCGCACAGCTTCGACCCCGCCGAGGGCTTCATCGTCACGGCGAACCAGGCGGTCACGTCGAGCTCGACGCCGTTCCTCACGTCCGAGTGGGACTACGGCTTCCGCGCCCAGCGCATCCGCAACCTGCTCGCCGCGACCCCGAAGGTCTCGCCGGAGACGATGTCGCGGATCCAGGGCGACACGACGAACACCTACGCGCCGGGCCTCGTCAAGCGCCTGCTCGCCGTGCAGGTCGACGACTTCACGGCCCAGGCGCAGCGCCTCCTCAAGGGGTGGACCGGTGACCAGCCGAACGACAAGTCGCGCGACTCGGCGGCGGCGGCGTACTACAACGCGGTCTGGAAGCACCTGCTCGAGTTCACCTTCGACGAGCTGCCGCCGGACATCGCCCCCGACGGCGGCAGCCGCTGGATGGTCGTGATGGAGCAGCTGCTCAAGGACCCGAAGAACGACTGGTGGGACGACAAGACGACGCCCGGCCTCACCGAGGGCTCCGGCGAGATCGTCAAGCGGGCCCTCGTCGAGGCGCGTCTCGACCTCGCCCGCGAGCTCGGCAAGGTGCCCGCGACCTGGCGCTGGGGCCGGCTGCACCAGCTCGACCTCAAGCACCAGGTGATGGGCGGTGACGGCGTGCCCGGCGCCGTTCAGGACCTCTTCAACCGCGGCGGCATCGAGCTCGGCGGCGGCAGCTCCATCGTCAACGCCAACGGCTGGAACGCCTCGCAGCCCGGCTACGGCGTGACGACGGGCCCGTCGATGCGGATGGTCGTCGACCTCGGCAACCTCGACGCCTCCCGCTGGGTCAACGCGACGGGTCAGTCGGGGCACGCCTACGACGACCACTACTCCGACCAGATCGACGCGTGGGCGGCGAACGAGAGCTTCCCGTGGCCGTTCACGGCGACCGCGGTGGGCGAGGCCACGGAGGACGAGCTGACGCTCGTGCCGCCGGCCAGCTCGTCCACGTCCTGACGCGGGGCCGGGCCGCCCGAGCAGGTATGCCGTCCGGCCGGCTCCTCAGCGCAGCCGCACGACCCGGCCGGTCGTCGTCACGTAGCCGTCGACCGACACGTCGTGCGGGTCGCTCGGTAGGTCGAGCTCGCTCTGCTCGCCCTCGTGCAGCAGCGTCACGACCGGCGCGGCCGGGTCGCGGTGGCGCAGGGCCCGGTCGTAGCAGCCCCCGCCCTGCCCGAGGCGCGTGCCGTGGCGGTCGACCGAGAGGCCCGGAGTGACCACGAGGTCGCAGGCGGCGAGGGCGTCGACGCCCAGCCACCCGGCGCGCTCGGCCGGGGCGGGAGCCCCACCCCGGCGGGTCACGGTGGCGCGGTCGCCGACCGCGCCCGGCACGGCATACCTCCACTCGAGGCTGAAGTCGTCGAGCGTGACGGGCACGATGACCACGTGCCCGGCCGCGAGGAGCGCCTCGACGAGGCGGCCGGTCGGGGGCTCGTCGGGCAGGGACTCGTAGACGGCCACCCGCGACGGGTCCGGCACGAAGCGCAGCACGGCCGCGGCGAGGGCGGCGGCCGCCGCCTCCCGGGCGCCGTCGTCGAGGCCCGCCGTGAGCGCGAGGCGGCGGGCGCGGGCGGCGTGACGCAGGTCACGCTTGGTCGCGTCGCTCACGGTCTCGGGATTGCACGCTCGGGGCTGACGCACATGCCAGCCATCGTAGGGTGAGCCCCATGACTGACCAGGGGCTCCGCGCGTCCGTCGACCTGATGCGCCAGCGGGGCCTCGGTCCCGAGGCGATCCGGGTCTTCGAGCACTACTACGAGCAGCTCAAGGGCGGCGCCCAGGGCACCATCCCCGAGGACTCCATCGAGCCGCTGCGCGAGGTCCAGCGGCTGCGCGAGGTGAGCGTCTCCGACGAGGAGGCACGGACCGCCCTGTCGCAGACCGCGATCATCAAGCTCAACGGCGGGCTCGGCACCGGCATGGGCATGACGGGCGCGAAGTCGGCGCTCGAGGTCAAGGACGGGCTGACCTTCCTCGACATCATCGCCCAGCAGGTGCTCGCGCTGCGCGAGCGGTGGGACGTCGAGCTGCCCCTCGTGCTGATGAACTCCTTCCGCACGTCGGAGGAGTCGCTCGAGATCCTCTCGAAGTACCCCGACCTGCCGGTCGAGGGGCTGCCGCTCGACTTCATCCAGAACGCGGAGCCGAAGCTCTGCCCGGAGGACCTCACCCCGGTGCAGTGGCCGGCCGACCCCGAGCTCGAGTGGTGCCCGCCCGGCCATGGCGACATCTACGTCTCGCTCGTCACCTCGGGCGTGCTCGACGCCTTGCTGGAGAAGGGGATCCGCTACGCGTTCCTCTCCAACTCCGACAACCTCGGCGCCACCTGCGATCCCGAGGTGGCCGCGTGGATGGTGGCGCACGGCCTGCCGTTCGTCGCCGAGGTCTGCAAGCGCACGAAGAGCGACCGCAAGGGCGGTCACCTCGCGGTGCGCAAGGCCGACGGTCGCATCGTGCTGCGCGACACGGCGATGGTGGCCGAGGGCGAGGAGCGCTTCTTCCGCGACATCAAGCGCCACGACACCTTCAACGCGAACAACATCTGGATCGACCTGCGGGTGCTGCGCGAGCGGATGACCGAGATGCAGGGCGTGCTCGGGCTGCCGATCATCGTCAACCGCAAGAACGTCGACCCGGCCGACCCCGCCTCGCCCGAGGTGATCCAGATGGAGTCGGCCATGGGCACGGCCATCGAGGTCTTCGAGGGCAGCGAGGCGATCCTCGTGCCGCGCTCGCGGTTCCGGCCGGTCAAGACGACCAACGACCTGCTCGTCATCCGCTCCGACTTCTTCTCCCTCGACGAGAGCTTCCACGTCGTCGCCGCGGGTGACGGTCCCGAGCCCTTCGTCGACCTCGACTCCGCCTACCGCTTCGTGCCGAACTTCGAGAAGCGCTTCCCGCACGGCGTGCCCTCGATGAAGGAGTGCACGAGCCTGCGGGTCATCGGCGACCCCGTCTTCGGCCGCAACGTGCGGTGCGTCGGCGAGGTCCTCATCGACGGCTACCGGCGCGTGCTCGACGACGCGGTGCTCGGCGAGCTGCCCACGCCGGTCGCCCCGCCCGCCACGGGCACCGGCCTGCGGACCGTCGACGAGCACCTCAAGGCCATCCTCTCGACGCTCCAGCCGTCGCCGACCCAGCTCACGCCGCTCACCGAGGCGCTCGGTCTCGTCGTGGCGCGGGACGTCCGCGCGAAGGTCGACCTGCCGCACTTCGACAACTCGTCGATGGACGGGTATGCCGTGCAGGCCGCCTCGCTCGAGGGCGCGGACGGCTCGCCGGTGCGCCTGCGCATCGTCGGGGAGGTCGCGGCCGGCGGTGACCCGACCTTCACGGTGCAGCCCGGTGAGGCGGCCCGGATCATGACCGGCGCGCCCATGCCCGCCGGCGCCGACGCCGTCATCGCCGTCGAGGACACCGACGGCGCGGCGACCGGCGAGGTCGAGTGCCGCGCCGCCACCCGGCCCGGCCGCTACGTCCGGCCTCGCGGCGAGGACGTCACCACCGGCACGGTCATCGTCTCGGCGGGGGAGGTCGTCGGTCCCCGCACCATCGCGCTGCTCGCCGCCTGCGGGCACGCCGGCGTCGAGGTGCACCGTCGGCCCCACGTCGTCGTACTCTCGACCGGCGCCGAGCTCGTCGAGCCGGGGAAGCCCCTGGGGCCCGGCCAGATCCACGACTCGAACTCGTTCATGCTCTGGGCGGCCGCCGTCGGCGCGGGTGCCTCGGCCGAGATCCGCGCCGCCGTGGGTGACTCGGAGGACGAGCTCCTCGAGGTGCTCGACGAGGTCGTCGCCGAGGCCGACGCCGTGATCACGAGCGGCGGGGTGTCGATGGGCGCCTACGACGTGGTCAAGAGCGCACTCAAGGGCGAGGGCATCGACTTCGTCAAGGTGGCCATGCAGCCGGGCAAGCCGCAGGGCTACGGGCTCCTCACCGGGCCGGGCGGCCGGCGCGTGCCGATCTTCGCCCTGCCGGGCAACCCCGTCTCCTCCTTCGTCTCCTTCGAGGTCTTCGTGCGCCCGGCCCTGCGCCGCCTCATGCGCCTGTCGCCGGAGAAGCGACGGCTCCGGCCCGCCACCCTCATCTCGGGTGTCGAGTCCTTCGAGGGGCGGCGCCAGTTCGGCCGGGCCGTCGTGTCGCGCTCGGCCGAGGGCACCCTCGTGGCCGTGCCCGTCGCGGGCCAGGGCTCGCACTTCGTGGCCGACCTGTCCCGCGCCAACGCCCTCTTCGTCGTGCCCGAGGACGTCACCGAGCTCGTCGCGGGCGAGGTCGTCGACGTGCTCGTGCTCGACCAGGAGGCCTGAGGATGGCCGCCCCCGACCCCACCCCCGCCTCGGGGCTCACCCACGTCCGGGCCGACGGCAGCGCCCACATGGTCGACGTGTCGGCCAAGGCGGTGACGGCCCGCGAGGCGAGCGCCGCCGGGCGCGTGCTCCTGTCGGCCGAGGCGGTCTCGGCCCTCCGCTCGGGCGCGGTGCCCAAGGGTGACGCGCTCGCCGTGGCCCGGATCGCCGGCATCCAGGCGGTCAAGCGGACGCCGGAGCTCATCCCGCTCGCCCACCCCATCGCCGTGCACGGCGTCGAGGTCGACGTCGTCGTGGCCGACGACGGCGTCGACATCACGGCGACCGTGCGCACCGCCGACCGCACCGGCATCGAGATGGAGGCCCTGACGGCCGTCTCGGTCGCGGCGCTCGCGCTCGTCGACATGGTCAAGGCCGTCGACAAGCACGGCCGCATCACCGACGTGCGGGTCACCGCGAAGTCCGGCGGGCGATCGGGGGACTGGCATGAGTGAGGCGTTCGGAACGGGCCGTCGGGCCGTCGTGGTCACGGCCTCGACCCGGGCCGCGGCAGGCGTCTACCCGGACCGCTCGGGGCCGGTGCTCGTCGAGCGCCTGCGGGCCTGGGGCTTCGAGGTGACCGGCCCCGTCGTCGTGCCCGACGGCGACGAGCTCGGCCGGGCCCTGCGCGAGGTGCTCGCGGGCGAGCCCGAGCTCGTGCTGACGACCGGGGGCACGGGGCTCACGCCCACCGACGTGACCCCGGAGCAGACCTCGCCCCTGCTCGACAGGCTCGTGCCCGGCGTGGCCGAGGCGATCCGGGCGGCCGGCGTCGCCAAGGGCGTGCCCACGGCCATGCTGTCGCGGGGCCTGGTCGGTCTCGCGGGCCGCACCCTGGTGGCCAACCTGCCCGGTTCGCGTGGCGGGGTGGCCGACGCGCTCGACGTGCTCGAGCCGGTGCTCGGGCACGCGCTCGACCAGGTCCCCGGCAGCGACCACTGAGGTGGCGACCGAGGTGACGCGCCCCGAACACCGCGAGCACCGCGTGTGCCGTGAGCGGCTCGTGGCGGGAGGCGAGCGGTGAGGATGCCGTGGCGGCCGCACCGCGACGGCCAGGCGCGCTGGCCCGTGGTGCTGCGCGACTCCTCCGCCGAGCCCGCCATCGTGCTGCGCCCGCTCCGGGTCGACGACGAGCGCGAGTGGCAGCGCGTGCGCGGCGAGAACGCCGACCACGTGCGCCCGTGGGAGCCGACGCTGCCGCCGGGCTCGGCCGCGCGCGCCCCGGTGTCGTTCCGCCAGTTCGTTCGCGACCTCGACGTCGAGGCGCGCGCCGACCGGGCCATGCCGTGGTGCATCGAGGTCGGCGGGCGCATCGTCGGCCAGGTGCACCTCTTCGGGATCGTCCGGGCCGCCCAGCAGTCGGGGGCCGCGGGCTACTGGCTCGACGCCGGCGCGACGGGGCGGGGGATCGCGACACGGGCCCTCGCGCTCGCCCTCGACCACGCGTTCGGGGCGGGTGGGCTGCACCGGGTCGAGGTCAACATCCGGCTCGACAACGAGCGCTCGCTGCGCGTCGTCGAGCGACTGGGCTTGCGGGACGAGGGAATTCGCGAGCGCTACCTGCACATCGACGGTGCGTGGCGCGACCACCGGTCGTTCGCGCTGACCGTCGAGGACCTGGCCGGATCGTCGGTGCTGGCCCGCTTGTCACAGTCGTAACACCAGCCTCTTGCGCGACACGCCTCGAATGTGCGGGGTCGCGTCGCGGCCGGGACCTACGGTGGTGCCCGTGCCAGTCAGCAGCCTCATCTTCGTCGTGATCGTGGCGATCTGGGCTGCATACCTCGTGCAGCACTGGGTGCGCCGCCGCGAGGAGGCCGCCGCCACGCGGTCCGTCGACGGCTTCACCGAGGCGATGCGCGTGCTCGAGAAGCGGCCCCTGCTGCCGTCGACCGAGCTGCGCCCACCGCGCCCGCACTCGTATGCCGTCCAGCCCGCGCGCACCGCCCGCCCCACCGTCGACGTGAAGCGGGCCGTGCCGGCCGGGTCCTCGCGTCGCAGCTCGCCCCTCGTGGCGCGCCGCCCCGAGCCGGTCGCGGCCGGCCACGCCCCCCACGCCGAGGTGGACCGTATGCCCTCGACCACGCCCCGCGCCCAGCGGCAGGAGCGCCCCGGTGCGACCCGCCCGGGTGCGCGGGCCGCTCGCCGGGTCTCGCTCGCGCAGCGCCGCCTGCGCGCGGCGCTGCTGCTCGCGTCGCTCGCCTGGGTGCCGGTGTCGCTCGTCCTCGCCGTCACCGGCGTGCTGCTCTGGGTCTCGGTCCCGTTCGCCCTCGTCACGGTGGGCGCCGTCCTCTTCTGGCTCCGCGCCGAGGCGCAGGCCGACCGTCGCCGAGCCGCCGACGCCGGCCGTGGGCAGCGGGCCCGCGGTCGCCACGTCGACGAGGACGCGCACGAGCACGCCGCTGCCGACTGGGAGCTCGAGCCGTCGATCGATGCGACGCAGGTCATCCGCAGCGCGGTCGCCGCCGCTCCCACCGCCGCCGCCCCCGAGCGTCGTGAGCCCGCTGCCGGCGTCTTCGACGTCCAGGCGGCGATGACGGGCGAGGTGCCCGTCGCGGCTCCCGCGGCCGTCGAGGACGACGCGGCCGTGCGCGAGGGCAGCTGGAGCCCCGTCCCGGTGCCCCGCCCGACCTACACGATGAAGGCCAAGGCCGAGCCGCGCTGGACCGACAGCGGCATCCCGGCCGACGTCTTCGACACCCCCGAGTTCGCCGACGAGGCCGAGGAGCTGGACGACCGGGCCCTCTTCGCCCGCAGGGCCGTCTCGCAGTAGCGAACCGTTCGACAGAGGGGGCGATCCGCGCGAGCGGGTCGCCCCCTCTGCCGTTCCCGCCCTCTGCCGTTCCCGCCCTCTGCCGTTCCCCCTCGACCGCCCGACCGGAAGCACCGACCCCGGAAGAGCACCGAACCCGGAGGCCGAGCCCGGACAGCGCAGTGCCCAGCCCCCGACGTGGGGAGCTGGGCACTCGGACGTGCGGCGGCGGGCCCGAGCCGGGCACGCCACCCGGGGTCAGGCCTGCGCTGGCGCCCCGCCGTCGTCGGCGGACGCGGTCAGCTCGCGATCGAGGTCGGCTCGCGACTCGTCGCTGAAGAGGTGCTTGCCCACGGCGTTCAGCACCGCCGCGAACGGCACGGCGACGAGCGCGCCGACGATGCCGGCGACGATCGAGCCCGTCGCGATGGCGAGGATGACGGCGAGCGGGTGCACGCTGACGGCCTTGCCGAGCAGGAACGGCTGGAGCACGTGCGACTCGAGCTGCTGCACGCCGATGACGACGGCCAGCATGATGAGCGCGACACCGGGCCCGTGCGCGACGAGCGCGAGCAGCACCGCCACGGCCCCCGAGAGCAGCGCTCCGACGATGGGGATGAACGCGAGGAGGAAGACGAGGATCGCGATGGCGAAGGCGAACGGCACCTTGAGGATGGCTGCGCCGACCGAGATGCCGACGGCGTCGACGAAGGCGACGATCATCGTGGCCCGCACGAACGCCGACAGCTGGTGCCAGGCGATGAAGCCCGAGGAGTTCACGCGCGGACGCGTGGCGCTCGGGAAGAGCCGCACGATCCAGCTCCAGATGCGCTGGCCCTCGTAGAGGAAGAAGAAGAGCGAGAAGAGCGCGATGAACAGGCCCGCGACGAAGTGCGTGGCCGTGAGGCCGACCGAGGTCGCGGTGTCGCCGAGGTTGCCCGAGCTGCTCACCTTGTCGCGGAGCGTGTCGAAGTACTCGTTGAACTGCGCGTCGGTGATCTTGAACGTCGTGCGCACCCAGTCGCGGATCCGCTCGAGGCCGGCGGCCACCTGGCTCGTCAGGTCGGAGAAGCCGCTGCTGAACTGCGAGCCGACGAGCGTGAAGAGGGCGCTGACGAGCACGATGGTGCCGAGCACGGTGAGCCCCGCCGCACCGCCCGCCGGCATCCGGCGGTGCAGCCAGGCCGTCACGGGGTGCAGCAGCGCCGCGAGGAGGATGGCGATCGCGATGGGCACGATGATCTCGGAGACCGAGCGCACGGCCATCGAGAGCAGGTAGACGGCGGCGCCGATGAGCAGCAGGCGCCACGCCCAGTCGGCCGCCACCCTGATGCCGGGCGGCACGGCGGCCGCCTCGATGCCGGGCAGCTCCGTGTCGTCGGAAGGGCGGGTCGCCGGGGTGGGCCGGTCGTCGGCGGGCGCGCCGGAGGGGGCGGCAGGGTTGTCGGTCACGAGCACACCGTATGCCGGGTCGGGCCCCGCGTGCGTCACCGGCCGCCCCAGCGTCGTCCCTTGCGTCGTCCTTCGCGTCGTCCTTCGCGTCGGCCGTGTTCGTCGGCCGTGTTCGTCGGCCGGGTCCCGGGCGGGTGCGTAGGGTCGGGTCATGGCCGACGACACCGCGAACCCACCGACCCTCGCCGTGACGGGCTCGACGGGCTGGCTGGGCGGTCTCGTCGCGCGCGACCTCGCCGGGCGGGGCGTGGCCCAGCGCCTCCTCGTGCGCGACCTGGCCCGGGCTCCCGAGCTGCCCGGCGCGGTCGCCGCGGCCTGCACCTACCGCGACGGCGAGGCGTCGCGGGCGGCGCTCGAGGGTGTCGGGACGCTCTTCATGGTCTCGGCCGCCGAGAGCGAGGACCGCCTCGAGGAGCACCGCTCCTTCGTCGACGCCGCCGCCGCGGCCGGCGTGCGCCACGTCGTCTACGTCTCGTTCTTCGGTGCCTCGCCCGAGGCGACCTTCACCCTCGCCCGCGACCACGCCGCCACCGAGGCGCACCTGCGCGCGTCGGGCCTGGCCTGGACGTTCCTGCGCGACAACCTCTACCTCGAGTTCATCGACCAGATGGTCGGCGACGACGGCGTCGTCCGGGGCCCGGCGGGAGCGGGACGCGCCGCGGTCGTCTCGCACGACGACATCGCCCGGGTGGCGGTCGCCGTGCTGCTCGACCCCGCCGCCCACGCCGGCGCGACCTACGACCTGACCGGCCCGGAGGCACTGACCTTCGCGGAGATGGCGCAGGTCGTCGGCGAGGTGACGGGCCGCCCGGTCACCTTCCACGACGAGACGATCGAGGAGGCGTACGCCTCGCGCGCGGCCTACGGGGCACCCGACTGGCAGGTGGACGCCTGGGTCTCGACGTACACGGCGGTCGCCGCCGGTGAGCTCGACGGGGTCAGCGACGCCGTGGAGCGGCTGACGGGACGTCGCCCGACGTCGCTGAGGGAGCACCTCGAGTCGCGTCGGGGGTAGTCGCCCTCAGCCGACGAGCTGCGCCGTCTGCCGCGCGATGGCGAGCTCCTCGTTCGTCGGCACGACCGCGACGACGACGCGCGCGCCGTCGGGGGAGATGACGCGGGCCGCGGTCGACCGGGCCGCGTTGCGCGCCCGGTCGACCGTGATGCCGAGCTCTTCGAGACCCTCCGTGACGGCGGCGCGCAGCGAGACGCTGTTCTCGCCCACCCCGGCGGTGAAGACGAGGGCGTCGATCCCGCCGAGCACCGCGAGGTAGGCGCCGACGTAGTGCTTGAGCCGGTGCACGGCCACGTCGAAGGCGAGACGCGCGTCGGTGTCGCCCGCGGCCAGCCGCTGCTCGAGCTCGCGGAAGTCGTTGACGCCGCTCAGGCCGAGCAGGCCCGAGCGCTTGTTGAGCACCGTGTCGATCTCGTCGAGAGAGAGCCCGGCCTCGCGGGCGAGGTAGGCGTGCAGCCCGGGGTCGACGTCGCCCGAGCGGGTGCCCATGACGAGGCCCTCGAGCGGGGTGAGCCCCATCGAGGTGTCGACGGCGACCCCGCCGCGCACGGCCGAGGCGGAGCAGCCGTTGCCGAGGTGGAGCACGACCTGCCGCAGCTGCTCGAGCGGACGGCCGAGCAGGTCGGCCGTGGCCCGGGAGACGAACTCGTGCGAGGTGCCGTGGAAGCCGTAGCGGCGGATCGCGTGCCGGCGCGCGAGGTCGCGGGGCACGGCATACGTCGACGCAGCCTCGGGCAGCGAGGCGAAGAAGGCGGTGTCGAAGACCGCGACGTGGGGCACGCCGAACCGGGCGCGCGCGGCCTCGATGCCGACGGCGGCGGCCGGGTTGTGGAGCGGCGCGAGCCCGCTCAGCTCGTGCACGCGCGCCAGCACGCCGTCGTCGATGACGACCGGTGCGGAGAAGTCGGGGCCGCCGTGCACGACCCGGTGCCCGACGGCCCGGAGGCGCACGTCGTCGAGGTCGACGCCGTCGGTCCGCAGCCGGCCCGCCATGGCCTGCATCGCGGCGGCGTGGTCGGCGACGTCGCTGCCGGCCTCGCCGATGCGCTCGACGAGCCCCTTGGCCAGCACCGCGCCCGACTCGGGGACGACGAGCTGGTACTTCAGCGACGACGACCCGGCGTTGAGCACGAGCACCGGCGTGGTCGCGCCCTCGGCCACGTGGTCGTCAGTCACGGGAGTCCTCCGCAGCGGGGGCGCCGCCCTGCGCCTGCACGGCGGTGATGGCGACGGTGTTGACGATGTCGTCGACGAGCGCCCCGCGCGAGAGGTCGTTGACCGGCTTGCGCAGGCCCTGGAGCACCGGCCCGACCGCCACCGCGTGCGCGCTGCGCTGCACCGCCTTGTAGGTGTTGTTGCCGGTGTTGAGGTCGGGGAAGACGAAGACCGTGGCGTGGCCGGCGACGGCCGAGTCGGGCATCTTCGCCCGGCCGACGACGGGGTCGATGGCGGCGTCGTACTGGATCGGCCCGACGAGGGCGAGGTCGGGAGCGCGCTCGGCGACGAGCGCGGTCGCCTCGCGCACCTTCTCGACGTCGGCGCCGGAGCCGCTGCTGCCGGTGGAGTAGGAGAGCATCGCGACCCGCGGCTCGATGCCGAACTGCCGGGCGGTCTGGGCGGAGGACACGGCGATGTCGGCGAGCTGCTCGGACGTCGGGTCGGGGATCACGGCGCAGTCGCCGTAGACGAGCACCCGGTCGGCGAGGCACATGAGGAAGACGCTCGAGACGGTCTTGACGCCGTCGGCCGTCTTGACGAACTCGAGCGCCGGCCGGATGGTGTGCGCCGTCGTGTGCACGGCGCCCGAGACCATGCCGTCGGCGAGCCCGAGGTGGACCATCATCGTGCCGAAGTAGGAGACGTCGACGACGACCTCGCGGGCGCGCTCGAGGGTCATGCCCCTGTGGGCCCGCGCGGCGGCATACGTCTGCGCGAAGCGCTCGACGAGCTCGGGGTCGGTGGGGGAGACGACGGTGGCCGCGTCGAGGTCGAGCCCGAGGGCCGAGCCGCGCGCGCGGACCGTCGTCTCGTCGCCGAGGAGCGTGAGGTCGGCGACCCCGCGCCGCAGCAGCACGTCGGCCGCCTCGAGGATGCGGTCGTCCTGGCTCTCCGGGAGCACGATGTGCCGACGGTCCGAGCGGGCCCGCTCCATGAGCTGGAACTCGAACATCAGCGGGGTGCGCACCTCGCTCGCCGACACGTCGACGGCCCGGAGCAGCGCCGCCTGGTCGACGCTCTCGGCGAAGAGCCGGCGGGCCGTCTCGATCTTGTTGCGCGAGCCCTTCGTCATCGGCCCGCGCACCTGCATGAGGCGCTCGGCGGTGCGGAACGTGCCGTCGTCGGTCAGCGCGATGGGGAGGTCCTGCTGCACGCCGGCCGAGAGGCGCGAGATCGTCTCGGGGATGGGGTAGCCGCCCGTGAGGATGATGCCGGCGAGCGTCGGGAACGTGCCGGACTGGTGTGCGAGGAGCAGGCCGGGGATGAGGTCGGTGCGGTCGCTCGGGGCGATGACGGTGACGTCGGGCGTCAGCCGGGCGAGCACGTTGGGCAGGCTCATGGCCGCCACGACGAGCCCGAGGCTGTCACGCTCCATCCACGCCTCGCTGCCGAGCACGAGCTCGGCGCCGATCGCGTCGGCGAGCGCCCGGAAGCTCGGCGCCGACAGGAGCGGGTGCTCGGGCATCGCGGCCGTGACCGGGAAGGGGAGCGTGGCGAGGGCCGTGCGGACGGCGTCGAGGTCGTCGGGCTCGACCCGGTTGGCGACGACGGCCACCGGCTGCGCGTGCTGGGCCCGCAGCTCGGCGATGGCGCCCTCGGCGGCCACGCGCACCTGCTCGGGGGTGCGCTCGCGGCCGTGCACGACGAGCACGACGGCCGAGCCGAGGTTGGCCGCGACGCGCGCGTTGAACGACAGCTCCGTGCCGGTGGAGACGTCGGTGTAGTCCGAGCCGAGCACGAGCACGACGTCGAACCGCGCGCTCAGGGCCGAGAAGCGCTCGACGATGACGTGCAGCGCCTCGTCGGGGTCGTCGTGCGCCTGGGCGTACGTGACGCCGAGGGCCTCCTCGTAGGTCTGCTCGACGCCGGGCTGGCTGACGAGCATCAGGGCGATGTGGTCGACCTCCTCGCCCGAGCCGGTGCCGCCGAGGGTCGTCAGCGGCCGGTAGACCCCGACCGAGCCGACCTCGCGCAGGAGGGCGTCGAGCAGCCCGAGGGCGACGGCGGACTTGCCCGTCAGGCCCTCCGGCGAGGCGACGTAGACGCTGCGGCTCACGGCACGAACCTAGCGGTCGCGCGGCCCGGCGGGCAGGGGCGCCCACGACCGGACGGCCGCCGGACCCCCGCCGTCGCCGTCGTCGAGGCGACGAGGGAGTTCTGTCGGCGCCAGGTGCCGACAGACCTCCACCGTCGGGCCACCGACCCCGTCGACGACGAAGGGACCCGGCGAGCCGCCGGGTCCCTTCGTCGTGCTGGTGGAGCTGAGGGGATTCGAACCCCTGACCTTCTCATTGCGAACGAGACGCGCTACCAACTGCGCCACAGCCCCAAGGTGCGAAGGAACGATAACACCACGCCGGGCGGCATACGCAATCGGCCCGTCAGCGGCGGGCGTCGGCGGGCTCGAGCTCCTCGGCCGCCTCGGGGCGGCCGTCGCGGGTGGCCTGCTCGCGGTCGAGATGAGTGGCCTCGCGCCGGCCGCCGAGCGCGAAGACGTAGACGACGAGCGAGGCCGCGATGGTGACCGTCACGTAGATCGCGAAGGTGCCGACCGCGTCGTTCTTCTTGGCCGCCTCGTACAGCAGCGGCGCGGTGCCGCCGAAGAGGGAGTTGCCGACCGCGTAGCCGAAGCCGACGCCGAGCGCCCGCACGTGCGCGGGGAACAGCTCCGCCTTCACGACGGCGTTGATCGAGGTGTAGCCGGTGAGCACGACGTAGGCCGCCACGAGCAGCCCGAAGCTGGCCCACGGGCTGCGCACGTCGGGCAGCGTGGTGATGAAGACGTAGCTGAGGAGCAGGCCGCCGATGCCGAAGAAGATGAGCAGCGGCTTGCGGCCGACCCGGTCGCTGATCGCCCCGCCGACCGGCTGGAGCAGCATGAGCACGACGAGGGCGGCGAGGTTGACCCACGTCGCGGTCATGCCCTGGCCGGCATACGCCGCCTTGACGGTGGTCGGCCCGTTGACGCTGTAGGTGTAGAAGGCGAGCGTGCCGCCGATCGTCACGAGGAAGCACGTCGTCAGCTGGCGCGGGTAGCGCTTCACGAGCTCGCCCATCGAGCCGGACCGGCCGGACTCGTGCGCGGCACCGCGCTGCAGCGACTCGTCCATCGACGAGCGCAGCCACAGCACGACCACCGCCGCGACGGCGCCGAAGCCGAAGGCGATGCGCCACCCGTAGTCGCTGATCTGCTCGTCGGTGAGCACCGCCTGCTGGAGCAGGAGCATGCACTGCGCGAGCACGTGCCCGCCGACGAGGGTGACGTACTGGAACGACGAGAAGAAGCCACGCCGCTCGGGGGTCGCGGCCTCCGACATGTAGGTCGCCGACGTGCCGTACTCGCCGCCCGTCGCGAAGCCCTGGACGAGGCGGCAGAGCACGAGCACGACGACCGCCCAGCTGCCGATGGACGAGGCGGTCGGCGCGACGGCGATGGCGAGCGAGGCGAGGGCCATCAGGCTGACGCTCGCGACGAGGGCGGGCCGACGGCCGTGCCGGTCGGCGAACCGGCCGAAGAACCACGAGCCGATGGGGCGCATGAGGAAGGTGACGGCGAAGATCGCCATCGTGTAGATCCCGGCGTTCGGCTCGTCCCCGCCGAAGAAGTGGGCCTCGAAGTACTTCGCGAAGACGGTGTAGACGTAGACGTCGTACCACTCGACGAGGTTGCCGAGCGAGCCGCGGATCGTGTTGAGCACGGCTCGTCGGGTCGACACGGGGTTCGTCCCGGCCGGGGTGGCCGTAGCGGCTGCGGCGCCGTTCGCCGGGTGGTCCATGGGTGGTCTCCTCTACGTCGCGGTCGCGCGGGACGGGACCGCTGGCCGGCCCGAGGCGCCCGTCGACCGTACGGGCGTGGCCGCGCCGATGGTGGCTTGGGCCCCGGCTCTTGACCAAGACTTTGCGTACCGCCGGCCGGCAGCCGCCGGTCGCCGGTCGCCGGCCGGCGGAACCGGGCGCGCGGGTGATGCGGGCCGGGCGGGGCCTCAGACCCAGCTGGGGAACCACATCCGGCGCTGCCACTCCTGCAGCGGGATGACGTCGGCGACGTAGACCGGGTGGAAGAAGGCGAAGAGCCCCATGGAGAGCAGGACGAAGGCGCCGAGCACGGCGTAGCCGACGCGGCGGCGGGTCGGCGAGGCGTCCCGGCCGCCGATGATGAGGCCGAGCACGTAGACGCAGGCCAGCACCACCCACGGCACGAGGGCGACCTCGTAGAAGGAGTAGATGGTCCGGTTGCCGAGGAGGAACCACGGCAGGTAGCCGGCGAAGAGCCCGCAGAGGATCGCCCCGGCCCGCCAGTCGCGGCGGAGGGCCCACATGAAGAGGAGCACGAAGATCGCGAGGGTGCCGCCCCACCAGATCGAGAGCGTGCCGATCGAGGTGATCGCCCGGCTGCACTGGTCGACGAGGCAGCCGTCCGCGCCCTTCTTCGGCCCCTCGTAGAAGAACGAGGTGGGCCGTCCCTGGATGAGCCACGACCACGGGTTGGTCTGGTACGGGTGCGAGCTCGTGATCGCCTGCGTCGAGGCGTACATCTGCTGGTGGTACGCCCACAGCGAGCGCCACCAGTCCGGCAGCCACGCGTGCGTGGTCTCGGGGTTGTTGCGCGCCCACGTGCGGAACGAGCCGCCCTGGGTGAGGATCCAGCCGGTCCAGCTCGCCACGTACGTGACGAGTGCGGTGCCGACGAGCTGGACGAAGGCATACGGCCCGTCCTTGACGACGCCGCCGACGGCCCAGCCGCGCACCCCTGCGGCCCGCCGCGCGCCGAGGTCCCAGAGCACGGTCAGCAGGCCGAAGAAGACGAGGAAGTAGAGGCCCGACCACTTCGTGCCGGCCGACAGGCCGAGCATCACCCCCGCGACCCAGCGCCAGGGTCGCCAGCCGAGCCACGGGCCGAGCCAGGCGACGGCCGCCCGCGGGCGGTCACCGACGCGGCGCGCCAGCACCTCGCGGGCCCGGTCGCGGTCGATGAGCAGGGCGCCGAACCCGGCGAGGCCGAAGAACATGACGAAGATGTCGAGCAGGCCGGTGCGCGAGTGCACGAAGTGGTGGCCCTCGAACGCGAGGAGCGCGGCGGCGGCCGTGCCGAGCAGGTCGCTGCGGAAGAGCCGGCGCGCGATGCGCCCGAGCATGAAGATCGAGATGGTGCCGGCGAGGGCGACGGCGAAGCGCCAGCCGAACGAGTTGAGGATGCCGAAGGGCGCCTCGCCCCACCCGATCAGCCACTTGCCGACGGGCGGGTGCACGACGAAGTCGCCCTCGGTGCCGTAGATCATCGGGTCGTTCGCCGTGAAGTGCTGGTCGACCTGCTTGGCGTCCTGCAGCACCTGGTCGTTCTTCATCTCGAACCAGTAGAGGACCATCGACCAGCCCTGCTTGACGTAGTACGTCTCGTCGAAGATCAGCTGGTGGGGCGCGCCGACGTGCCAGAACCGCATGAAGCCGCCGACGAGCATGAAGAAGAGCGGCCCGGCCCAGCCGAGCCACGCGATGCGGCCGGCGGTGCGCCGGGTGGGGCGGTGGTCGTCGGCCGGGTCCCCGAGCAGGCGGACGCGCACCTGCCGGGCGGAGTTCATGGGCGCCATCGTATGCAGTCCGGCTGGGTGCGCCGGACGGCCCACCGGGCGCGTCGCGGGCGCGTCGTGGACGCGCCGCCGAGCGCCGCCGTGGGCTCGTCGTGGGCTCGTCGTGGGGTCGGTGGTCGGGCGGAGGGGCGTCTAGAGCGAGACGCCGCGGGCGCGCAGCACGGAGTAGCCGACGAAGGCGACGATGTCGAGGATCGAGTGGCAGACGACGAGCGGCATGACGCGACGGGTGCGCACGAAGACGAGGCCGAGCACGAGGCCCATGACGATGTTGCCGGCGAAGCCTCCGAAGCCCTGGTAGAGGTGGTAGCTGCCGCGGATGACGGCGGACACGCCGATGACGAGCGGCCAGGACCAGCCCGTCTGGCGCCACCGCGTGAAGAGGTAGCCGACCATGACGACCTCCTCGAGGAGGGCGTTCTCGATGGCTGCGAGGACGAGCACGGGCGCCGACCACCACACCGCCTCGAGGTTTGCGGCGGAGACCTGGGTGTTGATGCCGATGGCCTTGGCGAGCAGGTAGAAGCCGAGACCCGGGATGCCGATGAGCGCGGCGAGCCCGAGGCCGCGCAGCAGGTCGCGGCGCGGCTCGCGGCGGTCGAGCCCGACGACGTGGCGGGCGGGCACGTCGCCGGCCGGTCGCCGCACGTGGTTCAGCAGGTAGAGCGCGAGGGCGACCGCCGTCAGGGGCAGCACGATGCCGGCGAGCTGGTAGGCGAGGTCGAGCCACGGGCGACCCGGCGTCGCGGACTGGTTCATGGCGGTCGTCTGCTGCGAGAGCGGGACCGGCCGGGTCAGCTTCTCGATGATGCTGAGCACGGCGTAGACGGCCGAGGCCCCGAGGCTGACCCCGAGCACGAGCACCGTCTCCCAGCGCAGGGCCCGGCGGGGCGCGCCGGGGCCGACGGGCAGCGGGTCGCGCTCGGAGGGCGCGAGCAGGCCGGTGAACCGGCCACCGGCCGCGGTCGCGGAGGTCGACATGACGTCAGCGTAGCGACAGGCCCGCGGCGTACCGTCGGGCTCATGGCGCCGCTCGAGGACTGGCAGCGCGGCACGCACGCCGCCGACGGCTTCGCCTACCCCACGTACCGGCGGGGGACGGGGCCCGGCGTCGTCGTCATGCACGAGAGCCCGGGCCTGACCCACGAGGTGGTCGCCTTCGGCGAGGAGCTCGTCGCGGCCGGCTTCACCGTCGTCCTGCCGCACTTCTTCGGCGGCGCCGACGAGGACCCGCGCCGGCTCGAGGCCGCCCGGGTGCTGCCCCGGCTCTGCGTCGGGCGGGAGTTCACGGTCGTGGCCACCGGTCGCACGACGCCGGTCGCGGGCTGGCTGCGCAGCCTCGCCCGGCAGCTGCACGCCGACGTCGGCGGGGTCGGGGTCGGCGCCGTCGGGATGTGCTTCACCGGCGGGTTCGCGCTCGCGATGATGGTCGACCCGGTCGTGGCCGCCCCCGTCGTCGCCCAGCCGGCCGTGCCCGTGCCGCTCGGGCCGCGGCGGGCGGCCGACATCGGCCTCGGCACCGACGACCTGCTCGCGGTGCAGGACCGGGTGCGCGCCGGTTGCCCGGTGCTCGGCGTGCGCTACCGCGCGGACTGGTCGACGGGGACGCGCTTCGAGACCCTCGCCGAGGTGCTGGGTGACGGCTTCCGTCGGGTCGAGCTCGACGGGCCCGGGCACGCGACGCTCACCGCCGAGCGCCACCCCGACGCGGTCGAGGCCGTCGTCGCCTTCCTCACCGAACGCCTCGGCCCCACGTCCTTCTCCCCCTCGCCCTGAGCCCGACGGGGAGAAAGCAGTGGAGCGCGCGGTCGGGGGCGGCATACGGTCGCGGCATGGACTCCCCGCTCCGCACCGCCCTGCGCTCCCGGCTGACGACGGCGATGCGCGCCCGCGACCGCGAGGCGGTCAGCGTGCTGCGCACCGCGGTGGCCGCCATCGAGAACGCCGAGGCGGTGCCGGTGGGGGAGGCGCCGGTGCCCGCCACCTCCGGCGACGGCGCGGGCGCGGCCCTCGGGCTGGGCGCGGGGGAGACGCGCCGGCGCACGCTCGACGACGCGGCCGAGCGCTCCGTGGTCGAGGCCGAGGTGCGCTCGCTCGTCGAGGCGCAGCAGCTGTATGCCGGCACCGGGGACCGTGACCGCGCCCAGCGGGCGGCCGCCGGAGTCGCCCTGCTCGAGGGCGTCCTCGCCGAGCTCCCGACCGGCAGGTCGTGACGCCGGTGTCCACAGGACCGGTGGACAACGTGTGCACGACTGGCCTTCTGCCTGTGCAGAACCGGCGCCGGGCTGTGGACGACACGCCGCCCGCCTGTGGACCTTGGAGAAGTTCTGCGAAACCCGTGACGGCGACTGCTGCAGGGGCGTAGAACTGTCTCACGCCCTCCCCTCGGGGAGAGCGGGACGACTCGCAGAGCGAGGGTCCATCCGGTGGGGCGACCCACCGCGGCAGCCGGGTGACGAGGCGGCCGGGACCCGAGACGGCGAGGAGTCGATCGGGAGCGTCACCATCGACCGATCACCCAGAAGGGCCCTTGAGACTCATACTCCCAAGGGCCCTTCGCCCGTCCCGGGACGAGTGCGCAGGACGTCGCTTCAGGCCGTCGCCGCGGGGCGCCAGGGCGTGAGCCACGGGGTCTCCGGCCAGCCCTCCCGGGCGGCGAGCAGCGCGTACGTCGTCGCGCCGTCGACGGACTCGCGGACGATGTCGGCGTGCCCGGCGTGGCGGGCCAGCTCCTCCACGAGGTGCATGGCGACCCAGCGCACCGACCACGCCTCGACGTCGTGGGGGAACCACGGCGCGTCGCGCGGCACCGGCACCGCGGCACCGAGGTCGGCCGTGCGCAGCACCTCGCGCGTCACGTCGCCCTGCGCGGCGAGTCCCGCGAGGAGCGACTCCAGGGTGTCGTCGTCGGTGACGCGGAAGTCGTCGCCCCAGGCCGCGGTCTGCTCCTCCATCGTCTGGTCGGGCGGAGCCGGCGCCTCGGGGGCGGCGGCCATCCGCTCGGTCCACCCGCGCTCGCACGTCGTCACGTGCTTGACGAGGCCGCCGATGCTGAGCGTGCCGGCGGTCGGCGCGAGGCGGATCTGCTCCTCGGTGAGGCCGAAGGCGACGGTGGCGAAGGCGTCGCGCTGCTGGTCGAGGTAGGCGATGAGGCTCTCGCGCTCGTCGGCGACGGGCGGGACGTGTGCTGCCATGGTGGGCTCGCTCTCTGCTGGGGTGGGGCTGGTGGGCTGCGGTCAGGCGTCGTCGCGGTGCGCGTAGAGGTCGCGCAGCAGCGCGATCTCGGCGCCGTGGTGGATCAGCTCGCGGTTGATGTGGAGCACCAGGGTGGCGCGGGAGGCGTCGGCCCACGGGCCCTCCGCGGCGCCGCACGGCTGCGCGAGCTCGTCCGCGCCCCAGCCGTGCACGCCGTCGAACCAGGCGGCATACGCGGTGTCGAGCTGGGCGAGCGCGGCGTCGGCGGTGCCGGCGTAGTCGAAGGTGAGGTAGTCGACCTCCGGGCCGCCGAAGTGGCCGTGCACGCGCATGCCGAGCACCCCGACGATGACGTGCGCGAGCCGCCAGGCGATCGTCGTGACGGGCGCCGGTGCGGGCTCGGGGTGGGCGAAGTCGATGGTGAGCGCGCCGCTACCTCCCTGCAGCTCGGTGTTGCCCTGGCCGCGGGGGTGCACGTTCCACGCGCCGGGGGTCGGCTCCCAGAGGTACTCCGCGTCGGTCAGCCCCTCGAGGCGCGGCCGCAGCTGGTGCGTCCAGTGCCAGGTGGCCTGCTCGGTGAGGGTGGTGGCCCAGTCGATCGAGGCCGGTGTCGAGGTGGGTGTCGAGGTGGGTGTCGAGGTCATGGCTCCACCCTGCTCCCCATATAGGACAGTTTCTGTCCGCAGAGCGTGGCAGGCTGGACCCATGACCCCGGGTGACGGCGCCGGCACGACCGCCCGCGTGCTGCGACTGCTCGACCTGCTGCAGAGTCGACCGGTGTGGAGCGGCACCGAGCTCGCCGTGCGGCTCGGGGTGACGACGCGCAGCGTACGCCGCGACGTCGAGCGCCTCCGCGACCTCGGCTACCCCGTCAACGCCGCGCACGGCGCCGGTGGCGGCTACCAGCTCGGCGCCGGGCGCCGGCTCCCACCGCTGCTGCTCGACGACACCGAGGCGGTGGCGGTCGCGGTGTGCCTGCGCCTCGCCGCAGGCGGCACGGTCGAGGGCCTCGGCGAGGCCGCGGTGCGCACGCTCGCCAAGCTCGACCAGGTGCTGCCGGGCCGGCTGCGCGCCCAGGTCGAGGCCATCCACGAGGCGACCGTCACGCTCGACAGCAACGCGACGCCGGTCGACGCCGCCACGCTCCTGCTCCTCGCCCGCGCCTGCCGCGAGAACGAGCGCGTCACGTTCACGTATGCCGGTCCGCGGGGGTCACGCGAACGCCGCGTCGAGCCCTACCGGCTCGTCGCCACGGGACGCCGCTGGTACCTGCTCGCCTACGACCTCGACCGCGACGACTGGCGCACCTTCCGGCTCGACCGGATCGCCGACGCCTCCGCACGCGGCTGGCGCTTCACCCCCCGTCCGGACGCCCCCGACGCGGCCCAGCACGTGCACCGCTCCATCACGAGCGGTGGCTACGACCACGTCGCCCGCGTCCGCATCCATGCCCCGAAGGAGCTGGTGGACAAGGAGATTCCCGTCTCGGTCGGCACCGTGACGGCGGACGGCGCCGACGCGTGCACCTTCGAGGCCGGCGGCAACCACCTCGGCGCCATGGCGATGCACCTCGGTGCCCTGCCGTGGGAGATCGACGTGCTCGACCCGCCGGAGCTACGCGACGTCATGCGCGAGCAGGGCGAACGGATGCTCCGCGCGGCGTCGACCGGCGACGCCCAGCCCTGACCCGCCCGCCCGAACTGCGCCGTGGCGCAGTTGCAGCCGGGTTCGGGCTCGGTTCGGGGCTGGAACCGCGCCGTGGCGCAGTTCCAGCCGGGTTCGGGCCCGGTTCGGGGCTGCAACCGCGCCGTGGCGCAGTTGCAGCCGGGCCAGATCCGCCCCGGCTCGGCGGGGGTGTGGCCGGTCAGCCGGTGTTGCGCAGGCCGGCGGCGATGCCGTTGATCGTCAGCAGGAGCGCGCGCTGCACCTCGGGGTCGGGCTCGACGTCGTCGGGCACGGCGCGCGACCGCGCGAGCAGCGAGGTCTGCAGCGCGTGGAGCGGGGCGAGGTAGCTGTCGCGCAGGTCCAGGGTGCGCCGCAGCACGGGCGCCGACTCGAGCAGCTCCTTCTGGCCGGTCACCCGCAGCACCTCCTCGACGGTGCGGGCGTGCTCCTCGCGGATGGTGTCGAACAGCCCGGACGCGTCGTCGGGCACGAGCGCGCGCACGTAGCCGGCGGCGATGTCGAGGTCGGTCTTGGCGAGGGTCATCTGCACGTTCGACAGGAAGGTGCGGAAGAACGCCCACGAGCCGTACATCTCGCGCAGCGTCTTCTCGCGCCCGTCCTCGCGGGCGGCGGCCAGGCCCGAGCCGACGCCGAACCAACCCGGCAGGATGATCCGCGACTGCGTCCAGCCGAAGACCCACGGGATGGCGCGCAGGTCGTCGAGGCCGCCCTCGCCGCCCGGCCGCTTCGACGGGCGTGAGCCGATGTTCATCTTGCCGAGCTCGTCGACGGGCGTCGCCGAGACGAAGAACGGCACGAGGCTCGGGTCGCGCACGAGAGACCGGTAGGCGTCCTGGCCGCGGCCGGCGACGAGGTCCATCGTGCCGTTCCAACCGTCGAGGACGTCCTTGGGCAGCAACGACTTCCGGTGCAGCACCGACGCCTCGAGGACCGCCGCGAGTGCGACCTCGAGGTTGAACCGGGCGAGGCCCGGCAGGGTGTACTTGTCGCTGATGACCTCGCCCTGCTCGGTGATCTTGATCGGGCCGTCGAGGCTTCCGTAGGGCTGGGAGAGGATCGCCTCGCCGGTGGGGCCGCCACCCCGGCCGACCGAGCCGCCGCGACCGTGGAAGAGCCGGAGCACGACGCCGTGGGCCCGCGCGATGTCGCGCAGCGCGCGCTGTGCCCGGTGGATCTGCCACTGCGACGCGGCGATCCCCGCGTCCTTCGAGGAGTCGGAGTAGCCGAGCATGATCTCCTGCACGTCGCCGCGCGCCGCGACGATGCGGCGGTACGACGGGTCGGAGAGCAGCGCCTCGAGCAGCGGGCCGGCCGCCTCGAGCTCGGCCACCGTCTCGAAGAGCGGGGCGAAGCCGATGCGTGCCGTGGCCTCCGTCGTCTCGGTGCCGAACGTCACGAGCCCGGCCTCGCGGGCGAGCACGACGACGGCGAAGAGGTCGTCGACGTCGTGGGTCATCGACACGATGTAGGTCTCGATCGCCTCGGGCCCGTAGGTGTCGAGTGCCCGGCCGATGGCGCCGAGCAGCGAGAGCGACGCGGTGGCCGCCTCGCCCACGTCGTGCGCCCCGTGGACGGCCAGCCCGGTGAGCGGCCGTCGCGCCGCCATCTCCTTGGACAGCAGGGCGATCCGCTCGGGAGCGTCGAGCTCCGCGTAGGGCGTGGGCAGCTCGCCGATGCGGTCGTAGAGCTCGCCGAGCGCGGCGTGGTGCTTGGCGCTGTGCTCGCGGATGTCGAGGGTGGCGAGGCCGGTGCCGGTAGCAACGACGGACCGGACGAGGCGCAGGATCGCGCCGTCGGCGGTCAGCCGGTCGCCGCCGGCGATCATCGAGTCGCGGATGAGCACGAGGTCGGCGAGCAGCTCGTCGAAGCTCGCGTAGTCGCGGCCGGGCTCGTGCGCCGTGCCGTGGGTGAGGCGGTCGCGGGTGCGCAGCAGGCGCACCCGGATGAAGCTGAGCTTGAGGCGGTAGGGCTCCTCGGCGTTGAGACGGCGCACGGCGGCATACGTGACGGGCAGCGCGGCGGCGTCCCGCTCGATGCTCTCGCGCATCGCGTCGGTCACCGCGATGAACCGGGTCGACGACGAGAGCTCGTGCAGCATGTGGTCGAGCTTCTCGACGAGCTCCGCGAGACCGGCGTCGTGCTGCATGCCGATGACCTCGAGGGTGACGGCGGGCGTGACGTTGGGGTTGCCGTCGCGGTCGCCGCCGGCCCACGCGCCGAAGCGCAGCGGGCGCGCCGACGTCGGCAACGTGACCCCGATGCCCTCGAGGGTGCGGTCGAGCTCGGCGAGCAGGTCGGGCACCACCTGGTCGGCGAGGAAGCGCAGGGTGTGCAGGGCGGTGCGGGCCTCGTCGGTCGGCTCGGGCCGCACGATGCGCAGCTCGTCGGTCTGCCACAGCATGTCGACCAGCTCGGCGAGGCGTCGCTCCGCGCGCGGGCCGTCGGATGCCGGCCGGCGGGGGTCCTCGAGCTCGTCGACGGTGACGGCGATGCGGCGCAGCAGGTTGAGCACGGTGCGCCGGGTGGCCTCGGTCGGGTGCGCCGTGAAGACCGGTCGGTACTCCAGCCGCGCGAGCACGTCGTCGAGCTCGTGGCGCTCGAGGGTGCCCTCCTCCAGCGCGACGCCGATGCGCCCGACCGTCGCGGCGAGCGGGGTCTGCTCGACCGCGCTCAGCTCCTGCCACCGGTGCAGCTGCTCGGTGACGTTGACGAGCTGGAAGTAGGCCGTGAAGGCCCGCGCGAGCACGACCGCGGTGCGCGCGTCGACGCCCTCGAGCAGCGCCCGCAGCTCGTCGTCCTCGGGCTCGCGGGCGAGCGCGCGCACCTTCTCGACGAGGGCGAGCAGCTCGGCCCCCTCGTGACGTTCGAGGGCCTCGCCGAGCAGGGTGCCGAGCTGGCGCACGGAGGCCCGCAGCGCCGCGTGCTGCGAGGCCGAGGAGACGCCGGAGGCGAACGTCGCGGCGTTCGGCTCGCGCCGGTCGGCCTCGAGGAGCTGCGCGGTGGTGGCCTCGCCCTGAGTCGTCATGCACCAGTCGTACCGCGAAGAGGTTTCGAATGCGTTTCCTGTCCCATCATCGGGACACGCCCGCGAGACGCCGTCGACCCCGACGGGTGCCGTCCGCCGTCCGGTGAGGCCCCGGTGAGTGCCCGGTCAGCGCCCGATGAGGCCCGGTCAGGGCGCCGGGCCGAGGGTCACCGCCACGTCCTTCGTCTGCCCGGTCCGCCAGAGCGTGAAGGGCACGGTGTCGCCGGCCGACCGCCGCAGGGTGGCGAGCACGAGCTGGTCGACCGAGCGCGCGGGATCGCCGTCGACGGTGACGAGCACGTCGCCCGTGGCGATGCCGGCGCCCGCCGCAGGACCGTCGCGCGTGACGTCCGTGACGTAGAGGCCGGGCGGCGCGGCACCGGGCCCGGCGACGATGACGGCCTGCGCGCTGAGCCCGAGGTCGGGGTGGGCGGCCCGGCCGGTGCGGATGAGCGCGTCGGCGACGGGGATCGCCACGGTCATCGGGATGGCGAAGCCGACCCCGACGCTGCCGCCGCCGCTCACCCCGGCCTCGTTCGGCACGGTCGCGATGGCCGTGTTGACCCCGACCATCGCGCCCGTGCAGTCGACGAGCGGGCCGCCGCTGTTGCCGGGGTTGATCGAGGCGTCGGTCTGGACCGCGTCGAGGAGGTGGGCCGTCGTGCCACCGCCCTTGGGCAGCGGCACGTAGCGGCCGAGGGCGCTGACGATGCCGACCGTGACGGTGCTCGACAGGCCGAGCGGCGCGCCGAGCGCGACGACGGGCTGCCCGACCCGCAGGGCGTCGGAGTCGCCGATCCGGATGAGGGGACGGCCCTCAGCGCCGTCCGCGGCCTTGATGACCGCGAGGTCGGTGACGGTGTCGCGCCCCACGACGGTGGCCGTCGCGGTCGTGCCGTCGCCGTAGCGGACCGCCACCGACCCGCCCGGCGCCGCGGCCGAGGAGATGACGTGGTCGTTCGTCAGCACGTAGCCGCCGGCTCGCAGCAGCTCGCCCGTGCCGTTGCCCGAGCCGCCGCCCGACGCCGTGAGCACCGTGACGACGCTCGGGAGCGTCGTGGCCGCGACGTCGACGGCCGGGCAGACCCGCTCCGCGAGCGAGGCCGACGTGCGTGCCGTCGTGAGCGAGCCGATGGCGCCGCCGAGCACGGCGGCCGCGACGAGTGCGACGACGGCGCGGACCGCGGTCGGCGCGTGCGGGTGCGCGTGCGGGGGCTCGGCCACGGGATGCCCCCTCGAGGTGCCGGCTGTCACTGCGGGCGTCCTCACGGTCCCGCGCCGCGGCCCCGGACCGGCTCACCCCGCTCGGGCGAAGGTGCGCTCCCCGCACTGCGAGGATGAGCCCATGAGCACCGGCACCCTCGTCCTCGCGGCCACCCCGATCGGCGACCCGCGCGACGCCGCGCCCCGGCTCGCCGAGGAGCTCGCGACCGCCGACGTCGTGGCCGCCGAGGACACCCGGAGGCTGCGTCGGCTGCTCACCGAGCTCGGCGTGACGCCGTCGGGCTCGGTCGTCAGCTACCACGAGCACAACGAGGCCGCCCGCACCCCCGACCTCGTCGCCCGCCTCGTCGCGGGGGAGCGCGTCGTCGTCGTCACCGACGCCGGTATGCCGTCCGTGTCCGACCCGGGGTACCGCCTCGTCGCCGCCTCGGTCGAGGCCGGCGTCCGGGTGACGTGCGTGCCCGGGCCGAGCGCCGTGCTCATGGCCCTCGCGGTCTCGGGGCTGCCCGTCGACCGCTTCTGCTTCGACGGCTTCCTGCCCCGCAAGCCCGGTGAGCGCGCCCGCGTGCTCGCCGAGGTGGCGGACGAGCGACGCACCGTCGTCTTCTTCGAGGCGCCGCACCGCCTGGCGGAGACGCTCGCCGCGATGCGGGACGCGTTCGGCCCCGAGCGCCGGGCGGCGGTGTGCCGCGAGCTGACGAAGACCTACGAGGAGGTGCGCCGCGGCACCCTCGCCGAGCTCGTCGGCTGGGCCGAAGGGGGTGTCAAGGGCGAGATCACCGTCGTCGTGGCGGGGGCGGAGCGCGTGGTGCCCTCGATCGACGACGCCGTCGCCGGCATCCGGCAGCGGGTCGATGCGGGGGAGCGGCTCAAGGACGTCGCCGCCGACGTCGCCGCCCGCACCGGGCTGTCGAAGAAGGCGCTCTACGACGCCTCGCTCGCCGCCCGCTGACCCGGGCGCCCATCCTCCCGGGCGGCGCGGCGCGGACCGGCGCGGACCGGCTCGCGTCTTGCGGGGTGGAACGCCCGCTGCCCCACGGGAACACCCGGCGCGTCCGGCGTCGTTCACCTTCCGCGGGCCGGCGACCGACCGGCCGCGTCGACAGCACAGCGAAGGAGCACAGGATGGGCACCACGCGCACCGCCAGCACGCACTGGGAGGGCTCGCTCTTCGAAGGATCCGGCCAGGTCAGCCTCGAGAGCTCGGGCGTCGGCACGTTCGACGTCAACTGGCCCTCGCGCGCCGAGTCCTCGAACGGCAGGACGAGCCCCGAGGAGCTCATCGCGGCCGCGCACTCGTCGTGCTACTCGATGGCGCTGTCGAACGGGCTCGCCCAGGCCGGCACCCCGCCGACGACCCTCGACACGACGGCCGACGTGACCTTCGTGCCCGGCACGGGCATCACCGAGATCAAGCTCTCCGTCGTCGCCGACGTGCCGGGGCTCTCCGCCGAGGACTTCCAGAAGGCGGCCGAGGACGCCAAGGCGAACTGCCCCGTGAGCCAGGCCCTCAAGGCCGTGCCGATCAGCCTCGAGGCCAAGCTCGGCTGAGATACAGCACCGCTCGATGCCGGCGCCGACCCGCCCGACGGGTCGGCGCCGGCGTGCGTCCGGGCGGCGCCGGCGCAGGAGTCCACGGGGGCGTCCCCTCGCCCCCGCGGCGGCGACCACCGCGGCGCGCCTAGGATTCACGGCATGAGTCACGTCCTGTCTGCCGTCGCCTGGCCGTACACCAACGGCCCGCGCCACATCGGCCACGTCGCCGGTTTCGGTGTGCCCTCCGACGTCTTCAGCAGGTACATGCGGATGGCCGGCCACGACGTGCTCATGGTGAGCGGCACCGACGAGCACGGCACGCCGATCCTCGTGCTCGCCGAGGAGGAGGGCCTGACACCGCAGGAGCTCGTCGACAAGTACAACGCCGTCATCGCCCAGGACCTCACCGACCTCGGCCTGTCCTACGACCTCTTCACGCGCACGACGACGCGCAACCACTACGCCGTCGTGCAGGAGATGTTCCGCCAGGTGCACGCCAACGGCTACATGGTCGAGCAGACGACGCGTGGCGCGATCAGCCCGTCGACCGGGCGCACCCTGCCCGACCGCTACATCGAGGGCACCTGCCCCATCTGCAGCTTCCCCGAGGCCCGCGGCGACCAGTGCGACAACTGCGGCAACCAGCTCGACGCCGACGAGCTCATCGACCCGCGCAGCAAGATCAACGGCGAGACGCCGGAGTTCATCGAGACCCAGCACTTCTTCCTCGACCTCCCGGCGCTCGCCGCCGCCCTCGGCGAGTGGCTCGACGGGCGCGAGGCGTCGGGCACGTGGCGCCCCAACGTCATCAAGTTCAGCAAGAACCTCCTCAAGGACGTGCGCCCCCGCGCCATGACGCGCGACATCGACTGGGGCATCCCCGTCCCGCTCGAGGGCTGGGAGGACAACCCGAGCAAGCGCCTCTACGTGTGGTTCGACGCCGTCATCGGCTACCTCTCGGCCTCGATCGAGTGGGCCCGGCGGGTCGGCGACGCCGAGCGCTGGCGGGAGTGGTGGAACGACCCGTCGGCCGTGTCCTACTACTTCCAGGGCAAGGACAACATCACCTTCCACAGCCAGATCTGGCCCGCCGAGCTGCTGGCCTACTCCGGCCGGGGCGACAAGGGCGGGCAGCCGGGCGAACTCGGCGCGCTCAACCTGCCGACCGAGGTCGTCGCGAGCGAGTTCCTCACCCTCGAGGGCAAGCAGTTCAGCACGAGCCGCAAGCACGTCATCTACGTGCAGGACATCGTCGCGCGCTACGGCCCCGACCCGATCCGCTACTTCATCTGCGCAGCCGGCCCCGAGAACCAGGACGCCGACTTCAGCTGGGCCGAGTTCGTGCAGCGCAACAACAGCGAGCTCGTCGCCGGCTGGGGCAACCTCGTCAACCGCACGGCGGCCATGATCGCCAAGAGCTTCGGCGAGATCCCGCAGCCGTATGCCGTCGAGGCCGTCGACGAGGAGCTGCTCGCCACCGTGCGCGGTGCGTTCGCGACCGTCGGCGCGTCGCTCGAGCGGCACCGCCAGAAGGCCGCGCTCGCGGAGGTCATGCGCGTCGTGGGGGAGGCCAACGCCTACGTGAGCCGCACCGAGCCGTTCAAGCTCAAGGGTGACGACCAGCGTGAGCGGCTGGCCACGGTGCTGCACACGCTGGTCCAGGCCGTCTCGGACATCAACACGCTCATCTCGCCGTTCCTGCCGCACGCCGCCAACCGCGTGCACGCGGTGCTCGGCGGCGAGGGCCAGTTCATGCCGATGCCGCGCCTCGAGGTCGTGCGCGACCTCGACGACGACACCCGCAGCTACCCGGTCATCACCGGTGAGTACTCGGGGACGCCGCGCTGGGAGTCGCGCCCGGTCGTCGTCGGCACGCCGATCGCCAAGCCCTCCGGTGTCTTCGTCAAGCTCGACCCGGAACAGGTCGTCGAGGACGAGCGCGCCCGCCTCGGCGGCGCCGCGCCCGAGGACGCATGAGCCAGAAGGGTTCCGGGCCGCGCGGCCTCCCGGAGGAGCTGCCCGACCCGTTGCCGGTCGACGTCGTCGACAACCACGTCCACCTCGACATCACCCGCGAGGGCGACGAGCCGTTCGCCGTCGCCGACGCGATCGAGCGGGCCGCGGCGGTCGGGGTCACCCGGCTCGTGCAGGTCGGTTGCGACCTCGACGGCATCCGCTTCACCCTCGCCGCGATCGACGAGCACCCCGAGCTGCTGGGCGGAATCGCCTTGCACCCCAACGAAGTTCCTCGGCTCCACGCCGAGGGGCGGCTCGACGAGGCCTACGCCGAGCTCGAGCGCGGGGCGGCCCACGAGCGGGTCCGCGTGATCGGCGAGACCGGCCTCGACTACTACCGCACCGGGCCCGAGGGGATCGCCGTCCAGCAGGACGGCTTCCGCTGGCACATCGACCTCGCCAAGCGACTCGGCAAGGCGCTGCAGATCCACGACCGCGACGCCCACGCCGACGTGCTGCGCATCCTCGACGAGGAGGGGGCCCCGGAGCGCACGGTGCTGCACTGCTTCTCCGGCGACCTCGCGATGGCCCGCGAGTGCGTCGAACGCGGCTACCACCTCAGCTTCGCCGGCACCGTGACGTTCAAGAACGCCCGCGGCCTGCGCGACGCGCTGACCGCCGTGCCGCTCGACCAGCTGCTCGTCGAGACCGACGCGCCCTACCTCGCGCCGACGCCGTACCGGGGTGCGACGAACGCCTCCTACCTCGTGCCGGCCACCCTCCGGGCCATGGCCGGCGTCCTCACTGTCGACGTGCCGACGCTGTGCCGCGCGGTGTCCGAGAACAGCGAGCGGGTGTACGGCCCGTGGGGCGCGCCGCGAAGCGGACAAACCGCATAGCGCACCTCAAAAGGGCGCGTCCAGCGACACCGGTCGCCGTTACCGAAATTTGACCTTCTGTTGACCATCGGTCACTGTGGACGACTGTTGGCCGGTTGCCACCCCGCATCGACCTCCTCCCGACGGAGCGAGGAGACTCCGTCGAGAGCGCGTCGCACCCGGATCGTTCGACGTTCGGAGTGTCTTGATTTCTCGCAACGCCAAGATCGTGGCCGCCGCCGGCGCAGCCCTCGTCCTCACCGGTGGAGCCGTCGGCGCCGCCCAGCTCGACAAGTCGGTCACCGTCTCGGTGGACGGCACGTCCACGGCCGCCCACGTCTTCGGCAGCACGGTCGGTGACGTCCTGCAGAGCCAGCACGTCGACGTCCGCCCCGGCGACGTCGTCGTTCCCGCGGTCGACCAGCCCGTCCAGGACGGCGACACGGTCACCGTCCGCTACGCCCGCACGCTGACCCTCACGGTCGACGGCAAGACCCGCCAGATCCGCACGACCGAGACCACGGTCGACGGCGCCCTGCTCGCCCTCGGTGTGCGCGGCGAGGGTGCGCGCCTCTCGGCATCGCGTTCCAAGACGATCGGCCGCCAGGGCCTGGCCCTCACGGTCGTCACCCCCAAGGCCGTCACGGTGGCCCACGACGGCAAGAAGACGGTCAAGACCGTCGCCGCGGCCTCGGTCGGGGAGGCCCTGACGCAGCTCGGCGTCCGCGTCGGCGGCACCGACAAGGTGACCCCGGCCCTCTCGACGCCCCTGCGCGCCGGCCAGACGGTCGTCGTCCAGCGCGTGCGCACCAAGGACGTGACGAAGACCACCACGATCGGCTACGGCACGACGAAGAAGAAGAGCAGCGCGCTCTACACCGACCAGACCCGCGTCTCGCGCGACGGCAGGGCGGGCTCGCGCACCACGGTCGTGCGCACCACGTTCGTCGACGGCAAGGCCGTGGCGAGCAGGACGATCTCCTCCAAGGTCACCAAGGCCCCGGTCGAGCGCGTGCTGCTCGTCGGCACCAAGGACCGCCCCGCGCCGAAGCCGACCACCTCGAGCAGCTCCAGCAGCTCGAGCAGCCGCAGCTCGGGCGGCTCGAGCTCGGGTGGCGGCCTCAACCTCGCCCGCGCCGGCATGTGGGACTCCATCGCCCAGTGCGAGTCGACGGGGAACTGGCACATCAACACCGGCAACGGCTACTACGGCGGCCTGCAGTTCCTCACCTCGACGTGGCTCGGCTACGGCGGCGGCCAGTTCGCCCCCCGCGCCGACCTCGCCTCGCGCGAGGAGCAGATCACCGTGGCCAACCGGCTCTACGCCGACAACGGCACGTCGCAGTGGAGCTGCGGCTGACCGCCGGTCACACGCACGCGAGCACGGCCCCCGACCCTCTCGGTCGGGGGCCGTTCCCGTGTGCCGTGCGCCGCCCGGTCGGCGCAGCCCGCGCCCGCGTGCGGGACGGTCTGGGACGGCATACGGCGGCGGGTGCGCGCCGGGGCCATAGGGTGAACGCATGTCGAAGAAGGACCCCGCGCCGCAGGCCGACGACGCCGCGCTGCTCGGCGCCGCGCAGGTGCGCGAGCTCGCCGAGCGGCTCGAGGTGCGCCCGACCAAGCAGTGGGGGCAGAACTTCGTCGTCGACGCCAACACCGTGCGCAAGATCGTGCGCGTGGCCGGCGTCGGGCCCGACGACGTCGTCGTCGAGGTGGGTCCCGGGCTCGGGTCGCTGACCCTCGCCCTGCTACCCGTCGTGCGGCGCGTGACGGCCGTCGAGGTCGACCCCCGCCTGGCGGGGGCGCTCGAGGAGACCGTGCGCTCGCTCCAGCCCGAGAACGCGGCGAAGCTGCGGCTCGTCGCGGCCGACGCCCTCACCGTGACGAAGCTGCCCGGGCCCGACCCGACGGCGCTCGTGGCCAACCTCCCGTACAACATCTCCGTGCCGGTCGTCCTGTCGTTCCTGCAGCACTTCCCGTCGATCGAGCGGGTCCTCGTCATGGTCCAGCTCGAGGTCGCGGAGCGGCTCGCGGCGCGCCCGGGCAACAAGACCTACGGCGTGCCGAGCGTCAAGGCGGCGTGGTACGCCGACGTCGAGCTCGCCGGCAGGGTCGGGCGCAACGTCTTCTGGCCGGCGCCGAACGTCGACTCCGGCCTCGTGTCGCTCCGCCGGCGCACGCCGCCCGAGACGACGGCCTCGCGCGAGGACGTCTTCCGCTGCATCGACGCCGCCTTCCTCCAGCGCCGCAAGGCCCTGCGCGGGGCGCTCGCGTCGTGGGCCGGCTCGCCCGACCGGGCCGAGGCGGCCCTCGTCGCGGCCGGCATCGACCCGCTGACGCGCGGCGAGCAGCTCGACGTCGCGGCCTTCGCGCGGATCGCCGAGGCGCGGCCCGAGGGGCAGGTGGACACGCCGCCGCGCGCACGACGGCGGGGTCGCGAGACCCGGTCGCCCGTTCCCGGCCCCTAGGGTGGGCGCATGACTGTCGCTCCGACGCTGCCGGGTGCCGTGACCGTTCGGGTCCCGGCCAAGGTCAACCTCGAGCTGCGGGTGGGTCCCCGTCGGCCCGACGGCTACCACGCGCTCGCGACCGTCTACCAGGCCGTTTCGCTCCACGACGAGGTCTCCGTCGCGCGCTGGGACGACTGGGAGGTCGTCGCCGCCGGCCCCTACGCCGAGCGCATCCCGCTCGACGGCGACAACCTCGCCGTGCGGGCGGCGCGCCTCGTCGCCGACCGCTGGCAGGTCGACGAGCGGGTCTCGATCCGCATCGACAAGGACATCCCCGTGGCGGGCGGCATGGCGGGCGGCTCGGCCGACGCCGCGGCCACCCTCCTCGCCTGCGACCACCTCTGGGGTCTCGGCCTCGACCGCGACGAGCTGGCCGAGCTCGCCGCGTCCCTCGGCAGCGACGTCCCGTTCTCGCTCGCCGGTGGCAACGCGATGGGCTCCGGGCGCGGCGAGCAGCTCGCGCCCGTGCTCGCGCGCGGCACGTTCCACTGGGTCTTCGCGATCAGTGACACCGGCCTGTCGACGCCGCAGGTGTATGCCGAGTGCGACCGCCTGCGCGAGCGTGACGGCGTCGACGTGCCCGAGCCGCACGTGAGCGCCGAGCTCATGGCCGCGCTGCGGTCGGGGGAGCCGGCGGCGCTCGGTGCCGCCCTGCACAACGACCTCGAGCCGGCCGCCTTCTCACTGCGACCCCAGCTGCGCGAGCTGCGCGACGCCGGGGTGGAGTTCGGCGCCCTCGGTGGCGTGGTCTCCGGCTCCGGCCCGACGGTCGCGTTCCTCACCGAGAGCCACGAGGCCTCGCTCGACCTCTCCGTCTCGCTCGCCGCGTCGGACCTCTGCCGCGACCTGCGCCGCGCCAAGGGCCCGGTCCACGGCGCCCAGGTCGTCCCCGCCCCGCGCGACTGACCTGCCCCCGCTCCCGCTCGGCGACCGGGGCCGGCGTCGCCGAGCGCGATTCGGCGGGCGCCCGCGCAGGCCGTAGGGTCAGTGGGCGATGGCAAACCTGATCTCCCTCGAGCGCGTGTCGCTCGTCTTCGGCACGTCCAGCGTCCTCGACGACGTCAGCCTCGGCGTGCTCACCGGCGACCGCATCGGTGTCGTCGGCGTCAACGGTGGCGGCAAGTCGACCCTGCTGCGCGTCATGGCGGGCCTGCAGGAGGCCGACTCCGGCCGCATCACGAAGCAGGGCGGCGACGACGGCATCCGCATCGGCATGCTCGCGCAGGACGACGCGCTCGACCCCGACTGGACGATCCGCGAGGCCGTCCTCGGCGACCTGCCGGAGCACGTGTGGGCCGGCGACCCCCGCATCCGCGACGTCCTCACCGGCCTGCTCGGCGGCATCGCCGCCGAGAACGTCGGCGGTCTCGACAGCCTCGTCGGGCCCAAGTCGGGTGGCGAGCGTCGACGCCTCGCCCTGGCCCGCCTGCTCGTGTCCGACCCCGAGCTGCTGCTCCTCGACGAGCCGACCAACCACCTCGACGTCGAGGGCGTGGCCTGGCTCGCCGACCACCTCGCGACGAAGCGGCCGCGCCCCGGCAACGCCACCGTCGCGATCACGCACGACCGGTGGTTCCTCGACGCCTACGCGACGAACACGTGGGAGGTCGAGGGCGGCGCCGTCAGCGCCTTCGAGGGTGGATATGCCGCCTACGTCCTCGCCAAGGCCGAGCGCGACCGCCTCGCCGGCGTCGTCGCCGACCGCCGCTCGAACCTCATGCGCAAGGAGCTCGCGTGGCTCCGGCGCGGTGCGCCCGCCCGCACGAGCAAGCCGAAGTTCCGCATCGACGCGGCGAACGCGCTCATCGCCGACGAGCCGGCACCCCGCAACAGCGTCGAGCTCGCGTCGTTCGCGAGCCGGCGTCTCGGCAAGGACGTGCTCGACCTCGAGGACGTCAGCGTGAGCGTCGGAGAGCCGCCGCACGAGCGCCGCCTGCTCGACCACGTGACGTGGCGCCTCGCGCCGGGCGAGCGCATCGGCATCGTCGGCGTCAACGGCGCCGGCAAGTCGACGTTGCTGCGCGCGCTCACCGGTGACGTCGCGCTCGACGGCGGACGGCGGAAGATCGGCAAGACCGTCGCGATCGCCCACCTCACCCAAGAGGTCCGCGAGCTCGAGCGTTTCGAGCAGTGGCGCGTCATCGAGGCCATCGAGGACGTCAAGCAGTGGACCATGCTGGGCGACAAGGAGATCAGCGCCGGCCAGCTCGCGACGCGGCTCGGCTTCCCCGGCGGCCGCCAGCAGTCGCGCGTCGGCGACCTCAGCGGTGGCGAGCGCCGGCGGCTGCAGCTGACGCGGCTGCTGCTGACCGAGCCGAACGTGCTCATCCTCGACGAGCCCACCAACGACCTCGACATCGAGACGCTCACCTCCCTCGAGGACGTGCTCGACGGCTGGGCCGGCACCCTCGTCGTCGTCTCGCACGACCGCTACCTGCTCGAACGCGTGGCCGACAAGCAGCTGGCGCTGCTCGGCGACGGCAAGGTGCGCGAGCTGCCCGGCGGGGTCGAGGAGTACCTCCGGCTGCGGGCGGCCCACGCCACGAGCGCTCCGAGCGCGAAGGGCGCGGCTGCGTCGTCGGCCGCGACCCCGAGCGGCAGCTCCGGGGGCACGACCGGCGCGCCGGACGGCACACCGGCTCGGGAGGTCGTGAACCCGGCACAGCTGCGCGAGGCGCGCAAGGCGATGGCGCGCATCGAGAAGCAGCTGTCCCGGCTGGCCGACCGGGAGGAGCGCCTGCACGGCGACATGGCGGAGAAGGCCACCGACCCCGCCGCCCTGGCCGACCTCAGCGCGAAGCTGCAGGCCGTCGTCGCCGAGCGCGAGGAGCTCGAGCTCGAGTGGCTCGAGGCCGCCGAGCTCGTCGGCTGACACCCTCTCTCTGTTCGGAGGCGGAAGACTCTTGAAAGTATCTTGATGTCGAGATACTTTGGCCGACATGGAGATGTCGCTGCACCACGTCCAGGTGTCGGGTCCCGCGGGCTGCGAGGAGGCCATGCGCGGCTTCTACGTCGGCGTCCTCGGCATGGTCGAGGTCACCAAGCCCGAGCGGCTGCGCGCCCGGGGTGGCGCGTGGTTCCGGGCCGGCGCGGCCGAGCTGCACGTCGGCATCGAGGACGGCTTCGTCCCGGCCCGCAAGGCGCACCCGGGCATCGCGGTCACCGACGTCGACGCGCTCGCGCGCGCGGTCGAGGCGGCCGGCGCCCCGGTGGCCTGGGACGACGCGATCCCCGGGCTGCGCCGCTTCCACACGAATGACCCGGTGGGCAACCGGCTCGAGTTCCAGCAGGCCGCGACCGCGTGACGGCCCGGGTGGGGCGCCGCCGGTGCTCAGTCCGCCGCGGCGGCGGGGCGGGTCTCGCCCCGTGTCTCGGTGCGGGTGTCGGTGCGGGTGTCGGTGCGGGTGTCGGGTCGGGTCTCGAGCGGCGCGAGCATCCGGCGCAGCAGCGTCGCGAGCTCGGACCGCTCAGTCGGCGAGAGCTCCGACAGCAGCGACTTCTCCTGCTCGATGAGGTCGGCCATGGCGGAGTCGACGACGTCGCGACCGGCGGTGGTGAGGCGCACGAGCACGCCGCGGCGGTCGCCCGGGTCAGGACGTCGCTCGACGAGCCCCGTGCGCACGAGGCGGTCGACGCGGTTGGTCATGGTGCCCGAGGTGACGAGCGTCTGCTGCACGAGCTGGCCGGGGGAGAGCTCGTAGGGCTCACCGGCGCGGCGCAGCGCCGACAGCACGTCGAACGCCCAGCCCTCGAGCTGGTGCACCGAGAAGGCCGAGCCGCGCGCGAGGTCGAGGCGGCGGGCGAGGCGCGAGACCCGCGAGAGCACCTCGAGTGGCGACACGTCGAGGTCGGGCCGCTCACGGCGCCAGGCCGCGACGATGGCGTCGACGTCGTCGGCCGGTGGGCGGGGCGCGGTCATGCGGCAACTGTAGTCGCCGTCAAGAGTCTTGACATCGAATGAAAGCGAGGGTCACATGACCGACGCACCACCTCCCGGCGCCGCACCCGGCCGTCCGTCCGACGCGGCGTGGGACCCGAGGCAGTATGCCGTGTTCGCCGGCCCGCGCGGCCGTCCCTTCGCCGACCTGCTCGCGCGCGTCGAGGCCGACCGGCCGGGCCTCGTCGTCGACCTCGGCTGCGGTCCCGGCGAGCTGACCCTGGGCCTCGCGGACCGGTGGCCCGACGCGCAGGTCGTCGGCATCGACAGCTCTCCGCAGATGCTCGAGCGGGCCCGGACCCTCGACACCGGGGGCCGCGTGCGGTGGCAGCAGGCGGCCGCCGAGGACTGGGACGCGACGTCGGCCGGCCCGGCCGGCCCGGCCGGCCCGGCCGGCATCGACGTGCTCGTCACGAATGCGACGCTCCAGTGGGTGCCGAGCCACCTGCGCCTCGTGCCGACCTGGCTCGCCGCGCTCGCCCCGGGCGGCACCTTCGCCCTGCAGGTGCCCGCGAACTTCGACGCGCCCTCGCACCGGCTGATGCGCGAGGTCGCCGCCCGTCACCCGCGTGCCGCCGACCTCGCGCCGGGACTCGACCGCGCCCAGGCGGTGGCACGGCCCGAGACGTATGCCGCCCTGCTCCTCGAGCGGACGCCACACGTCGACGTGTGGCAGACGACCTACGAGCACGTGCTGGCGGCCGACCCGGACGGGCCGCACCCGGTGCTCGAGTGGGTGCGCGGGACCGGCCTGCGGCCGGTCCTCGGGGTGCTCGAGGGGGCGGAACGGGAGATCTTCCTGTCCGACTACGAGCAGGCGCTCGAGATGGCCTATCCTCGGCGTGACTTCGGGGTGCTCTTCCCCTTCACGCGGACCTTCGCCGTGGCCCGGATGCCTGCCTGAGCGCGGTGCCCGGAAAAATAAGTATGGCTATTTGCCGCATTTCCCCCCGTTCCGGGAAAAAGTGTCATGAAATAGGTCATGGCACGTCATCGACGGTCGGTGCGTGGGCAGTCTCCCGCTAGGTCAGGGGAGGGAGTGGCTGCCCGTTGGCCGCCGCCGGTGCTGTCGCCAGGTTTCGTCCTTCCGCGTGGTTTCGTGGAGGGGATCAAGTGGAAGGACGAAACCTGCCAACCGGCCCGCTCACGAGCGAGGCACGGTGACGAGCCGCGGTGACCGGTCGAGGCCGGAGAGGCCGTTCCAGGCCAGGTTCACCAGGTGCGCCGCGACCTGGTCCTTCTTGAACTTGCGCCGGTCGAGCCACCACTGGCCCGTGAGCGCCACCATGCCGACGAGCATCTGCGCGTGGATGGGGGCCGACTTCGGGTCGAGGCCGCGCTGCTTGAACTCCGCCGCGAGCAGGTGCTCGACCTGGCCGGCGACGTCGCCGAGCACGCTGGCGAACGACCCGGTGGCCTGCCCCGGCGGTGAGTCGCGCACGAGGATGCGGAAGCCTGCGGGGTCGCTCTCGACGTAGTCGAGCAGCGCCAGCGTGGCCCGCTCGAGCATGACCCGTGCGCCCTCCGGCTCCTCGAGCGCGGCCGAGATGCCGCCGAGCAGGGCTTGGATCTCGCGGTCGACGACGACGGCGTAGAGGCCCTCCTTGCCGCCGAAGTGCTCGTAGACGACCGGCTTGCTGACGTTCGCCCGCGAGGCCACCTCTTCGACGGTGGTGGCCTCGAAACCCTTGTCCGCGAAGAGCTTGCGCCCCACGTCGATGAGCTGCTCGCGCCGCTCCGGTCCCGTCATGCGGGCCCGTGGTCGGGAACGGTCGGCGCGGTCGGCGCGGTCAGCGGTCACGTCGCCATTGTGCCGGGCGCGGCGGCGCCGACGTGCGGCCGCCGCCCCGCCCTGGCGGATCCGTGTCGATCGATCTC
The DNA here is from genome assembly GCF_039542985.1 of Terrabacter aeriphilus. Taxonomy (NCBI): domain Bacteria; kingdom Bacillati; phylum Actinomycetota; class Actinomycetes; order Micrococcales; family Intrasporangiaceae; genus Terrabacter; species Terrabacter aeriphilus. Next base: position 140,504 of record NZ_BAABIW010000009.1, read on the forward strand.
GAGAATCCCGTCATGAAACGCCTCCCTGCTCGTCTACGTCGTGTTGGGGGGATCCGGTTCGGCCGCTCGGTCTGGGGGACACGAGGGGCACGGAACCGAGAGCGGGGTCGGTCGCGGCGAGTACCTGGGGAGGTTGCCGCGGCCGACCTCTTCACCCCGTCCACCCCTCGCCCACCCTCCGCCCACCGAGCCGCTCCACCGCTCGGGCGGGCGAGTGCGCGAATCGGGCCCCATCGACGCCGTCGCTGGCGCACACTGGTGTCCCATGCCATCCGGGAGGGCCAGCGGTGTCTGCTCAGTCTCTAGCGCCTCGCGCGCCGGTCGAGCCCGTCCACCTCGAGCCCACTCAGCACCTCGAGCACCCCGAGCACATCGACCGCATCGACCGCGAGGAGGCCCTCGAGCTCGAGCTCGACGGGATGAGCGACGCCGGGCTGCTCGACCGGGCCCGTGACGGCGACGACGTCGCGTTCGCCGCGCTCTGGCACCGTCACCTGCCGGCCGCGTATGCCGCCGCGGCCCGGTTCCGTGGTCGGGTGTCGGCCGAGGACCTCGTCGCCGAGGCCTCCGCCCGGGTGCTCCGCCTCGTGCGCCAGGGCCAGGGCCCCACCGAGAACTTCCGCGCCTACTTCGTCTCGGCCGTGCGCTCGATCGGGGTCGACGCCGTGCGCGGTGCGATCACCGTGCTGCCGACCACGACCGAGGACCTCGACCTGCTGCCCGGCACCCAGCCCGGCCCCGAAGCGGTGACCGTCGGCGAGCTGGGCATCGACGCCGAGATCGTGCGCGAGGCCTTCCTCGGGCTGCCCCAGAGCGACCAGGACCTGCTCTGGCGCACCATGGTCGAAGGTGCCGCACCGCGTGCCGTCGCCCCGGAGCTCGGGGTCTCGGCCAACGTCGTGAGCGCACGGGCCATGCGGGCGCGCGACGCGCTGCGCACCGCCTACCTCGACGCCTGGCTGCAGCGCCGGCCCCACACCTGCGCCGGCCCGGAGTGCCGCTGGGTGCTCGACCACCTCAGTGGCTACGTCCGCGGCCGACTCACGGCCCGCCAGCAGCTGCGCGCCGTGACGCACCTCGAGACGTGCGCGAGTGATGCGCGCCTCGCGGCCGACCTCGTCCGGGTGCACGAGGGGTTCCGCGGGTTCACCGGCCCGCTCGTCCTCGTCGCCGGCACCGCCGCCGCCGTGGGCCACGGCTCGCTGGCCGGCCTCCTCGGGTCCTCGGCCGCGCCGGGACTCACGTCGTCCGCCGCCGGCGCCGGCAGCGCCGCCGGCACCACGGCGACCGTGACGGCAACCACCGCGACCACTGCCACCGCCACCACTGCCACCGCCACCACTGCCACCGCCACCACTGCCACCGCCACCACTGCCACCGCCACCACTGCCGCGACGGCCACCACCGCCGGAGTGACCACGGCGACCGCGACGAGCGCGGCGACGTCCGCGGCGACCACGGTCACCACGGCGACGGTCGCGACCGCCGCGCCCGTCGGCGCGACCGCCGCCGTCTCGGCGGGTGGGGTGACGGTCGCGGGTGTCTCCGCGGCCGGCACGTCGGCCGCCGGTGCCACGGCCCTCGGGGCCACCGCGGGCGCGTCGGCAGCCGGGGCGACCGCCGTCGGCGCCTCGGCCGGTGGTGCCGCAGCCGGTGCGGTCGGCGTCTCCGCCGTCGGTGCGCCGCTCGTCGTGGCGGCCGCCGCGCCCCTCGCCGCCGCGGTGCCCGTGGCCGCCGCGGCCGGCGGGTCGGCCCTGCTCGCGGGCTCCGCGCTCGGCCCGCCCCTCGCGACCGCCATGGCCGGACTCGTCGTGGGCCTGGGTGTCTCGGCCGCGCCGGCGACGGCTGCACCGCTCCCGCCCGTGCCCGCGGTGCAGACCGTCGGGGCGCGGCTCGGGGTCGACGCCGGTTCGGGACGGCCGGGCGTCGCGGGTGCCGCGAGCGGCCTCTCCGGGCTGTCCCCGTCGGCGACCGCGGACCCGACCGCGGCCTCCCTCGCGCAGGCCCTCGTGCTCCCGGTGCCCGGTGGCGCGCCCGCCGTCGTGCCGGTCCAGCTCGGGCCGTCCACGGGGTCGGGCGCCACGGACATCGGTCCGGCGGCCGGTGCCACGACGGGATCGACGACGGGATCGACCGCGGGCACGGATGCCGGCCCCTCCTCGGGCGGCGCCACGCCGGACGTCCCGGTCACGACCCCCGACCCGCAGCCGGGCGTCGCGCAGCCGGTGGACCCGCAGCCGGTGGACCCGCAGCCGGTCGACCCGCAGCCGGTCGACCCGCAGCCCGTGGACCCGCAGCCCGTGGACCCGCAGCCCGTGGACCCGCAGCCGGTCGACCCGCAGCCGGTGGACCCGCAGCCGGTCGACCCGCAGCCGACGGACAGCTCCACGACCGACCCTTCCCCGACCGGCTCCGACGGCTCCGTGCCCGACCCCGTGTCGACCGACCCGGGCACGGACGCCGACCCGACCTCCGGCTCCTCGTCCCGGACCAGCCCCGACCCCGTCCCCACGGACGCGCCCGTGGACACGGTGCCCGCCCAGCCGGCCGGCACGTCGGACTCGGGCGGGTCGTCCACCACGACGACCACCACGACGACGGACACGACGACGGGCACGACGACGGGCACGACGACGGTGGTGGCCTCGGACGCGAGCCCGACGACCGAGCCGACGACCGAGCCGACGGGCGGGTCCGCGGACCCGGCCGCGACCCCGTCATCCTGAGGCCCCGGCCGACCGTCGACGCCGCCCGTCGGCCCTGCGGTCGCCGTTCGGCCGCGCCGGCCGGCTGCACTACCCTGTGACCCGTCCGACGACGATCCCCGGTTGGTCTGCCGGTAGGGCCCGCCTGACTTTGAATCAGGACAAGCGACGCAGGTTCGACTCCTGCCCGGGGAGCTCGCTCGTCGCGACCGGCCACCCGTGACCACCATGCCGGGGCCGAGGGTGGGAGCGGTCGGGAGCACCCGGCATACGGCCTCGGGGGCCCGGGCTGTGAGCGGGGTCACGGTCGCCCCACGGGCGGCGAGGCGGCACCCCCGGCCGCGAGTAGCATGGCTGCGGCGCACCCCGGCGCCCGTGCGGGCCGGGGTCCTACGCACCCGAGTGCACCCCGATCCGAAAAGGAGCTGCACCCCGTGAGCGATCGACGGCCGACCGCCGTGATCGTCCTCGCCGCCGGTGAGGGCACACGCATGAAGTCCACGACCCCCAAGGTCCTGCACACGATCGGCGGCCGCAGTCTCGTGGGCCACGCGATCCGGGCCGCCCGGGGCACCCGCCCGCAGCACCTCGCCGTCGTCGTCCGGCACGAGCGCGACCGGGTGGCCGCGCACGTCGCCGAGGTCGACCCGGAGGCGCTCGTCGCCGACCAGGACGACGTCAAGGGCACGGGGCGCGCCGTCGAGTGCGCGCTCGAGGTGCTGCCCGCCGACCTCGCGGGCACCGTCGTCGTCACGTACGGCGACGTGCCGCTGCTGACGACCGAGACCCTGCACGGGCTCGTCGCCGCGCACGAGGGCGAGGACAACGCGGTCACCGTCATCACGGCGACGCTGGCCGACCCCACCGGCTACGGCCGCGTCGTGCGCGACGATCAGGGTGCCGTCGTCGCCATCGTCGAGCAGAAGGACGCCGACGAGGCCCAGCGCGCCATCCGCGAGGTCAACAGCGGGCTGTATGCGTTCGACGCCGCGGTCCTGCGCGAGGCGCTCGCCGAGGTGGGCACCGACAACGCGCAGGGCGAGAAGTACCTGACCGACGTCATCGCCATCGCCCGCGGTCGCGGCCTCGCGGTGCGCGCGCACCTCGTCGCCGACCTGTGGCAGACCGAGGGCGTCAACGACAAGGTGCAGCTCGCGCGCCTCGGCGCCGAGCTCAACCGGCGCACCGTCGAGGCCGCCATGCGTGAGGGCGCCATCGTCATCGACCCCGCGACCACGTGGATCGACGCCGACGTGACGATCGGGCCCGACACCGTCGTGCGGCCCGGCACCCAGCTGCTCGGGGCGAGCACGATCGGGCGCGACTGCGTCATCGGGCCCGACACGACCCTGACCGACGTCGAGGTCGGCGACGGCGCGAGCGTCGTGCGCACCCAGGCCGAGCTCGCCGTCATCGGCCCGGAGGCCACCGTCGGCCCCTTCTCCTACCTGCGGCCCGGCACGCGACTCGGCGCGCGGGGCAAGATCGGCGGCTTCGTCGAGACGAAGAACGCCGACATCGGCGAGGGTGCCAAGGTGCCGCACCTGACCTACTGCGGCGACGCCACGATCGGCGCCGGCGCGAACATCGGGGCGGGCACGATCTTCGCCAACTACGACGGCGTCACCAAGGGCCACACGAACGTCGGGGCGCACAGCTTCGTCGGCAGCAACTCGGTCATCGTGGCGCCGCGCACCATCGCCGACGGCGCCTACGTCGCGGCCGGCTCGGCGGTCGTCAGCGACGTGGCCCCCGGCCAGCTCGCGGTGACCCGCGCCCAGCAGCGCAACATCGACGGGTGGGTCGCGCGCCGACGCGCCGGCACGAAGACCGACGAGGCGGCGCAGGCCGCGACCTCCGAGACGAAGGACGCCCAGCGATGAGCGGCATCAACAAGACGACCGAGAAGCACCTCATGGTCTTCTCCGGCCGGGCCCACCCGCAGCTCGCGCAGGAGGTCGCCGCCGCGCTCGGCACCGACCTCGTCCCGACGAGCGCCTACGACTTCGCCAACGGCGAGATCTACGTGCGCTACGAGGAGTCGGTGCGCGGCTCGGACGCCTTCGTCATCCAGAGCCACACCGCGCCGATCAACGAGTGGATCATGGAGCAGCTCATCATGATCGACGCGCTGAAGCGCGCCTCGGCCAAGCGCATCACGGTGGTGCTGCCCTTCTACGGCTACGCCCGCCAGGACAAGAAGCACCGCGGTCGCGAGCCGATCTCGGCCCGCCTCATGGCCGACCTCTTCAAGACGGCCGGCGCCGACCGGCTCATGGCGATCGACCTGCACACGGCGCAGATCCAGGGCTTCTTCGACGGCCCGGTCGACCACCTCATGGCGATGCCGATCCTCGCCGACTACGTCGGGCAGAAGTACGGCCACCTCGACCTCGCGGTCGTCTCGCCCGACGCCGGCCGCATCAAGGTCGCCGAGGACTGGAGCTCGCGCCTCGGCGGCGCGCCGCTCGCCTTCATCCACAAGACGCGCGACATCAACCGGCCCAACGAGGTCGTCGCCAACCGCGTCGTGGGCGAGATCAAGGGCCGCGTCTGCGTGCTCGTCGACGACATGATCGACACCGCGGGCACCATCACGAAGGCCGCGGACGCGCTCATGGAGCAGGGGGCCGCCGCCGTCATCATCGCGGCCACGCACGCCATCCTCTCCGGCCCGGCCGTCGACCGGCTCAAGGCCTGCCGCGTCGAGGAGGTCATCGTCACCAACACGCTGCCCATCCCCGACGACCGCCGGTTCGACAAGCTCGAGGTGCTCTCCATCGCGCCGCTCGTGTCGATGGCGATCCGTGAGGTCTTCGAGGACGGGTCGGTCACGAGCCTCTTCGACGGCAAGGCCTGAGAGCGGGCCTCACGGCGGGTCGTCGCCGCGGGCCCGCTCCTGCTCGACGAGCTGCTCGAGGTCGGCGAGCCGGTGGCGCCCCTGCAGCGGGCGCGCCATCCGGTGGTTGCCCTCGAGGCGCTCGGCGTTGCGATCGAGGTAGGCCCAGTAGCCGGCGGTGAAGGGGCAGGCGTCCTCGCCCACCCGCTTCTTCGGGTCGTACCGGCAGCCGCCGCAGTAGTCACTCATCCGGTTGACGTACGCCCCGCCGGAGACGTAGGGCTTGGTCGCCATGGCGCCGCCGTCGGCGTGCTGGCTCATGCCGACGACGTTGGGCGGCATGACCCAGTCGTAGCCGTCGACGAAGCGGGTCTGGAACCACTCGGTGAGGGCCTCGGGCTGGTAGCCGCGCTGGGCGGCCCAGTTCCCGAGCACCATGAGGCGCGGGATGTGGTGCACCCAGCCGCGGTCGCGCACGCCGGCGAGCACGTCGGAGAGGCACGCGGCGTCGACCCGGTCGGCGTCGAGGTCGTCGAACCACGCGGGCAGCGGCGCGTCGGCGCCCAAGCCGTTGCGCCGCCGGTAGGCCGGGCCGAAGTGCCAGTAGGTGTGCCAGACGTACTCGCGCCAACCGATCACCTGGCGCACGAACCCCTCGACCGAGGCGAGCGGCGCGTCGCCGTCGTGCAGGGCCTGCACGGCACGCTCGGCCACCTCGACGGGGCTGAGCAGCCCGAGGTTGAGCGGCACCGAGAGGAGGCTGTGCGCCATCGCCCAGTCGCCGCGCAGCATCGCGTCCTCGTGCGGCCCGAAGGCCCCGAGGCGGTGCGTGACGAACCGCTCCAGCGCCGCGAGCGCCTCGCGCCGGGTCACCGCGAAGAGCCGCGGCCCGTCCTCCCCGACGGTCTCGAGCCCCTCGTCGCGGGTCCAGCGGTCGAGGTCGTCGCGCACCTCGGCGTCGACGTCGCTCTCCCGGGGGGCGTATGCCGGGGGCACCTCGAGCGTGCGCGCGCCCTTCGGCGGTGGCTCGCGGTTCTCGTCGTCGAACGACCAGCGCCCGCCCACCGGGTGCTCGCCCTCGACGAGCAGGTCGAGTCGCTGGCGCTGGAAGCGGTAGAAGTCGTCCATCCGCAGCCGGCGCCGCGAGCCCGCCCACTGCGCGAACTCGGCCCGGGGGAGGCTGTAGCCCGGGGTGGGGTCGATGCCCTCGACCTCACCGGTCGCCAGCCGGCGGCGCACGAAGGCGTCGGCGGCATACGAGGTCGGCTCGTGCACGCGGACGGGCTCACCGAGCTCGGCGAGCGCCTCGCCGTAGGTGTCGGTGCGCAGCAGCACGGCGGAGTCGCCGAGGTCCGCGGCGCGGTGCCGCAGCGCCGAGAGCACGAGGTGCAGCTTCTGGCGGTGGTAGCGGCGGCGGCCGAGGGCCGCGCGGCTCTCGACGAGCAGCACGCCCTCGCGCCGCTCGCCCGCGGGGGAGAAGTGCGGTCCGAGCTGGTCGGCGAACAGCCACCGTCGTGTCACGGCTGGGTCATACCCGCGTCGAGGCCCTCCGGCTGCGCTCGCGGTAGGCGGCCGTGTGCGCTCGCGCCGCGCAGCCGCCGTCGCAGAACCGGCGCGAGCGGTTGCGCGACAGGTCGACGACGACGTCGTCGCAGTCGTCCGCCTCGCAGAGCCGCAGGCGGCGCAGCTCCCCGGCGCGCACGACGTCGATGACGGCGATGGCCGCCTCGACGGCCATCCGGGTGGCGAGGGGTGCGTCGGGCGCGGTCGCGTGCACGTGCCAGCCGACCCCGTCGTGGTCGACGAGCTGTGGCACGGCGCGGGACTCGGCGAGCAGCCGGTTGACGAGCTCGACGACGCCGGGCTCGTCGAGCTCCCAGAGTGCGCGCAGGCGTGGCCGCAGGGCCCGCACGGCTTCGAGCTCGGCCGGGTCGCGGTCGAAGCGCCCGGTCCACCCGTGCTCGGCGAAGAGCCGGGCGAGGTCGTCGGGCGTCGTCAGCGTGTCGGGGTCGTGGTCGCCGGGACGTGAGCCGGGCAGCGTGTTGACGAGGGCGGCGGCGCCGGCCAGCGCGAGATCGGTGTCATGGGTGAAAAGCACGTTGACTCCTGACGCGAGTGATCGCTACCGTCAGGAGTCTAAGTCGTGATGGGTGCTGACAGGGCGCCCGGCAGGGTGGTGGAGCGGATGGGTGAGCCGGTGGGTCAGGACGTGCAGGACGGCGGCGCCTCGACGGACACGGGCGTGGTCGCCCCGGCGGTGCCCGGACCGGGCCCGCGGCCAGGGACGCCGCGGGTGCCTCGCCCGGGGCGGCACCCGCTCGTCGGTCTCGGCGTGGCGCTCGTGTCGGCCGCGGCCTTCGCCACGTCCGGCGCGTTCGGCAAGGCGCTGCTCGTCGGCGAGTGGTCGCCCGGCCTCGTCGTGACGCTGCGGATCACCGTCGCGGCCCTCGTGCTGCTCGTCCCGGCCCTCTGGTCGCTTCGGGGCCGGTGGGGCGCGCTGCGCCGCCGCGCCTGGGTGGTGGTCGGCTACGGGCTCACCGGGGTCGCGGGCTGCCAGCTCGCCTACTTCAACGCGGTGACGCACCTGTCGGTCGGGGTGGCGCTGCTGCTCGAGTACCTCGCGCCCGTGCTCATCGTGGGCTGGCTGTGGCTGCGCCACCGCCGGGCCCCGCGGCGGCTCACGGTCGCCGGGGTCGTCCTCGCGCTCGTGGGGCTCTTCCTCGTGCTCGACGTCGTCGGCGGCGCGAGCGTCAGCCTCGTCGGGGTGCTCTGGGGCCTCGCAGCCGCGGTGTGCCTCGTGCTCTACTTCCTCCTCGCCGAGCACGTCGGGGAGGACGTGCCGCCGCTCGCGCTCGCCGGTGGCGGCCTCGTCGTCGGCGCCGTCTCGCTCTGGCTCGCCGCGGGCGTGGGGGTGCTCCGGATGTCGCGGGGCGCCGCGGACGTCCCGCTCGGCGGGCACGTCGTGCCCTGGTGGGTGCCGCTGCTCGTCATCGCCCTCGTCGCGGCGGCGTTCGCCTACGTCACGGGCATCGCGGCCGTGCGGCTGCTCGGGGCCAAGGTGGCCTCGTTCGTCGCCCTCACGGAGGTGCTCTTCGCCGTCGTCTTCGCCTGGCTCGTCCTCGCCGAGCTGCCGACCCCGGTGCAGCTCGTCGGCGGCGCGCTCATCGTGGCCGGGCTGATCGCGGTGCGGGCCGACGAGTCCCGCGCGCTGCCCGGGCCCGAGGCGCTGCCGGTGGCGGAGCCGACGGTGGGGCAGTCGGCGGGGTAGACGGCGGGGCGGTCGGCGGGGTAGACGGTGGAGTGGTCGGCGGGCTGGGCGCCGTCCGCGCGGCGCGCGCGATTTCACCCGCCGGGTGCTCGTCGCGTAGGATCGAGAAGTTGCCTCGGCGAGGGACGGTGCACGGCCGCTTCGGTGGACGTGACGGGGTCCGTGATCGACGCGGTGGACCGACGGTGGAGATCTCCGCCGACGGGTCCGCCTCTGCGCGCGGACCCCCTGGTCACCCGGACCACTCCTGCCGACACCCGTGCGGTGTCCCGCGTCGAGGCCGCCACCGACCGCCTCATCCTCTTCGACCCCAGGAGATCCCGTGTCCGACAAGACCACGCTCGTCGCCGAGAAGCGCACCGACTTCGGCAAGGGCGCCGCCCGCAAGATCCGCCGCTCCGGCAACATCCCCGCCGTCATGTACGGCCACGGCACCGAGCCCGTGCACATCTCGCTCCCCGGCCACGACACGATGATGGCGCTCAAGCAGGCCAACGCCCTGCTGACGATCGTCATCGACGGCAAGGAGCAGCTCGCGCTCGCCAAGGACGTGCAGCGCGACGCCATCAAGCCGGTCATCGACCACGTCGACCTCGTCGTCGTCCGCAAGGGCGAGAAGGTCGTCGTCGACGTCGCCGTGCACCTCGAGGGCGAGGCCGCTCCCGAGACGGTCGTCACGCTCGACAACAACACCCTCCAGGTCGAGGCGCTCGCCACGAACATCCCCGAGAACGTCGTCATCTCGGTCGAGGGCCTGCAGGCCGGCACCCAGATCCTCGCCGGCGCCGTCGAGCTGCCCGAGGGCGCGACGCTCGTCACCGACGAGGAGGCGCTCGTCGTCAACGTGACGCAGGCCATCTCCGCCGAGGAGCTCGAGGCCGAGCTCGCCGAGGCCGAGGCCGAGGCCGGCATCGAGCGCGAGGAGTCCGACGAGGACGCCGCCGAGGCCGCCGAGGGCGAGTCCGAGGGCGACGAGGCCAAGGCCGAGGGCGACGACGCCTGAGCGCTCGCACCACCCCGGCGGTGGCGCCCCGCGCCACCTCCTGCGTCCACGGGTCCCGCCCGAGCTCCGGCTCGGCGGGGCCCGTGCCCGCTCCGGCCCTCTGCGCCGGCCGACCACCGACACCTCCCACCGATCGGACACCCCATGGACACCTGGCTCGTCATCGGGCTCGGCAACCCGGGGCCGGGGTATGCCGGCAACCGGCACAACGTCGGCGCCATGGCCGTCGACGAGCTCGCGGGCCGTGCCCTCGGTGGACGCGCGTCGTTCAAGGCGCACAAGGCCGCCCGGGCTCGGGTCGCCGAGACCCGCCTGCGCGTCGGCGGCCCCAAGGTCGTGCTCGCGGTGCCCTCGCTCTACATGAACGAGTCCGGCTCGGCGGTCGCCGGCCTCTCGAAGTACTACGACGTGCCGCCGGAGCGCGTCATCGTGCTGCACGACGAGCTCGACATCGACGCGGGTCTGGTGCGGCTCAAGCTGGGCGGCGGCGAGGGCGGCCACAACGGCCTGCGGTCGGTCTCCCGCTCGATCGGCACCCGTGACTACCTCCGGGTGCGCCTCGGCATCGGCCGGCCGCCGGGTCGCCAGGACCCCGCCGACTTCGTGCTCAAGGACTTCTCCAAGGCCGAGCGCGCCGACGTGCTCCCGTTCCTGCTCGACGAGGGCGCCGACGCCGTCGAGGCGCTCGTCGACGTCGGTCTGCTCGACGCCCAGCAGCGCTTCCACGCCCCTCGCTGACCGGCCTCCTCGTGCGCGGCGGCCGGGTCCGCGGGATTCGTCTGGGCGACAGGCGATCTGGGGCCGGACGCGGTTCGCAACCGCGCAAACCGCACCTTTGCCCATTCGCCGGACACGCCTGCGGGGCCGCCGTAGCATGAAGCCAATGCACGGCGGGGCGCCATCACGGAGTGCCGCCGGACCATGCGCGGGGGGGCCGCCGAACACGTGGACACCGTCACAGCCGACGGTGCCGGTGTCGTCGATCCTCCGTGTCCAGATTCGGACGTGCGGGGGGCACAGATGGGGTTCACGGAAGGGCGCACGGACAGCGCGCCACCAGACACGACGTCGCCGGGGGGCGGGGTCGCCGAACGGCTCGACGACGCGAGGCTCGCTCGTCGACTCGCCGAGTCGGCCGGGCGAGTGCTGCTCGAGCTTCGGCGTGAGCAGGCCGACCTCGAGCCGGCCGCGCTCAAGGCGGCCGGTGACGAGCGGTCGCAGCAGCACCTGGCCGCCGAGCTCGAGCGCCACCGTCCCACGGACGCGGTGCTGAGCGAGGAGGCGGCCGACGACGCGAGCCGGCTGGGGGCCGACCGCGTCTGGATCATCGACCCGCTCGACGGCACCCGGGAGTTCTCGGAGATCCCGCGTGAGGACTGGGCCGTGCACGTCGCGCTCTGGCAGGACGGCGAGCTCGTCGCCGGCGCCGTGTCGCGGCCCGCGATGGGCGACACCCTGGCCACCGACGAGCCACCGACGGTGCCCGCACCGGTTGACGGCCCGATCCGCCTGGCCGTCAGTCGAACCCGTCCGCCGGCGTTCGTGACCGCCCTGGCCGAGCGGCTCGGTGCGGAGCTCGTACCCATGGGTTCGGCGGGCGTCAAGGCCACGGCCGTCCTCGACGGCACGGTCGATGCCTACGTCCACGCGGGCGGCCAGTTCGAGTGGGACTCGGCGGCTCCGGTCGCCGTGGCCCGCAGCGCGGGCCTGCACACGAGCCGCATCGACGGGTCGCCCCTGCGCTACAACCAGTCCGACCCGCGACTGCCCGACCTGGTCGTCTGCCGGCCGGAGCACGCGGAGCACCTGCTGACCGTCATCGACGAGCTGACCAAGGGGGAAGAGCAGTGATTCGGGAGACACCCGACTACCAGCTGAGCCAGCTGAGGGTCCTCGAGGCCGAGGCCATCCACATCATGCGGGAGGTGGTCGCCGAGTTCGAGCGGCCGGTCCTGCTCTTCTCGGGGGGCAAGGACTCCATCGTCATGCTGCGCCTCGCGCAGAAGGCGTTCTACCCGGCGCGGATCCCCTTCCCGGTCATGCACGTCGACACGGGACACAACTTCGACGAGGTGCTCGAGTTCCGCGACCGACGCGTCAGCGAGCTCGGGATCCAGCTCATCGTCGCGAGCGTCGAGGAGGCCATCGAGAACGGCAGCGTCGTCGCACCGCGCGACGGCACGCGCAACCGCATCCAGACCCCCGTGCTGCTGGAGGCCCTCGAGAAGCACGCCTTCACGGCGATCTTCGGCGGCGCCCGGCGCGACGAGGACAAGGCGCGGGCCAAGGAGCGGATCTTCTCCTTCCGCGACGAGTTCGGCCAGTGGGACCCGAAGAACCAGCGGCCCGAGCTGTGGAACCTCTTCAACGGGCGCATCGGCTCGGGGGAGAGCATCCGGGTCTTCCCGCTCTCGAACTGGACCGAGCTCGACATCTGGCACTACATCCGCGAGGAGGGTATCGACCTGCCCTCGATCTACTTCGCCCACGACCGCGAGTGCTTCGAGCGGGACGGCATGCTCTACGCCGTCCACGAGCACAAGCAGCCCCGCCCGGGCGAGGAGGTCTCCACCGTCCGCGTGCGCTACCGCACGGTCGGCGACGCGAGCCTCACCGCCGCCGTCGTCTCCGACGCGGACACGGTGGAGAAGGTCATCGAGGAGATCGCGACCACCCGGGTGACCGAGCGCGGCGCGACCCGCGGCGACGACAAGTTCAGCGAGGCTGCGATGGAAGATCGCAAGCGTGAGGGGTACTTCTGATGGACATCCTGCGTTTCGCCACGGCCGGCTCGGTCGACGACGGCAAGTCCACGCTCATCGGGCGCCTGCTCTACGACACCAAGACGGCGTTCTCCGACCAGATCGACGCGGTCGAGAAGGTCAGCCGTGAGCGCGGCGACGAGCACGTCAACCTCGCGCTGCTGACCGACGGCCTCCGGGCCGAGCGGGAGCAGGGCATCACCATCGACGTCGCCTACCGCTACTTCGCGACGCCCAAGCGCAAGTTCATCATCGCCGACACCCCGGGGCACGTGCAGTACACGCGCAACATGGTGACGGGGGCCTCGACGGCCGACCTGGCCCTCGTGCTCGTCGACGCCCGCAAGGGCATCGTCGAGCAGAGCCGGCGGCACGCGTTCCTCGCGACCCTGCTCCAGGTGCCGCACATCGTGCTGTGCGTCAACAAGATGGACCTCGTCGACTACTCCGAAGAGGTCTACCAGCGCATCCACGAGGAGTTCACCGCGTTCGCGGCCAAGCTCCGGGTGCCCGACCTCACGGTGATCCCCGTCTCGGCGATCCACGGCGAGAACGTCGTGACGCGCTCGGAGAACATGCCGTGGTACGACGGCCCGAGCCTGCTGCACCACCTGGAGAACGTCCACGTGGCGAGCGACCGCAACCTCATCGACGTGCGGTTCCCCGTCCAGTACGTCATCCGGCCGCAGTCCGACGAGTGGCACGACTACCGCGGCTACGCCGGGACGGTGGCCGGCGGCTCGATCCGCAAGGGCGACGACGTCATGGTGCTGCCCTCGGGCTTCACGACCAAGGTCAAGGCGGTCGAGACGGCCGACGGCGAGATCGACGAGGCGTACCCACCGATGTCGGTGACCATCCGTCTCGAGGACGACATCGACGTCTCGCGCGGCGACATGATCTGCCGCCCGCAGAACCGTCCCCACGTCGCCCAGGACGTCGACGCGATGATCTGCTGGATGGACGAGACGACGCCGTTCCGGGTCGGCGCGAAGTATGCGATCAAGCACACGACGCGCACGGCCCGTACGATCGTCAAGGACCTCAACTACCGGCTCGACATCAACTCGCTGCACCGCGACGAGGCGGCAACCACCTTGACGCTCAACGAGATCGGCCGCGTGCGTCTGCGTACGACCGTGCCGCTCATGTGCGACGAGTACAGCCGCAACCGGAGCACCGGAGGCTTCGTGCTGATCGACGAGGCGACGAACCGCACGGTCGCCGCCGGCATGATCACCGAGGCCGTCTGACCGTCGACGACGTCGACAGCCACCCCGCGAGAGGTCCCGCCCGTCACGACGACGGGCGGGACCTCTCGTCGTCGGCCTCGCGCCGACGTGCGGTCAGGTGGTCGCCCGGCCCCGTCGCACCGACGCCCAGAGCTCGTCCAGGCGCAGCGCACGACGCAGCCGGAGCAGCCCGAGCAGGTGCAGCGCGCCGGCGACGAGTGCGACCGTGGTGAGCGTGAGCCAGCCGCCACCCGCCACCTGTTCGACGGCGAGTGGCAGGGAACCGCACGTCACGACGGCCACGGCCATCGTCGCGACGCCCGCCCGCGAGAAGGGCAGGACGTGCACCACGCGGAACACCATGGTCAGGCCCAGGACGTTGCGGACGAGGATCGACGCGGCCCACCCGATCGCCGCGCCGGCGATCCCGAGGCGCGGGATGAGGGCGAGGTCGAGCGCCACCTGGACCCCGAGGCCGACGGCGGTGTTGGCCATGTTGAGGCTGGCCCGCCCGGACATCGTCAGCACGGTGTCGACCATGCCGAAGGCGGTCGAGAGCAGCATGGCGAGGGCGACGACCGTGAGGACCACGCCGCCCTCGGAGTAGCCGGGCCCGAAGACCGCGAGCAGGCTCGAACCGAAGACCATGAGCAGTAGGTAGAGCGGCCAGGCCAGGGCGATCAGCCACGAGGTGGACACCTGGTAGAGGTCACGGACCTGGTGGAGGTCACCGCGGGTGAGCGCCACGGCGAGGCGCGGCTGCGTCGCCAGCATCAGCGCGTTCGTCGCCATCTGACCGACGACGACGAAGCGCGTCGCCGCGGTGTAGAGCGCTGCGTCAGCGGGTGAGGCCAGCACCGCGACGAGGACGATGTCGAGCCGCTGCATGGCGATCTGCATGATGCTCGTCGCCGCGCGGGCCGAGCTGAACGCCCAGAACGAGCGCAGCAGCCCGTGTCGGGTCGGCTCCGCGCGCGTCGGCTCGACACGCGTCGGGGCGTCGTGCTGGGAGGCACCAGCACCCCGCCGGGACGCCAGACGCGCGTTCACGTGCCGGTTCATCCACCAGAGCGCGGCGAGCGCGGCCGGCAGGTACGGCAGCGCCCACCCCGGCGTGAGCAGCCCGGACGTCCCGACGAGGAGGGCGACGGCCACGCAGACGACCTGGACCACGGGGCGGCCGACCATCGTCAGCAGCACCGTGGGACGCATCGAGCCCGCGCCCCGGCTGGCGGCGACGGCGAGGCTCTCGCACGAGGCGAGCGGGATGAAGAGGGCCAGGCCCTGGACGTAGAGCTGCGCCGTCGCGTGCTGGTCGGGGGCCACCTGCCGCGCGATGGGGTCGGCGAGGACGAACGCCGCGGATGCCAGTAGCACCGAGAAGATCGATGTGGGACCGAAGGCCGCCCGCAGCACCCGGTGGGCCGACCACTGGTCGTCGCCGGCCCTGAGGCGCGCGAGGAAGTAGACCAGTCCGGTGTTGGCGCCGAAGTTGGCGATGACCACGAGCACCAGGAAGATCGAGGTGGTGGTGAAGAACACGCCGGCGTCGGCGCGCTCGAGCGACCGGGTCACGATCAGGGTGAGCGCGAACTGTGCGGCTGCCGACACGACGGCGCCACCGAGGTTGGCCATGCCACCACGGGCGACCGCGCCGACCGCGTTCGAGCCGGGCCCGGTCAGCTGTTTCGGTGGACTGCTCATGACGCGGCGGCCGCCGTCAGGGGGAACGATGAGAGGACCGTCGCCAGCCAGCCGTCCAGCCGGCTGAGCCGGGTCCCGGTCTCACCGTCCTCGAGGTACCTGCTGGCCAGGTCGAGGACGTAGAGGAGGACCACCAGGTCGCCCTCCGCCGGCGACAGGCCGAGGCGCTCCACCAGGCGCGGTGCCTGGCGCCGCACGGTCGCGAACGCGGCCACCGGATGCGCCTGCTCCAGCACGACGAGGTCCTGGACCGCGTAGTGGACGGCGTCGTAGCCGACCGGGACTCCCTCGCTGAACTGTTCCCAGTCCCACACCGAGAGGACGTCACCTGACCTGCCCATGTTCCACGGGGCCCAGTCGAGGTGGGCCCGTCCCTGCGAGACGTGCAGCGTGGGGGCCAGGGCCTCGAGGGCCTCGACCGCCCGGCGCAGGACGTCGGCCGCGGGGTGGTCGGGCAGGCAGGCCGTGCGGCGGCCGAGCTCGTGCCACCAGACCGAGTCGGCCAGCGACGTCCGCACGACCTCCCCGGCCTGCACCAGCTCCCGCAGGGCGCGCAGGGAGAGGTCGAGGTCAGCCGGTCCGTCGCTGCTCAACGCCGTCTGCACGAGGACGTCGTGGCCGTTCCAGCGCTGGTGGGCCAGCAGGCGGGGGACCCTCAACGTCGTCCACGGGACATCCCCCAGGACGCGGAGGGCAGCAGCCTCACGAGCGACGAGGGCGTCGGTGAAGTCGCTCGACCCGACCTTGGCGAACGCCGCGCTCGACCCGTCGGCGCGGTGCAGGCGGATGACCGGCTTCTGCACGGCCCGGACGGGCCCGACGTAGAACGACGGCACGAGGTCGGCGCCGAGCTGGCGACCGAGTCGGCTCGGCAGCGAGCCGGCCAGCGCGGCGTCGTTGCCGTCGACGACGACCCGGTGCGGGTGCAGGCGGAGCAGGCCCCAGCGCGCCGCGGCACCGGCCACGGCCAGCACGGCTCGGTCACGCAGGCCCGTCGGCGTCGTGGTGCTGCGCACCGCGGCGGCAGCCACGCGGTGCGGCGTCGCGGGCGTCAACAGCCTGGGTCGGGACGCGCTCGGCAGCGGGACGAAGCTCACGGCGTGCGACCGCGCCGCCCGCCGTGACCGGACGACGACGCCTGCGGCGTCCGGCCACAGCTGGTGCAGCTGGTCGGCGACCTCCTGGGCCGTGCGGCGCTCGGGGGGAGCCGCCACGTCGGGCGAGCTCATGTGGCGGTGCGCACGACGGCATCATCGGACGTCTCGGCGAGGAGGCTCTCGGTCGGTGAGCGCAGCTCTTCGGGTGCGGACACGACCGGGCGCCGCGGGGGCCCCCCGTCGGCCGTCCTCGTCCGGCGGGGCGCGCCGTCACCACGGCCCGGGTCGCGGTGCGCCTCAGAGCCTCCGGAGCTCCCGGAGCTGCCGGAACCGCGCGCGGCGCGTCGTGCGACCGTGGCACTTCCTCGCGGCAGCGCCACGAGCCCCAGCAGCGCCGGCCCCGTCCGCGCGGCAGCGCGCGCCATCCACTCGACCTGCTCGATCGTCGTCAACCGGTCGGTGCAGACTGCCAGGGCGCCGGTCGTGACGAGAGCGAGGTCCCCGCCCGAACCCCCGCCGAGCACGGACGACCCGGCGACGATGACGTAGTCGACGCTGCTCGCGAGGACCTCGACGGCCGCGACGAATCGGTGGCCGGCGAGCAGGTCCTGGGCGTCGGCCGGGCGGGTGCCGGCCCCCACGCGCAGCACGCCCTCGGTGTCCTCGGTCAGCTCACGCAGGGTGGACGACGCGGTGAGGTCGAGCAGCCAGTCACTGAGCCCCGGGCGCGACCCGTCCGCCTCCTGCGTGGCATCGAGCAGGGCGACACGGTAGCCCGCCGAGACGAGCGATCGGGCGAGGTGCCCCGCCGCCGTGACGGAGACGGCGGACCCCTGCTCGGCGTCCACCGGGACGACCCCCACGACCGCGGGGGCGGGCGACAGCCGCGCGACCGACGACCTCAGCATCCGGACGGCCTCGGGGTCGAGCTCGTCACCGGACGTGGTCGCGGCGAGCACGGGGAGGCCGGCGACCGACGCGGCCTCGTCGAAGCGGATGCGACGATCGGTGCGCTGACGCCACAGCGCGAGCACGAAGCCGAGACCGAGACCGAGGGCGCCGCCGGCGACGGTGAAGGCCCACGCGGGGATGCCGTCCGAGGACGTCGGTGCCGTTGCCGGGGCCACCAAGAGCCCGGGGCCGCTGTCGGTCGTCTTGATCGACGTCAACGCGTCCTGAAGGGTCGCGACGCGGTTGCTGAAGAGCTGGAGCCGTGCGACGGCGTCCGCCGGCGGGTTGAGGCTGTCCGCGTCGGTGGTCGCCTTCTTGAGGCCGTCGGACGCCGCCTTCTCCTGCGCCGTCAGATCCGCGACCTGGGCGTCGACGAGCTTCTTGGACTGGGCCGCCCGGAACTCGAGGTAGGACTGGCCGAAGGCCGCGGCCAGCGACTGGGCGGCTTCCGGGCTCGCACCCGATGCGGAGATCTGCAGGATCTGGCTATTGGCCGGGACCTGCGCCGAGATGGCGGTGCTCGACGCGGGCAGGTCGGTTCCGAGCTTCGCGTTCACCAGGTCGGTCACCTGCGGCGACGTGACCAGGCCGGCCTCCGTGCTCATCGCCACGGTGATCTGCGGCGAGCTCTTCGCCGAGTCCTGGGAGAGCGGGTTGCCTAGCGTCGGCTTGAGCATGATCGAGGTGACCGAGGTGTAGTCCGGCTGCTGTCCGCGCGACAGGAGCGTGCCGACCGCCGCCAGCAGCACGACGGGGACCAGGACGAGGATCCAGTGGTGCCGCAGCGCCTGACGGACGAGATGGGGAGTCACCTCCGTGGGGGGAATGGTCTCCATGTCTTCACCTTTCACTTCGCGTGGATCGGCCGGTGCCGATGGCTTGGATGCGGTCGAGCAGCGGCCCCTCCGGCCGCCTACTGTCGACGAGGACTCCGGCGACGCTGTGGCCGCCCATTCTCAGCCGCTTCGCCGCGGTGTCGGCGACGCGGATCCGAGTCCGGCCGTCGACCACGATGATCGTCGCCGTGCCGGCGTGGTCCGCCGGAACGCCGTGTGGCCCAACCGTTCCGGTGGCGGAGTGCGACTGACGGCCGAGGGTGCGCGCGAGCTCCCGCGCGTCCGGCGAGGGACTCGCGGCGACGAAGGTGGCGGCACCGTAGCCACGTACCGCGGCGGAGAGCTCCGAGCCCTGCCGCCGCGGGTCTCCGCTCCAGAGCACCGGTGCCTGCACGCGTCGCGCCAGCTCGTCGCTCCTGCGGGCGCGGGCGCCGAGCGCGTCGCGGTAGTAGGCCAGTCCGAGGCCGACCAGCAGCCCGAGCATGCCGCCCCCGGTCAGGCCGATGATCCACCCGTCGCGGTGCCGGGTGGGCCGTGGTGGCGTCACGACGACCGCGGGTGAGACCTCGGTGGCGTCGAGCCGCGACAGGTGCATCTCGATGTCGGTGATCTGGGCGCGGGCGGCGGTGCGCTGCTGGCGCAGGGCGGTCTGCTGGATCGAGCTCCCGGCGGGTCGGAGCACGTCGACGAGCGTGTAGACCCGGTCCACGGCGAGATAGGCAGCCGTCCGGGCGGCGGCCCGGGACGACAGCTCGTTCCTGACGGTGGCCACGGCTGCCTCGAGACGCGCGTTGCGCTGACTGATGACCACGTCGGCGGCGGCATTGAGGGCGCTGCGCGTACGCGGGGCGCCGGGTCCGACGAAGCGGAGGTTGAGGATGCGGGAGTTGGGGTCGGCCGACACGAAGACCTCGTCGGTCGTGACGGGATGTCCCACCTCTGCGCTCATGGCAGCGAGCACCTCGGCGGAATGGGCGTACGCGCCCTCGGTGTCCATCGACGTCCCGAGCCCTCGGTCGACGAGAGCCGGCGGGTCGGCCGGGACGAAGAGGGACACCGTCGCGCCGGAGGCCCGACCCTGCCGGGACTGGACGCCGTACGCGGCACCGAGTCCGAGTGCGACGCAGACGGTGACGACGACCCAGTGCCGCCGCACGAGGCCGAGGTAGGCGCCGAGGGTGACCTCGACGGCATCCGGCGCCGCACGGACCTCCTCGCGCCACAGGTAGGCCATGCCGACCCCCACGGCGACCATCGACATGCCGATCGAGTCGTAGACGAACATGGTGGTCAGGTGGGCTCCGATGGCGACGACCCCGACGGTGACCTCGCTCGACAGGATCCTGCGTGTGCGCCAGAGCGCGCGGAGGTAGAAGCTGAGGTACAGCCCGGCGCCGACGAGGCCCTGGCTGAAGACCACGAGCCAGAGATGCCCTTGGGTGCCGAGCGCCGGCGGGCTGCACTGCGGGCACTCGGTCGTGGCGCCGCCGGCGATCGAGGTGAAGGTTCCCTGCACGTCGCGGGTCGTGCCGAAACCGACGATGGGCGACCCCTCGACGACGCTCTCCACGGTGGCGACGCCGAGGCTGGTGCGGGTGTCGTTGCTCGTGGGGTTGTCGAGTCGGTGGATGATCAGGTCGGCGAAGTGGGTGCCCGCGAGCACCGCGGCGAGGAGGGCCGCGCCGCCTACGCTGACGACGAGCAGCTTGATGCGTCCCGCCAGCACCGACCGGACGACCACGACGACGGCCGAGGCGATCAGCGCCACCCAGAGTCCACGGTTCAGCGACTGGATCGCCGGGACGAGGGCGAGGGCGAGCACGACGGGGGCGACGGGGCGACGCCACCCCGCGTCGCGGGTCATCCACGCATGGACGAAGAAGGGCAGGAAGCAGGCGAAGTTGAGACCCCAGATGTTGCTGTACGGAAAGGGCGCGCTCGGCCGAGCCGTGTCGGTGGCCGCGCCGGCATACAGCTGCACGACCTGCGGGTGGACGAGGAAGGTCACGAAGTCGGACTGGAGCAGGCCGCCCGGGAGGACGTGCTCGAGCAGGGAGGTGAACTCGAGGTGCGGGACGAGGACACCGAGCCATCCGCCGACGGCGGTGGCGATGAACATCCACGACATGATGCGGGAGACCCGGAGCAGGGACAGCTCCCGTCGCAGGTTCCCGACGTACAGCATGGCCACCGTGGCGGCGACGTACCAGGCCAGGCGATAGGCCCACGTCATGTAGCGACTGCTCGAGTCACCCGGGACGGCGCCGGGCGCGTCGACGTTGAGGACGATCACCCCACACACGACCCAGGCGAGGAAGAGCAGCCAGGCCCCGAAACCCCGGGGCACGAGGATGCGGCGCCGGTGCGCCAGCTCGATGCCCATCAGGACCGCGGCCAGCAGGAAGATGGCGGCGCTGAGGCCGACCACCCACCAGCCGAGGAACCCGAAGGTGACCGCCAGGAGGGCGTTACCGGGCCGACGGATCCAGGCCGTTCGCGTTCTCGTCGATCTCATCTCGTCCACACCCGACGAGAACCCCAAGTCCTGCACGCCACCCCCAAGCCATGCGTCGATGCGCTTCCCATCGGCCACATGGTCCCCACCAGGGCCTGTCCGGCATTCCCCGACGCACGTCGTGAAAGCAGACTCGGCGCGACTGCGCCTCTGACGAAATGGTAGGTGACCCCGGGCGTCCCCGGACGGGCTTGGAGAAAGTTCGTCGCATTCGGTGTCATCACCGACATTCACCCGTGGCAGTGCACGGCTGTCGTTACAGTGACGATCAGTCGACCCGCTCACCGGGGGAGTGGGGACTGTGCTCGAAGGAGACGAGTCACTGTGGGTGACCACCAGATGGTGTTCGTGGGTGGATTGCACCGCAGCGGAACGACTCCCCTCGCCGCAGTGCTCGCCGAGCACCCCGACGTGAGCGGCCTGACGGGCACCGGGGTCGTCGAGAACGAGGGCATCTACCTCCAGGACGTCTACCCCCAGCTCCGCGCGCTGGGGGGCATGGGCCGCTTCGCCTTCAACCCCGACGCGCACCTCACCGAGGACTCGCCGCTGGCGGGCGGTGCGAGCGCCGGTCGGCTCATGGCTGCCTGGTCGCCGTACTGGGACCTGAGTCGCCCGGTACTGGTCGAGAAGTCCCCCAACAACATCGTCATGAGCAGGTTCCTGCAGGCGAGCTTCCCGTCCGCGCGCTTCGTCATGGTGATGCGCCATCCCGTGGTGGTGGCGCTGGCCATGGCCAAATGGGACCCGTTGGTCGTCAACCGCAAGGGACGCCGGCGGGTGGGTTTCGAGGGCTACATACGCCACTGGATCCGCGCGCACGAGATCCTCATGGAGGACGAGAGCCGCCTCTCCAACCTCCTCGTCCTGAGGTACGAGGACCTGGTCGAGGCACCCGAGCAGCAGCTGGAGCGGGTGCGCGCCTTCCTCGACCTCACGGGCCCCATCCCGGCCACCGGCATCAGGCCGGGTCGCAGCGGCTCCTACGTGAGGACCTGGGAGCAGATGCGCACCGGGTCCGTGCTGCGTCGTCGACGCCGGCGGGTCGTGGAGGAGCGCTACGGCGAACGCATCCAGGGCTTCGGCTACGACCTGTCGAGCCTCGGTGTCCTCGAGGGCACGGGCGCCCCGTCCGCCCGCCTCGACGGGAGGGGCTGACGTGGTGACCACGACGACCGAACAGAGCCCGACGGCCGGGACGACGCGGACGATGCGGACACCTCGGACACCTCGGACGCCTCGTGGCGGTGGGCGCCGTGGGCGGCTGGCGGCGATGGCGTGCATCGTCGGGATCCTCGCCGGCTGCTCGTCGGGGCCGCCCGCGCCCCGCACCACGGCGCGGGTGTCGTCCGTGCCTGCCCCGGGCACCTCCAGCCCAGCGTGCCCGGTCGGTCCGCTGCTCGTGCCGGCCTGTGGGCTGCTCGTCGGCGTGACGAGCGCGAAGCCCAACGCCGACTCGCTGGCCCAGTCCGAGGCCGCGCTGGCGCGACCCTTCGACTTCATCTATCGCTTCCACCGGATCACCGACGTCGTGCCCTCCGAGGACGAGAAGGCCCTGGTGCGCGCGGGTCGGCTGTTGCACGTCAGCATCGACCTCGGCCCCGACGACACGTGGGCCTCCGTGGTGTCCGGGCGGTTCGACGTGCAGCTGAGAGCGCAGGCACGTGGGCTCGCCGCCCTTAAGAAGCCGGTGTGGGTCACGTTCGAGCACGAGGCCGACAACCCCGCCGAGCTCGCCCGCGGGTCCGGGGCGGAGTTCGTCGCCGCCTGGAGGCACGTCCGCGACCTCTACCGTGCGGAGGGTGCGTCCAACGCGGTGTGGGTGTGGGTCATGATCGGCACCGAGGCCGGTCTCCCGAGAGCGGCGACGATGTGGCCGGGCAACGACGCCGTCGACTGGATCAGCTGGGACGTCTACAACGCCGCCGGATGCCGGACGGGCACATTCGAGCCCAAGCGGTGGCGCACGTTCGCGGAGTCCATGTCCGTCTTCCGCTCGTGGCTGACGCAGCGCTCGGCGGACCTGGACATCGACCTGTCCAAGCCGATGATGCTGAGCGAGGTCGGCAGCGTGGCCGATCCCACCGACCCGACGCGACGCGTCCAGTGGTACGCCGAGATCCCGGACGTCCTTCGGACGTTTCCCGAGATCAAGGCGGTGACGTTGTGGGATCGTACGGGCAACGGCGCGTGCGACTACCGGTTCAGCGGCGACCCGGGGGTCGTCGCTCCCGTGGCGAAGCTGTTCGACGCGGAGCCGCGCTGAGCGGTCTGTCGTGTCGACGGTCGTGAAGATGACGGAGCACGGCCGATGACCGGTCGGCTCGAGGCCGGCCACGGGGCGGGTACAGATCAGTGGGAGGGGACGGATCGTGAATGCGGTCATGGGTCTGGGTGTGGGGCTGCTGCTCGTCGCGTCAGCCGTCGGAGTGGTCCTGATCAGGACGGCCGAGCGGTGGCGTGCCCCGGCGGCAGTCGCCCGGATCGGGCAGCGATGGAGCGTCGTGGCGCGCACGGGTGTCGAGCAGGTGGGCAGGGTGTCGACGGCGGCTGTGGTCCTCTTCGCCGGCGTGGGTCTCACCATCGCCGTGCTGTGGGCCGTCGGGTGGCCGATCAAGCTCACCGAGAAGCATTTCGACGTTCCTGTCTTCGAGTGGTTCCAGGCACAGCACGAGACCGCCGCCGCGTGGTGGAGTCGCTCGTGGCGGTTGCTGACGAACATCGGAGGGCTGAGCCAGACCCAGTTCCTCACCGTCGCCGGGGCCCTCGTGCTGGCCGTCTGCTGGCGGGCCCGCCGGTGGTGGGTGCCCGTGCTCGTCCTGCCGGTGGCCTACGTCCTGGAGAAGACCCTGCAGGACCTTCTCAAGCTCGTGGTGGACCGTGGGCACCCCCCGACCACGCTCGGCTCCTTCCCGAGCGGCGGGTGCGCGAGGGTCGTGCTCATCTACGGCCTCATCGTGTTCCTCGTCCTTCGCTGGCGCTCACCGGGCCGCCGCTGGTGGGCGGCCGGCTGGTCGTTCGTCGGGCTGTGTGCCGTCATCCAGGCCTACGCGCGGACGTTCAACCTCGAGCACTGGATCACCGACGTGTTCGCTGGCCTGCTCTTCGGCGGCCTGCTGCTCGCGACGATGGTCGGTGTCGTGCACGTCCTGGACCGAGACGTCCCCGGTGGGGCCGGCCGGATCACGGGCGAGCGTGCGTCCCGTGACGACGAACGCCGGGTCAGCGCGCCGGTGGCCCGCTGACACGGCGTTCGCCGGAACGCCGGGGCGTCAGACGGAGATCCACCCCGGCTGACGCCCCAGCAGCTCCGTGAGAGCGCGGTCGTGGGGGGCGTAGTACTCGACCAGTCGAGCGCGCGCCTCCTCGGGCATGGGCTTGCTCGGACGCGCGTTGAACTGGTCGAACCGCGCGGGCAGGTAGTCCTCGAGGCCGAGGAATCGGGTGAGCTCGCGATACTGCTCTGCGGGCTGCGCGAAGTACGACTCGCTGTCGCAGACGAAGACCTGCTCGCGGGGGAAGTGTGCGAACACGCGCTCCAGCTGCTCGGCGTACTGACCCCGCGCGCGGTAGGCGTGGTGACGGTGGGCGTGGCTCTCGTAGGTCGGGTCCGCCGCCATCCGCTCGACCTCTCCGGCGAGCCGGCTGTCCTCGAGGTCGAGCGCGCGCACGAAGTCCGGTTCGGTCTCGAAGCCGCGCGCGAACTCGTGCTTGTAGGCGGAGAAGGCGCGTTCCACCGGGTCGCGCAGCATCGCGACGAGCTTGACGTCCGGCAGGTCCCGGGCGATCCGCTCGATCGCGAAGGGGTGGAACATGTAGTACGTGCAGGCCTCGAACACCTGTGGCTCGCCATGTCGCGCCGTCCGCAGCCTGGCCAGGGCCCTGATCGGGAAATTGCCGCGGTACCAGTCGATTCCGCGCTGGGGATAGAGCGAGTAGTAGTCGACCCCCTTCTCGATCCCCGGACGTAGCACCTGCGGGTGCTCGGCGATGTTCTTGAAGAGCGACGTCGTGCCGCACCGTTGTCCGCCGATGACGATGAAGTCGGGGAGAGCGCGGAGGGAGCGAGTGGCTTGGCTCACCCGGGAGTAGGTCGCCCGGCTCAGCTCGTGGAGCGGCTCGGGCACAAGGGTTCTCAGCTGCATGGTTCGTTCCTGTCGCGACGTCGGTCGGTCTGAAGAGGACGGACGACGCGAAGCGGGCCCCCCGGCTCCACCACCAGTGATGAGAAATATAGGCGAGGGAGCATGCGCTCTCAGCGGTTTCGCCGATTTGTGACGTGCCCTCCTCTACCGTTGAGGCGATGACATCCGGGGGAGAGGCAGTCCGGTGACGGGCGTGGAACTGTGGCACGGCGCGATCCGCCGGAGGTGGCGGCGACGCCCTGCCCCTCGACGCACGCTGCTCGTCGCTTCGACGGGTGGCCACCTCGAGGAGCTCGTGCGGCTGCGGCACCACATGGCTTCGCTCGGAGCGGTCGAGTGGGCGACGTTCGACGACCCCCAGTCACGGTCGCTGCTGGCCGGCGAGACGGTGCACCACGTGCGCTACATCGCGCCGCGCGACCTCGCCGCGACACTGAGCGTCGGCCGTGACGCCCTGCGCATCGTGCGCCGAGGGCGTTTCGACCTCGTCGTCTCGACCGGCTCGGCCATCGCCGTGCCCTTTCTCGGCGCCGCGCGGGCCCTGGGGCGCACCTCGCACTACGTCGAGAGCGCGGCCCGCTCCCAGGGGCCCAGCGTCACCGGGCGGATCGTGTCGCGGATCCCCGGCGTCCGGCTCCACACGCAGTACTCCGGCTGGTCGGGCCGACGGTGGCAGCCCGGGGTCTCGCTCTTCGACGCCTACGTGGCCGAGGACGTGAGTGAGCCACGAAGCCGGGCTCGGCGCGTCGTGGTGACCCTGGGGACGATGCGGACCTATGAGTTCCGCTCTGCGGTGGACGCGCTCCTCGCGACGTTGCCGGAGGTGCTGGCCCCCGATGCCGAGGTGCTCTGGCAGGTGGGGTGCACGGACGTCTCCGACCTCCCGATCGTCGCGCGGTCGTCGGTGCCCGCCGACGAGATGCGGCAGGCCGTCGAGACAGCCGACCTCGTCATCGCCCACGCGGGCGTCGGGTCCGCACTGTCGGCGCTCGATGCAGGGCTGTGCCCCGTCCTGTTGCCCCGCCGCGCGGCTCGGGGCGAGCACGTGGACGACCACCAGCTCTACATCGCGCAGGCTCTGGCCGACCGCTCCATCGCCGTCTCGTGCGGCTCGGAGGAGCTCACGGTCGAGCACCTGTCGCGGGCGATGCGGACCGCGGTGCGCTCGCGCCCGCAGGCGGGACGCGAGCGGGCGTCGACGAGGGCGGGGCGAGTAGCCGAGGGCGAGGACGTCGTGGGGCCGGCCGGAGAGGCGTGTGACGAGAACATGGGACTGGGGGGTGTCGAATGAGCCGCAACACCGCGATCCTCGTGAGTGGGATGCCACGATCGGGCAACACGTGGGTGGCCCGGTTGCTGGCGACGGCGCCGGGAACGGCGCTCACCGGGCGTGAGCCGATGAACCCCCGCGGACGCCAGTACGCGCTGGCGCGCACCCTGACCGGCTGGTCGAGCCTCGACTCCTTGACGCCGCGACAGACGCGGGCGCTCCGGTCGGCCTATCGCGGCACCAATCCGTGGGTCTACAGCAGGTACGGCCGGCGCCAGTGGGCCGCAGTGCTTCCGCGCACCCGCAACATCCTCAAGGACCCGTTCGCCATGCTGTCGCTGCCGGCCGTGGCGCGTACCACCGGCGCCTCCGCGGTGCTCGTCTACCGACACCCGGGGGCGGCCCTGGCGAGCTACCGGCGGATGGGGTGGCAGCCCGACCTCGACGAGCTGGCACCGGTGGTGAGGGCGCACAACGAGGCACGCACCCGCAGCCACCCGGTCGACGAGCAGCCACGTGCGGGCCAGGTCGGGGAGCCCGAGGCCATGGGTCGCTTCTGGAACGCCCTCTACGGGATGGCGCTCAACGACGCCGGACGCGTGCCGGGCCTGCTCGTCGTGTCGCACGCCGAGCTCGCAGCCGGCGGCGAGCGCGCCGCGCGCCGGCTCTTCACCGAGCTGGGGCTCGAGTGGTCGGAGCAGTCGGAGGCGGAGCTGCAGCAGGAGACGGGCGCCGTCGACTCGGGGGAGCTGCACAACCTGCACCGCAGACCGAGCGAGGTCGCAGACTCCTGGCGTGCTCAGCTCTCGTCCGGAGAGCTGGAGACGATCGAGGCCGTGACGAGCGACGTGCGCGCGAGGCTGGAGGCGGCGCGCTTCGTCCTCGACGACCCCGCCGACGAGACCACGTCCCGCCAACCGTCCTGAGCGTGGGCGGTAGTCGCCATTTCGCCCTCGACACCACGGGCCTTGTCGTACGCTCGAAGTCGCTGCGACGAAGTGGGGGAGCACGTGCGACGAACTGCCAACGGGGGCTTGGCCGGCCGTCTGGTCCTGGCGGCTGTGGGCGGGTCTCTCGTCGCCGTCGCCGGTTGCACCGCGGCCAGTCCGGGCGCCTCCCCGGACATCCCGTCCGGGCAGACGTACGTCCCACCGACGTCGTGGACCCCCACCGTGGTCCCGAGCCAGACGGTGACCGGCGACGTGTCGACGTCCCCGGTGCCTCCGCCCAGGGCCGGCTCGGCGCTCGCGCTGCTCGCACGCCTTCGGACCGCCGAGCCGGGGCCTGCCACCGGCTTCTCACGCGCCCGCTTCGGCAAGGTCGACCTCGACGTCGACGGGAACGGCTGCGACACGCGCAACGACGTGCTGCGGCGTGACATGACCAAGCTCGTCCTGGCCGCCAAGAGCAACGGGTGCGCGGTGCTCCGGGGCAGCCTGCGCGACCCCTACACCGGCAGGACCATCAGCTACGTCCGCGGTCCGCAGACGTCGAAGGCGGTGCTGGTGGACTACACGGTGCCCCTGAGCGAGGTCTGGCGATCCGGCGCCGCGGGATGGTCGGACACCAAGCGGGCCGCGTTCGCGAACGACTCGCTCGCCGTGCTGGCGGTCGACGCCGCAGCGGCGCGGAAGCGGGCGAGCGAGCCGCTCACGTGGCAGCCTCCGACCACGGCGCTCCGGTGCGCCCTCGCCGCCCGCCAGATCACGGTGAAGGCGAAGTACGGCCTGAGTGTCGATGCCCGCGAGCGCGCCACCCTCGAGCTGGTGCTCCGGCCGTGCCGCGACGAGCTCGCGACGAAGAGCGTCGCGTTCCGGCTGGGTGGCGGCCGCGAGGAGAAGACGGCGCAGCAGATCGCCAACGAGAAGGCCAAGGCGGCGGCCCAGGCCAAGGCCGCGGCGAACGCTCGGGCCAAGGCGGAGGCGCGCGCCCGCGCCAAGGCCGCCCGGGTGGCGGCCCGGGCGGCCGCGGCTGCCCAGGCCAAGGCGAAGGCAGCCGCCGCCGCCCAGGCGAAGGCCGCCGCCAGGGCCAAGGCCAGGGCTGCCGCGAAGGCCAAGGCCAAAGCGGCCGCCCAGGCGAAGGCAGCCGCCGCCGCCAAGGCGACTACCACTGCCACGCGGTCGAACTGAGGCACGGCCCGACGCCCAGCACGTGAGGGGCGGCCGGCAGGCGCGGGCCACCCCTCACGTGTCGCGGGCCACCCCTCACGTGTCGGGGGCGGCGCTCAGATGCCGTGTCCTCGCTTGTTGAGCGTCTCGGTCACGACCCGTGCCGGCACCCCGGCGGCGACGGCGAGCGCGAGGTAGGCGCGCGGCTCGTGCCAGTTGGCGCGGAGCGCCACGCCCGCGTGCTGCAGGGCACGGCGACGCTGCCCGACGGCCGCGTTGCCGAACGCGAGCTTGCCGTGCATGAGCCCGAGACCGGTCGCCGACGCCGAGAACTCGGGGTGGTGGGCGATGAGCCACTGGTGCGCCTCGTTGCGGTCGAACCAGGCGTCGTTGAAGTACGAGCTGGCACCCCAGACGACGAGGACGTAGGGCACGTCGATGTGCAGCACCGGGCACACCCGAGCCGCGCGGATGAGCAGGTCCCAGTCCTCGGCCATGCTCTTGGGCAGGGTCTCGTCGACGAGCCCGAACTGCTCGAGCGCCGCGTCGCGTCGGAAGACGAAGGCCGACGAGTGCAGCATCGCCATGCGCGAGCGCGCGAGGTGGTCGAGGGTCACCTCGTCGACACCGGCGAGCCGGTCGGTCGTCTGGCCCTGCCAGGTCACCCGCATGGCCGTCGTGCAGAAGACCGCGTCGGGCCGTGACTCGAGCAGGGCGACCTGTGCCTCGAGCTTGCCGGGCAGCCACTCGTCGTCGTCGTCGCAGAAGGCGAGGTAGGGCGTGTCGAGCTCGAGGATGCCGGTGTTGCGGCCGCCCGCGAGGCCGGGAGTCCGGACATTCGTGACGACTCGGACACGGCGGGCGCCGTCCGCCCGTTCGAGCGACAGGTCGGGCTCGCTCTGGTCGAAGACGACGACCACCTCGATGTCACCGGCGTAGTCCTGCTCGAGGATCGAGGCAAGGGCCGAGCGGAGCGGACCAGGACGGTCACGCGTGGCGACGACGACACCGACACTCGGTCGGCGATCCGAATCCGATTCTTGCAGAGCCTCGTTCGAGCGACTGTCCTCCACGTGTGCTTCCCCCGCCGTCTCCGTGCGCCGACGTGGGCGCGAGCTGTTTCGTCGCCTTACAGTGCCACGCGGGCCTCGGCGATGTGCACGGTTTGCGTCAGCTGCCCCCGTCGCGGACCCAACTGCGCAAAGCCCGAACAGGGACGCTCCGGACGGATTACATTGCGCTTGGGGAAGTGCGGGATGGGGGACGTCGGGCGGCTCGGGGGAGTCGGCCGCGACATCGCGTGGCCACCCCTGACACCGGGCGGCATCAGTCCCGCCCGGGTTCGCCTAGAGGGGGAGTACAGATGCACAAACTGCGTAACATGGCCGCTGCCGTGGTCGGCGTGGCCATCGGCCTCGTGGCCCCGGGAGGTCCGGCCGCGGTGGCCGTGCAGCCGCCGGCGCCGCCACCGACGCCGAGCTCCATGGTCAATGCCGTCCCGGCGGCCAACACGCCGTCCGTCGACGACGGTGACGTCCGCGCCATCGCCAAGGTGGGCTCCACGATGGTGATGGGCGGCAACTTCACGAGCGTGAACGGCCAGGCCCGCAGCCGGGTGGCCGTCTTCAACCCGAGCACCGGTGCCCTCTCCGGCTTCAACCTCGCCTTCAACGGCGAGGTTGACACGATCGTGCCCGGCCCGACGACCGACACGGCATACGTCGGCGGCAGCTTCACGCAGGTGGGCACGTCCGCCGTCAAGAACGTGGCGCTCGTCAACCTGAGCTCGGGTGCCCTCGTCACCTCGTTCACGTCGCCTGCCATTCCCAGCGGTGTCGTCAACGACATGGTCAAGGTG
Organism: Terrabacter aeriphilus; assembly: GCF_039542985.1. Classification (NCBI taxonomy): domain Bacteria; kingdom Bacillati; phylum Actinomycetota; class Actinomycetes; order Micrococcales; family Intrasporangiaceae; genus Terrabacter; species Terrabacter aeriphilus. The sequence goes on from NZ_BAABIW010000009.1 coordinate 170,797, forward strand.
GGCAACCGGCTCGTCATCGCCGGCACGTTCGGCAAGGTCGCGGGACGGGCCCACGCGGGCATCGCTGCCCTCGACGCCACTACCGGCGCCGTCGACCACACGTGGATGAACATCCAGTTCGCGGGACACCACAACAACACCGGCAGCGGCGCGCAGGGCCCGGTCGGACCGTGGAACCTCGATGTCAGCCCATCGGGCGACCGCATCGTCGCGATCGGCAACTTCCGCACGGCCGACGGCCTCGACCGAGACCAGGTCGCGCAGATCACGACGACCGGCGCGACCGCCGTCGTCACGCCGGACTGGAACACCAACCGCTATAACCCCTACTGCTTCAACGGAGCCTTCGACTCCTACGTTCGCGGCGTCTCCTACTCGCCCGATGGCTCGTACTTCGTCGTCGCGGCGACGGGTGGTGGTGTGCGCGACACCCTCTGCGACGCGGCAGCGCGCTTCGAGACGTACGCGACGGGCGCGGACATCCAGCCGACGTGGGTCAGCGAGACAGGCGGCGACACCATGTGGGGCACGGAGGTCACCGACAACGCGGTGTACGTCGGCGGCCACCAGCGCTGGGGCAACAACCCGTACGGCAGCGATTACGCTGGTCCAGGCGCCGTGCCGCGCCCCGGCCTCGTTGCTCTCGACCCCGTGAGCGGCCGCCCGTTGCAGTGGAACCCCGGGCGCAATCCTCCGGGAAAGGCGGTCTACGCCGTCCTGGCCACGGCTGAGGGGCTGTGGGTCGGCTCCAACACCGACTGGGTCGGCAACCGCAAGTACCTCCGCAAGAAGATCGCCCTGTTCCCATATGCCGGCGGCGTGGCGCTCGCACAGACGAACGTCGGCGCCCTCCCGGGCAGCGTCTTCATGGGTGGTCCGGTCGGCGGCGCCACGAGCACCAACGTGCTCTACCGCGTCAACGCCGGTGGCGGCGCGATCGCCGCCCTAGACAACGGTCCCGACTGGGCCGACGACAGCGGCTCGAGCCCGCTGCACAACGACGGCAGCAACGCGGCCGGCTGGGGCAGCGGTGCGGCCCTCGACCCGTCCGTGCCGAGCTCGACCCCGTCGTCGATCTTCGACAGCGAGCGGTGGGACCCGGGCGACGCCAACGAGATGCGGTGGACGTTCCCGATCGCGGCCGGCACGGACGTGCAGGTTCGGCTCTACCTCGCCAATCGCTGCTCGTGCACGAGCACCGCCGGCTCGCGCGTCTTCAGCGTCAGCGCGAACGGCAGCCCCTGGCTGACGAACTACGACATCGTGGGCGACGTCGGTGACCAGAAGGGGACGATGAAGTCCATCGACCTCACGGTGCCGGCCAGCGGCCAGGTGACGCTCGACTTCACGCACGTCGTGGAGAACCCGCTCGTCAACGGCATCGAGATCGTCCGGGCCGGTGTCCCGACGCCGCCGCCCGCGGCGTCTGACACGCTCAGCCGCGTCGGTCTCACCGCGACGGCTGCCTCGTCCGCACCGGAGCCCGCCGCCGACGGTGGCATCGCGTGGTCGAACACCCGGGGCGCCTTCATGGTCGGCAACAAGGTGTTCTACGCGCAGACCGACGGCTACCTCTACTCGCGCACCTTCACGGGCACGACGTGGGGACCTGCGATGCAGATCAACCCGTACCACGACCCAGCCTGGGCGACCGTCGACAACAACCTCGGCGGTACGTTCGACGGCAACCTGCCGACGCTCTACGGGCAGATCCCGAACCTGACCGGCATGTTCTACAACGCGGGTCGGCTCTACTACACGCTCTACGGTGACAGCCGGCTCTTCTGGCGCTGGTTCTCGCCCGACAGCGGGATCGTCGACGAGCGCACGAACACGGTGCCCAGCTCCGTCGACCTGCGCAACGTCCGCGGCATCTTCGTCGCCGGCGACAGCGTGTACTTCGCCTCGCGCACCGACAGCACGCTCTACAAGGCGGGCTGGGACGGGGCGTCCGTCACGGGGAGCCCGGTCGCGATCAGCGGCCCCGCCGTCGACGGCACGTCGTGGTCGAGCCGCTCGATGTTCCTCTTCGCCGGCCCGCCCCTCAACCAGGCACCCAAGGCCGCCTTCGGGTCGTCGTGCTCCGGCGCGACGTGCGGCTTCGACGCCTCGGCGTCGAGCGACTCGGACGGGACCATCGCGTCCTACGCGTGGGACTTCGGTGACGGCAGCACGGGCACGGGCAAGACGCCCTCGCACCCGTATGCCGCCTCGGGGACCTACCCGGTGAAGCTGACGGTGACCGACGACAAGGGCGCCACCGGCACGCTGACGAAGGACGTCGTCGTGACGGTCCCGGTCAACCAGGCGCCGACGGCGGCGTTCGGGTCGTCGTGCTCCGGCGCGACGTGCGGCTTCGACGCCTCGGCGTCGATTGACTCGGACGGGACCATCGCGTCCTACGCGTGGGACTTCGGTGACGGCAGCACGGGCACGGGCAAGACGCCCTCGCACCCGTATGCCGCGTCGGGGACCTACCCGGTGAAGCTGACGGTGACCGACGACAAGGGCGCCACCGGCACGCTGACGAAGGACGTCGTCGTGACGGTCCCGGTCAACCAGGCGCCGACGGCGGCGTTCGGGTCGTCGTGCTCCGGCGCGACGTGCGGCTTCGACGCCTCGGCGTCGATCGACTCGGACGGGACCATCGCGTCCTACGCGTGGGACTTCGGTGACAGCAGCACGGGCACGGGCAAGACGCCCTCGCACCCGTATGCCGCATCGGGGACCTACTCCGTCACGCTGACGGTGACCGACGACAAGGGCCTCACCGGCACGCTGACGAAGGACGTCGTCGTGACGCTGCCCTCGAGCAGCACGACGTTCGTCGGGGCGAACCACTCGGCTCCCGGCGCGGCCAAGTTCAAGGCCGCGGCGGTGCCGATGGGGACCCAGGCCGGTGATCTGATGCTCCTGATGTTCTCGCGTCCGACGGTGGCCACCTTCTCGGGGCCGACCGGCGTGACCGGCTGGACCCAGGTGGCGACGGTTACCAACGGCTCGGTCACCTCGACCGTGTGGCGCAAGAGCGCCGACGCGGCGGACGTGGGCAAGACGGTGCGGTTCGACGACCCGAGCGCCTACCGGCTAGGCACGCTCGAGCTCGCCGTCTACCGCGGCGCGAACGCCACCAGCGTCCGTGCGGTGAGTGCCGTCGATGCAGGCCGGAACTCGCACACGACGCCCGAGATCGCAGTCTCTGCTGGTGACTGGGTCGTGTCGCACTGGGCCGGGCTGACCTCGGCGGTGTCGCCGTGGACCCTGCCCTCGGGCATGGTCCTGCGCGACCACCTCGAGGACCCGAGCGGTTCGTACCGCTACGAGTCGCTCACGGCCGACCCCGGCGCGGTCGTCACCTCTGACGGCACGCACGCCGGGGTGACCGCCACGACGGTCAACAAGTCCGACCGTGAGGTCATGTGGTCGATCGCCTTCGGGCAGTCGTGACCACGTGGTGCCGGGAGTGCCCGCGGCTGCGGGTGCTCCCGGCACCAGCACGTCCGCCGGCGGTCAGACGGCGAAGTTGACGTTCTTCAGCAGTGAGCCGTAGGCGGCGAACTCCGACGACGTCGTGAGGGCCCACGAGCAGTTGAGGTTGTTCTTGTTCGTCGGCGGGCGGTTGAAGTAGTAGACCGCCGCGAACCAGCTCTCGTTGGCGATGATGTAGTTCTTCGCGTTCGTCAGCCAGGTGGCGCGACGGGCGTCCTTGGTGACGCCGAACTCCGGCAGGGCGACCAGCTTGCCGCGTGGCTTCGCGAAGGCGAGGACGGGATCGACGAGCGTCTTGAGCTCGACCCAGGCGCCCTTGCCCTCTCCGCACGAGCTCCAGTTGTATGCGTCCGCCCCGACGACGTCGACGTACGCGTCGCCCGGGTACCAGTTCGCGGCGTACGCGCGGTCTGACGGCTTGGTGCGGTAGGACCAAGCCGTCAGCTGGAGGGTGAACTTGACGTTGGTGACGCCCTGCTGCCGGAAGATCGTGACGACCCGGGCAAACGCTGCGCGGTACTCGGCCGGGGTGCCGAGCGAGGACTTCGCCAGGACCTCCGGCTCGTGGCCGAACGCCAGGAGCGTGAGGCCGCTCCGGGCCTTGATCGTCGTCGCCCAACGGACGATATTGGCGTACAGCGCCGAGCCGGACTTGGCGTTGGCGACGGTCCTCCAGTTCGCCGACGTGTTGGCCGTCACCATCCGGCCGGTGGGGACCGAGCCCTCGAAGGTGCCGTACTTGTGAATGCCGACCGCCGTGCCGGTCTTGGACTGCATCGTCGCGGTGTCGCCGGCGGCTCCCGCGTAGATCTTGCCGCCGGGCAGTGCGGTCGCCGTGGCGGCCTGCGCCGGCACGGCGAGGGTGGCCACGAGCGAGCCGGCCGCGGCGAGGCCGAGGGCGGCGAGGGTGAAGCGGTGGGGGGATCTGCGCGCGGGCAGGGCGAAGCGAGGGGTGGTGCGCATGTCTGCTCCAGGTCTCCTAGGCTGCCGACCGGGTTAGCTGACGGGTTCGGGCCGGATGGCGCCCTACAGGAGGAGGCTCCTGATTCACCCCGAGGGAACGGTGGGTCCCCGGCTCCCGGGAGGCCTCGAGGGCTCCGGGATTAGGCGATGTGTGTGAAGGCGAACGGAACCCTAGCGGACCCCTGCACACGGGGACAGGTCACGACAGGTCCGATGGGAACGGGCAGATGACACCAATCCGGACGATCCGGTCAGGACCCACGGACCGTCCGCACCCCCGTTCCTGAGCACGCGCGCGTGCTCAGGAACGCTGTGAGAGCGGACCCGTGCCAGGTGTGACGCGGATCACACCGTTTTCCCGTCATGGTCGTGTCAGTGGGCTGCGTCGCCCGCTTCGGTGACGCGTGCCCGAGCCTCGGAACCGGACTCGGAGATGGACTCAGAGATGGACTCGGAGGTGGACCCGGGTGCGGCGTGGGGCACGGCGGTCGAGCGGTGCGCGAGCCGGCCGGAGAAGGCGGGCAGGCCGTGGCGGCGCCGGGCGGCGAACCACACCGGCGGCCCGACGAGCAGGGCCAGGAGCAGGACGATCCCGGTGGCCGTGTTGGGCACGCCGAGCAGCTTGAGGGCCGAGGCGAGCAGCACGAAGGCGAGCGCCCGGCGCACGAGGCCGCCCGGGGCACGCGCCGAGAGCTGGGCGCCGATCCAGACGCCGGGGATCGAGCCGAGCAGGAGCGAGAGCGTCAGGTCGAGGTGGAAGTCGCCGAGCAGCATGTGCCCGATGGCGGCGGAGGCCACGAGCGGCACGGCCTGGAGCAGGTCGGTGCCGACGAGCTCACTCGCCTTGAGGCTGGGGTAGATCGCCATGAGCGCGATGATGATGAGCGAGCCCGACCCCACGGAGGTCATGCCGACGACGATGCCGCCGACCGCGCCCACGAGCACGGTCTGCCAGATGCGGACCCGCACGGTGGGCGGGCCGGGCGGCAGGGGCGCGGCGCTGCCGTCGAGTCGGCGCGCCCGCTCGAGCAGGCGCAGGTAGGCCCGCACGATGAGTCCGGCCGAGGCCAGCAGCAGGGCCACCCCGAGGGCGACCTGCAGCCAGTGCTGGGCGGCCGCGCCGGAGCCGAGGCGGTTGAGGATGAGCACGCCGACGAAGGCGCTCGGGATCGACCCGATGCAGAGCCACTTGACGAGCGCGAGGTTCACCGTGCCCCGGCGGAGGTGCACCATCGACCCGACGGGCTTCATCACCGCGGCCGCGACGAGGTCGCTCGAGACGGCCGTGAGCGGCGGCACGCCGAAGAAGAGCACGAGCATCGGCGTCATGAGGGCGCCACCGCCCATGCCGGTGAGCCCGACGATGATGCCGATGCCGAGCGAGGCGATCGTGAGCAGCGGGTCGAAGCTCATCCGATCCACCCTCCGTCGCGCAGGTGCTCGACGATCTGCTCGAGGGACTCCTCGAGGCTGCGTCCCGTCGTGTCCACGACGACGTCGGCGTCGACCGGCGCCTCGTAGGGCGACGAGATGCCGGTGAACTCCGGCAGGGACCCGGCCCGCGCCTGGGCGTAGAGGCCCTTGCGGTCGCGCTGCTCGCACACCTCCAGCGGGGTGGCGACGTGCACGAGGACGAAGTCGCCGACCTCGGAGACCATCCGGCGGACCTCGGCCCGGGTCTGCGCGAAGGGGGCGATGGGGGCGCAGACGGCCATTCCTCCGTGCCGGGCCACCTCGGCGGCCACGAAGCCGATGCGCAGCACGTTGGCGTCACGCCCGGCGCGGTCGAAGCCGAGCCCCGACGACAGCAGCCGGCGCACGAGGTCACCGTCGAGGAGGCTGACGCTGCGCGCCCCCTCGCTCTCGATGCGCTCGACGAGGGCGGAGGCGAGCGTGGACTTTCCCGACCCGGAGAGGCCCGTGAGGAGGACGACGACGCCGCGGCGGGTGCGCGGCGGGCGCCACCGGAGCAGCACGGTGCGGACGGCCGGGTGCAGGCCCGCGGGCTCGAGCCCCCGGTCGAGCGCGGCCCCTGCCGCGAGCCACGCCGGGTCGCTGTGGGCGAGCACGCGGACCGGTGAGCCGGCGGAGTGCGCGACGGCCGCGACGAGGGCGGCGTCGCTGTCGGCGTCGCGCCACCAGACCGGGGCGTCGACGACCGTGACGTCGGGGTGGGTCGCGGCCGTCGCGAGGAGGGCCGCACGCAACACGCCGGCCGGGATGCCTTGTGGCGTCGGGGAGCTCGGTGCGAGCACGACGAGTGGACCGGTCACCTCGTCGGCGAGCAGTGGTCGCTGGGCCAGCACGAGCGTCGCGCCGGGGTGCAGCCAGTCGGCGATCGGCGCCCTCGGGTCGGTGACGAGCTCACCGCTCACCGTCAGCCGCTCACGGCCGTCGACGCCCTCGCCGCGCTCCAGCTCGGTCCGCTGCAGCTCGGCCAGCGGCAGGCACGTCGCGTCGGTGAGCACGAGGCGTCCGCTGTCGACGAGCGGTGCCAGTGCGACGTCGCCGTCCGCCACCTCGACCGTGAGCCGGCGGGCCCCAGCCGTGGCCGACGGGTCGGCCGTGCGGCCGCCGGCCACGTCGGTGCCGGGCTCGACGCGGCCGCCGAGCAGGCGCCAGGGGAGCCGCACGCCGTCGCGCACCAGTTCCAGGTCCGCCGCGGCAGCCCCCTCCACGACGATCCGTGGCGCCGTCGTCCGAACGGCAGCAGTCAACGATGTCAACGTCTTTCCTCCCCCTTTGCGCCCACCCGCGTGACCAGCCTGCCATGCGGGGGGAGTCGCCGGAGGTGGAATGCGTGATGCCGGGGTCCGAGGCGCAGTGGCCTCGGACCCCGGCGGTCACACCGGTTCCCAATCGGGTCAGGAGGTCGGCGACGAGGCGACCGCGGACTTCCAGGTGGCGATGCTCTGCGGCATGTGCGGTGAGTTGCTTCCGGGCTTCGGCAGCAGGTTCCACGGGCCCTTCGCCCCGTTGTCACTCTCGAAGTACGCCGCCGCCTTGACCGCGGGGGAGGCGTCGAAGATCGTCACGGCATCCCGGAGAAACTTCGCGCGAGCACCGTCGGAGAGGTTGTTGCGCGCTCCGAGCTCACCCACGAGGAGGTCCTTGCCCTTCGACCTTGCGGCCGAGACGGCCGGGTTGACGACCGTGGCAGCGGCATCCGCAGTCGCGTCGCTCTTGCCCCACTGGTAGAGGTCCGCACCGAGGGCGTCGACGTTGGTGAGGTCGAAGTTGAACCACGTGGACCAGGGGACGTTGCCGGACGCGGAGACCTTGTAGCGGCTCGGGTGGAAGGTTGAACCCATCAGCAGCGGTGCGAACTTGACGTTCGCCGGGGCGTAGCGAGCCTTGAGCTTGGCCAGTCGCATCTGCGCCTGCTGCCAGGCGGCGACGGTGAAGCCGTCGCCCTCGGGCTCGTGGGCGAAGGAGAACCAGATCGGGCGGTCCTTGGGAGCGGTCTGGAGAATGCGCGTGAAGGCTGCGTCGTGCGCGCCCTTGTTGACGCCCGCCACATCGGAGCCGAGGTTGATGTAGACGGCCGTCTTCGCGTCGTACACGTACGTCGGGATGAGCCCGCCTCGCCAGGTCGTCGTGAAGTTGTTGGGCCAGAGCCGCATGAAACCTAGTGGACCGTAGGCGCTGACCGCGGCGCGGTAGGCCTCGGGCGCAGTCTGCCCGAGGGAGCGCCAGCCACCGGGGTTGACGCCGTAGCGGACGTGACCGGTCGCGGCGTCCGCGGTCGTGGCGTGGGCGGCGATCGGGAGCACGACGGCCGCGCAGAGGCCTGCAGCGGCCAGGGTCTTGCGACGAGTGGACTCGAACATGAGGGGGTACCACCTTGAGGGGATCTGTTTCGGAGGGCGTCGCACGCGGGCCGCAGGGCGCGGCCGAGCCTCGGCCCGGCCGTGGGGGCGACCGGCCGACGGGTGCGGCGCGTGGCTCTCGCCCGGAGGGTCGGTCGAGGCCGGTGCGGGACGCAGGTCAGGCGTCCAGCGGCGTCGCGTCGGGGGCGACGCGTCGCGGCGGCCCCGGCCTGAGCCGGCGCCGTGCAGCGGGACCCTGCGGCCGATGAGGGAGGCCGTCGGGGCGGGCTGTGAGTGCTCGTCGGCGAGGGCCGGACGAGCACGACGGGGACTCACTGTACGAGCGGGTGTCCGGGCGGTGCAAAACGGGCATCCACGACCTGTCCGCCTCGACGAGACCGCCGCGAAGGGCGTCAGCCGGGCCACGCCCGCACCGCGGCCGACTCCTGGAGGAGCACGGTCACCCCGCCGAACGTCCTTTTGCTGCAGCGTGATCCGCGACCGTCATGCGCGCGCTGGGCCGCTGCCGTCGTCCCGAGCCGCGGGCCGCCCCGACGGTCGCGCCCCGGTCCGACACGCCGTGAGCCGGTGACGAGCCGTCGGACGTGTCGTGCGGGCGCCGGTCGGCCCCGTCCGGGCCGACGTGGGCGGCTGCGGGCAGGTCCGGGCGCGTCCGGGCTGCCCGTCCGGGCGGTCGGTGGACGGTCGGTGGGCGCGATTAGAGTGGGGCAGATGCGTGCCGTCCCCGTGACGGCGCGTCCGTGCTGTCCGGGAACGGTGCCGCCCACCGCGGCCGGTGGCACCTGACCGCCTTCGACACGTTGGGACCTCCGCTCATGGCCACCACCACCGGCTCGCCGGCCCACCTCTCAGGCCTCCTCGACGCGTGGCAGGCGGAGCCCGCCCCGCGGCGGGTGCTCGAGCAGCTGGGCCACGCGCAGCTGCTCGACGTCTCGGGCAGCGACGGCACGCGACCGTTCCTCGTCGCCGCCCTCGCGCGGGCCGGCGTGGGGTCCGGGCCGCTCCTCGTCGTCACGGCCACCACGCGTGAGGCCGACGACCTCGCCGTGGCGCTCGAGGCCTTCCTGCCCCGCGACGCCGTCGCCGTGTTCCCGAGCTGGGAGACGCTCCCGCACGAACGTCTGTCGCCGCGGAGCGATACCGTCGGTCGCCGGCTCGCGGTGCTGCGGCGGGTCGCGCACCCGGACCCCGACGACGCGGCATACGGCCCGCTGTCGGTGGTCGTCGCGCCCGTGCGCGCCGTGCTGCAGCCCATCACGCGCGGCCTGGGCGACCTTGCGCCGGTCGCCCTGCGCCCCGGCGACGAGCAGCCCCTCACCGAGGTCGTCGAGGCCTTGGCGGCAGCCGCCTACACGCGCACCGACCTCGTCGAGCGGCGCGGCGAGTTCGCCGTGCGCGGTGGCATCCTCGACGTCTTCCCGCCCACCGAGGAGCACCCGGTCCGCATCGAGTTCTGGGGCGACACGGTCGAGGAGGTGCGGTGGTTCAAGGTGGCCGACCAGCGCAGCCTCGAGGTGGCCGAGCACGGCCTGTGGGCCCCGCCGTGCCGTGAGGTGCTGCTCACGCCCGAGGTGCGCGCCCGGGCCGCCGAGCTCGCGACGCAGCTGCCCGGCGTCGCCGACATGCTGGCGAAGGTCGCCGAGGGCATCGCCGTCGAGGGCATGGAGTCGCTGGCGCCGGCCCTCGTCGACGGCATGGAGTCGGTGCTCGACGTGCTGCCCCGCTCGTCGACCGTCCTGCTCGCCGACGCCGAGCGCATCCGCACGAGGGCCCACGACCTCGTCCTGACGAGCGACGAGTTCCTCCAGGCGAGCTGGGCGAACGCCGCGGCCGGGAACGTCGTGCCCGTCGACCTCGAGTCGCTCCTCGGCTCGGCCTCCTACTGGACCCTCGCGCAGGTGCGTGCCCACGCCGTCGGTGCCGGGCGGCCGTGGTGGACCATGACGCCCTTCACCTCGGACGCGGAGCTCGTCATCGAGGACGACGACGTCGACGTCCGGCTCGCGCTCGGCACGGTCGAGTCCGAGGCCTTCCGCGGCGACACCGAGCGCGCGGTCGGTCACGTGCGGCAGCGGATCGCCGACGGCTGGCGGGTCGCCATCGTCACCGAGGGGCCCGGCCTGGCCAAGCGCGTCGAGGAGGTGCTCCGCGACCACGAGGTGCCGGTCGAGCGCATGGCCGACGGCGTTCCGACGGGGCGGGCCGTCATCACGACCGCTTGTCTCGGAAGGGGATTCGTCGACGAGGCTGCTCGACTCGAGGTCCTCACCGAAACCGATCTCACGGGCTCGGTCGGCGGCTCGACGTCGACGAAGGACATGCGCCGCATGCCCTCGCGCCGCCGCAACCAGGTCGACCCGCTCCAGCTCCGTCCCGGCGACCACGTGGTGCACGAGCAGCACGGCGTCGGCCGCTTCGTGGAGATGATGCAGCGCACCGTGGGCGGGGCCACGCGCGAGTACCTCGTCATCGAGTACGCCGCGAGCAAGCGGGGCCAGCCCGGCGACCGCCTCTACGTCCCCACCGACCAGCTCGACCAGGTGACGAAGTACGTCGGTGGCGAGGAGCCCACGCTCAACAAGATGGGCGGCTCCGACTGGACGAAGACGAAGTCGCGGGCCAAGCGCTACGTCAAGCAGATCGCGGCCGACCTCATCCGTCTCTACAGCGCGCGCCAGGCCACGCGCGGGCACGCCTTCGCACCCGACACCCCGTGGCAGCGCGAGCTCGAGGAGGCTTTCGCCTACGTCGAGACCCCCGACCAGCTCTCGAGCATCGACGAGGTCAAGGCCGACATGGAGAAGCAGGTCCCCATGGACCGGCTCATCTGCGGCGACGTCGGCTACGGCAAGACCGAGATCGCGGTGCGCGCGGCCTTCAAGGCGATCCAGGACGGCAAGCAGGTCGCCGTCCTCGTGCCGACGACCCTGCTCGTGAGCCAGCACCAGCAGACCTTCTCCGAGCGCTACGCGCAGTTCCCCGTCCGGGTCGCCTCGCTGTCGCGCTTCCAGAGCGACAAGGAGGCCGCGGAGGTCATGGCCGGCATGGCGGACGGCTCCATCGACCTCGTCATCGGCACCCACCGCCTGCTCGCGAAGGACGCGCAGTTCAAGGACCTCGGCCTCGTCATCATCGACGAGGAGCAGCGCTTCGGCGTCGAGCACAAGGAGCTGCTCAAGACGATGCGCACGGCGGTCGACGTGCTCTCGATGTCGGCCACGCCGATCCCGCGCACGCTGGAGATGGCCGTCACCGGCATCCGTGAGATGTCAACTCTCGCAACGCCGCCCGAGGAGCGCCACCCGGTGCTCACCTTCGTCGGTGCCTACGACGAGAAGCAGATCACGGCAGCGGTCCGCCGCGAGCTGCTGCGCGAGGGGCAGGTCTTCTTCGTGCACAACAAGGTGAGCAGCATCGAGAAGGCCGCGGCGCGGCTGCGCGAGCTGGTGCCGGAGGCACGCATCGCGACGGCGCACGGCCAGATGGGGGAGCACCGCCTCGAGCAGGTGGTCGAGGACTTCTGGGAGAAGCGCTTCGACGTCCTCGTCTGCACGACGATCGTCGAGACCGGACTCGACATCTCCAACGCCAACACCCTCATCGTCGAGCGCGCCGACGTGCTCGGCCTCAGCCAGCTCCACCAGCTGCGGGGTCGCGTCGGCCGCGGCCGCGAGCGCGCCTACGCGTACTTCCTCTACCCGCCCGAGAAGCCGATGACCGAGACGGCGCACGACCGGCTGCGCACCATCGCGAGCAACACCGACCTCGGCTCGGGCATGGCCGTGGCGATGAAGGACCTCGAGATCCGCGGGGCGGGCAACCTGCTCGGCGGCGAGCAGTCCGGCCACATCCAGGGGGTCGGCTTCGACCTCTACGTGCGGCTCATCGGCGAGGCCGTCGCCGACTTCCGCGGCGACACCGTGGACGTGCCGGCCGAGATCAAGATCGAGCTCCCCGTCGACGCGCACCTGCCGCACGACTACGTGCCGGGGGAGCGGCTGCGGCTCGAGGCCTACCGCAAGCTGGCCACGGTCGAGACGTTCGAGGCCGTCGACGAGATCGCCGCCGAGCTGCGCGACCGCTACGGCGCGCCGCCCAAGCCGGTGGAGAACCTGCTCGAGGTGGCCCGGCTGCGCGTCGTCGCCCGCGAGGCCCGCATCGGCGACATCGGCCTGCAGGGCAAGGTCGTGCGCTTCGGCCCGGTCAAGGACCTCCGGGAGAGCCAGCAGCTGCGCCTCATGCGCCTCTACCCGGGCACGATCGTCAAGGAGGCGCTCGGCACGATCCTCGTGCCGGCCCCGATGACGGCCCGCGTCGGTGGGAAGCCGCTGCGTGACGTCGAGGTGCTGGCGTGGGCGCGCGGGCTCATCTCGGCGGTCCTGCTCGACGACATCGCGGCCGCGTCCTCGGGCGCGGCCCGGTAACCCGCGGGAGCACCGTAGGATGTCAGACGCATCCGCCAGAGGAGGAAATTCGTGAAGGCTTGGTCTGCTCACCCCGCGAAGCGCGCGGCCGCCGTCGGCGTCGTCGCGCTCGGTGCCGTCTCGCTGCTCGGCGGGTGCGGTTTCGACACGCGGCAGCAGGCCGCCGCCGTCGTCAACGGCGAGGTCATCCACGAGTCCGACGTCCGCGAGACGTTCGACCAGCTCAAGGCGGCCAAGCTCGACTTCGCCGAGAACATCGTCGTGACAGCCCTCGTCGCAGCGCCGCTGCTCAAGGCCTCGGTCGAGAAGTCCGGCTCCTGGAAGCCCGACGAGACCTATGCCTCGGTCATCTCCTCCATCCCGGGGGCGACCCCGACGACGAAGGAGTTCGTCGAGGCCGTCGCGCTCATCCAGTCCCAGCGCATGACGCCCGCCGACATCGCCGCCTACCGGGCCGACCTCGGACGAGCCGACATCTCGGTGAACCCCAAGTACGGCAAGGTCATCACCTCGAACGAGGGCCCCGTCTACTTCACCCTCGGCCAGACGACGCCCAACTGGGTCAAGCCGGAGGCCAACAGCGCCCCGGCGGCCCAGTAGCCGGCAGCGGCGTCGCGCGCCCCGGAGCGATCGTGCCCGGCCGCGTCGTCCTGCTCGTCTCGACCCCCCGCGTCGCGCCCGGTCTGCTGACCCGCGAGGCGTGGAGCTCCCTCGAGGGGGCGTATGCCGTGTGGTCTCGTCCCGACGAGCCGCAGGCGCTCGCCGTGGCGGAGGCCGGCATCGACGTCGGGACGGCGCCGCACGACGACCCGGCCGCGCTGGCCCGCGCCCTCGTGGCGGCGACGGCCGACGGTGACGTCGTGTGGGTGGGCTCGTCCGACGGCGACCCGGGACTCAGCGACGCCGTCGCCGTCGAGGTCACGCGGCTGCCCGAGCCGCCCGAGGTCGAGCTGCTCATCGCCTCCTTCGACGTGCCGGGCGCGCGCCTGCTCGACGTCGTGGCCGTCATGGACCGCCTGCGCTCACCCGGTGGGTGCCCGTGGGACGCGGAGCAGACGCACGAGAGCCTGGTGCCCTACCTGCTCGAGGAGGCGCACGAGGCCGTCGAGGCGATCGAGAGCGGCGACCCCGACCACGTCCAGGAGGAGCTGGGTGACCTGCTGCTCCAGGTCGCCTTCCACGCGAGGGTCGCCGAGGAGCACCCGAGCGCGCCGTTCGGCATCGACGACGTGGCCGGCGGCCTCGTCGACAAGCTCGTCCGTCGCCATCCGCACGTCTTCGCCGAGGTGGAGGCCGACTCGGCCGAGCAGGTCGCCGCCAACTGGGACGCGATCAAGGCGGGGGAGAAGCAGCACCGCACCCACCCGCTCGACGGCATCCCGACCGCCCTGCCGGCCCTGGCCAGGGCCGACAAGACCGTGGGCCGCCTGAGCAAGGCCGGGCTCGCCGCGGTGGTCGACGAGGTCGCCGCGGGCGATGGGATCGGTTCCCGGCTGCTCGCGATCGTGCTGGCCGCGCGCGCCGACGGGCTGGACGCCGAGGGAGAGCTGCGCGCCACCCTCCGCGAGCTGCACGAGCGCGCCTCGTCCTGAGGGCGGGCCCGGCGCCCCTCCGTCGGGGGGAGGTCGGGGCGCCGGACCCGCGGCGCGGGCGCGGCCCCGAAGGTCCGCGCCCACGCCGTCCGTGTGGCCCGTCGGTCAGTACGCCCCGTTGGAGGCGAAGACCGCGTGCACGGTGCGCGCCAGGATCGTGAGGTCCTGCACGATCGACCAGTTGTCGACGTAGTAGAGGTCGAGCCGGACGGTGTCCTCCCACGACAGGTCGCTGCGGCCGGACACCTGCCACAGGCCGGTGAGGCCGGGGCGCACGTGCAGGCGGCGCTGGACGTCGGTCTCGTAGCGCCGGACCTCGGCGGGCAGGGCCGGGCGCGGGCCGACGAGGCTCATGTCGCCGTTGATGACGTTGATGAGCTGCGGCAGCTCGTCGATCGAGAAGCGACGCATGATGGCGCCGACGCGCGTGATCCGCGGGTCGTGCTCGGCCTTGAAGAGGACGCCTTCGGCGTTCTTGTTGAGGTGGCTGATGCCGGAGAGGCGGGCCTCGGCGTCGACGACCATGCTGCGGAACTTGAGGCACTCGAAGAGCTCCCCGTCGCGCCCGACCCGGGTCTGGCGGAAGAGGATCGGGCCGCGGTCCTGCAGCTTGGTGAGCAGGGCGAAGACGATCATGACGGGCGAGGCCAGCACGAGGGCCACGCCGGCGCCGACGACGTCGAACATCCGCTTGAGGCCCCGCGAGGCGGCGAGGCTCTGCGGCGGCTCGACGTGCACGAGCGGCAGCCCGCCCACGGGGTGCATGGCCATCCGGCCGGAGGAGATGTCGCTGAGGCTCGGCACGACGGCCATCTGCACGTCGTGGCCCTCGAGGTCCCACGCGATGCGGCGGAAGTCGACGGCCGACGGGAAGGAGCCCTCGGTGAACAGGACGAGGTCGGCCTCCGAGGCCAGGGCGTTCGAGGCGGTCTCGTTCGTGAAGCCGAGCACCGGCACGCCGCCGGGGGTCGCCTTGACCGGGCGTGACGCCGGCACGAGCGCGCCGATGATGGTGAACCCGAGCCACTTCTCCCGGCGCAGCACGCTCGCCACCTCGTCGATGCGGCTCTCGGAGCCGGAGATGATGACCTTGGTCAGCAGGTGGCCGCGGTGGTGCAGGCCGTGCACGAGGCGGCGCGCCGACCAGCGCCAGACGAGCAGCCCCGGCACGCCGACGAGGAAGAGCAGCACGAAGAAGCCGCGCGACAGCTCGAACTTCGTCAGGTAGCTCGCGATGCCGATGGCGCCGGCCGTGAGTCCCGCGGCGCCGAGGACCCGGGCGTACTCGACGGTGCCGACCCCCAGGTGGGCCTTGGTGTAGGTGCCCCGGACCACGTTGGCGAGCATCCACGCGAGGATGACCCACGGCCCGACCGAGAGGGCGAGCGTGTTGACGTCGTTCGTGACCGGCAGCACCGGGACGTCGATGTGGCGAAGACCCGCCAGCACGGTCGCGGCGAGGATGACGATGACGTCGCCGGCCGCGATGCCCAGCTGCAGCAGCCGTTGGCTTCGTGACCGGTCGGTCGCCCGGCGTTCATCGACTCGCGCGTTGAGATCCAGGAGAATCGCTCCCGGTTGTCGCACAGCCTGACCCATGACAGCACCAACCCCCCGCTGGTGTCGTAACTCCCCAATGAAACAGCCACCCCCCGGTGACCCTTCGGAGTATGTCGGTTCCACCCAGCCGAAGGTCAAGAACGAGTAAAAAATTTGTCGGTTTGCGTCCGGTTCGGCGCCCTTTGGCGGGTAATGTCTGACAACTTTTTTTCGGCCGACGGGCCCGATCGCGGCCAGGTGTCCGCCATCCGACACTGGGCCGGGTCGCTCCGAGGCGTTCGGCGGGTCAGCCACTAGGCTTCGGACGTACCGGGGCGCCGACTGCGCACCGCGCGGACGCAGCGTGGCGCCGTGGCGCACGCCCCGGTGCGCACCTGCGCGACCTGCAGCGGGTGCCCCGGCGCGACCTGCACAGGAGTTGTCAGTGGCCAGCATTGAGGAGATTGGCGCCCGCGAGATCCTGGACTCGCGCGGCAACCCGACCGTCGAGGTCGAGATCCGTCTCGACGACGGCACGTTCGCCCGCGCCGCCGTCCCGTCCGGTGCCTCCACCGGCGCCTTCGAGGCGTCCGAGCGCCGCGACGGCGACAAGGGCCGCTACCTCGGCAAGGGCGTGAGCCAGGCGGTCGACGCCGTCATCGAGGAGATCAACCCGCGGCTCGTCGGTTTCGACGCGAGCGAGCAGCGCCTCGTCGACGCCGAGATGCTCGCCCTGGACGGCTCGTCGAACAAGGAGAACCTCGGCGCCAACGCGATCCTCGGGGTCTCCCTCGCCGTCGCGCACGCCGCGGCCGAGTCCGCCGGCCTGCCGCTCTTCCGCTACGTCGGCGGCCCGAACGCCCACGTGCTCCCGGTGCCGATGATGAACATCCTCAACGGTGGGTCGCACGCCGACTCCAACGTCGACATCCAGGAGTTCATGATCGCCCCGATCGGGGCACCGACCTTCAGCGAGGCGCTGCGTTGGGGCGCCGAGGTCTACCACGCCCTCAAGAAGGTGCTGAGCGAGCGCGGCCTCGCCACCGGCCTCGGCGACGAGGGCGGCTTCGCGCCCAACCTCGAGTCCAACCGTGCCGCGCTCGACCTCATCCTCGAGGCCATCCGCGCCGCGGGCTACGAGCCGGGCCGCGACATCGCCCTCGCCCTCGACGTCGCGGCGTCCGAGTTCTTCACCGACGGCTCCTACACCTTCGAGGGTGCGAGCAGGTCGGCCGACGAGATGGTCGCCTACTACGCCGAGCTCGTCGACGCCTACCCGCTCGTCTCCATCGAGGACCCCCTCAACGAGGAGGACTGGGAGGGCTGGAAGTCGATGACCGACCTGCTCGGGGCCAAGGTCCAGATCGTCGGCGACGACCTCTTCGTCACCAACCCGGAGCGCCTCGGCCGCGGGATCGCCACGAGCACCGCCAACGCGCTGCTCGTCAAGGTCAACCAGATCGGCACGCTCACCGAGACGCTCGACGCGGTCACCCTGGCGCAGACCAACGGCTACCGCTGCATGATGAGCCACCGCTCGGGCGAGACCGAGGACGTCACGATCGCCGACCTCGC
This sequence comes from Terrabacter aeriphilus, assembly GCF_039542985.1. Classification (NCBI taxonomy): domain Bacteria; kingdom Bacillati; phylum Actinomycetota; class Actinomycetes; order Micrococcales; family Intrasporangiaceae; genus Terrabacter; species Terrabacter aeriphilus. The sequence continues at coordinate 188,209 of NZ_BAABIW010000009.1, forward strand.
CGTCGCGACGAACTGCGGCCAGATCAAGACCGGCGCCCCGGCGCGGTCCGAGCGCGTCGCCAAGTACAACCAGCTGCTGCGCATCGAGGAGGAGCTCGACGACGCCGCGGTCTACGCCGGAGCCGGCGCCTTCCCCCGCTTCGACGCGAGCCGCTTCGGCGCCGAGGGCTGACCTCGTGGCCGATCGCACGCCGTCCCGCCCGGGCCGCCCGTCACCGACGGTCCGCCCGGCGGGCGGCGCGCGCCCGACCGGGGCCCCGGCGGGCTCCGGCCGGTCGACGTCGCGTTCGGGGGCGGCCCGCGCGTCGGGCACCCGACCCGGTCAGTCGCGCCCGGGCCAGTCCCGGCCCGGCGCCTCCCGCGCCGCCCGGCCCGGTGCGGGCAAGGAGCGACCGGCCCTCGCGGCCCGACCGCGCACGCCCGCGCCCTCCCCGCCCTCGGCCTCGACCGCCTGGGTGCGAGGCGCCATCCTGCTCGGCATCGTCGTCATGCTCGCCGTGACGCTCGTGCCGACCCTGCGCTCGCTCGTGCAGCAGCGCGGCGACGTCGCGGCCATGCAGGACAAGGTCGACGAGCAGCGCCGCACAGTGGCCGCGCTCGAGCGCGAGGCGGCCCTGTGGAAGGACCCCGCCTTCATCGAGGTGCAGGCCCGCGAGCGGCTCAAGTTCGTGCGCGTCGGTGACCGGGCGTACACCGTCATCGACCCGGGCGCCGACACCCCGAACGCGCCGACGGCGCCGCGCCCCGTCGTGGCGGCGCCCATGGCCAACGACACCTCGCCGTGGTACGGCAAGATCTGGCAGTCGATCCAGATCGCCGACCGACCCACCGCCGGCGTCGCGCGCGGCCGGTGAACGTCGCACCCGCCGGTCGCTCCCGGGCCGAGGGAGCGAGCCCGACGGGTCCGACACCGCCCGACCTCCCGACACCGCCGACATCCACACTGGAGTGACCCCCGCGTGAGCGCCCCCGACCGTCCGTCCCCGCAGCCCGCCGACCTCGCTGCCGTCGAGCGCCAGCTCGGCCGTCCGCCGCGCGGCGTCGCCGAGGTCGCGCACCGGTGCCCGTGCGGCGAGCCCGACGTGCTGCGCACGGAACCGCGTCTGCCCGACGGGACCCCCTTCCCGACGACGTACTACGCGACGTGCCCGCGCCTCACCGGAGCGGTGAGCACGCTGGAGACCGCCGGGGTCATGAAGGAGATGACGGAGCGGCTCGCGCGTGACGAGGAGCTGGCCGCGGCCTACGGGCGTGCGCACGAGCACTACCTGGCCCGCCGGGCCGAGCTCGGCGACGTGCCCGAGATCGACGGCATCTCGGCCGGTGGCATGCCCACCCGCGTCAAGTGCCTGCACGTCCTCGTCGGCCATGCGCTCGCCGCCGGCCCGGGGGTCAACCCGCTCGGCGACGAGGCGCTCGCGATGCTGGGCGACTGGTGGTCGCCGACGTCGTGCGCCGCCCTGCACGCGGCCGAGGACGCTGCCGACCCGGCCGACCCGGCCGACGGGTCGAGCGACGGGAGCGGGGCGTGAGCGCCACGGTCCGGGTCGGCGCGATCGACTGCGGCACCAACTCGATCCGCCTGCTCGTCGCGGACGTCGACCCGGCCACGGGCGAGCTCACCGACGTGCTGCGCAGGATGGAGATCGTCCGGCTCGGCCACGGCGTCGACCGCACGGGCGTCATCGCTCCCGAGTCCATGGAGCGCACCCTCGCGGTCACGAGGGAGTATGCCGCGTCGTGCCGTGAGCTCGGCACCGAGCGCGAGCGCTTCGTGGCCACCTCGGCCTCCCGCGACGCGCGCAACGCCGCTGACTTCATCGAGGGCGTGCGGGCGGCCTTCGCCGAGCACCTCGGCGTCGAGGTGTCGCCCGAGGTCGTCTCCGGTGACGAGGAGGCCGCCCTGTCGTTCGCCGGCGCCACCGGGGGGCTCGCCGCCCGCGGCGTGCCGGGCCCCTACCTCGTCGTCGACCTCGGTGGCGGGTCCACCGAGCTCGTCCGCGGCACCGACCACGTCGAGGCGGCACGGTCGGTCGACGTCGGCTGCGTGCGGATGACCGAGCGCCACCTCGTCAGCGACCCGCCGACGCCCGAGGAGATCGCTGCCGCCACCCGCGACGTCGACGCCGCGCTCGACGTCGCGGAGTCGGTCGTGCCCATCGCCGGGGTGGCGACGCTCGTCGGCCTGGCCGGGAGCGTCACGACGATCACCGCCCACCTGCTGCGGCTGCCGGCCTACGACGCGACGCGCATCCACCTGCACCGCTCGTCGCTCGACGACGTCCGTGCCGCGTGCAACGACCTGCTCGCGATGACGCGCGCGGACCGTGCGGCGCTGCCCTACGTGCACCCCGGCCGCGTCGACGTCATCGGCGCGGGTGCCCTCGTGTGGCGCCGCGTCGTCGATCGCGTCGCGGACCGCGCCGGGCTGCGCGAGGTGGTCACCTCGGAGCACGACATCCTCGACGGCATCGCGCTCGGCGTGGCCCGCCGGGCCTGACCGCCGGCTCAGACCGCCCAGCTCAGGCCGCCGGCTCAGACCTGCTGGGGTGAGGCCTGCCTGACGGAGGCGGTCAGCACGGGCTGGTCGGCCCGCTCGTGGGCCCGGCTCCGGTGGGCGCGCAGCCGCGCCGCCATCCAGAGCGCGGCCGAGACCCCGAGGGCCCAGGTGCCGTTGGACACCGTGGCGTCGACCACGCCGTAGGTGACGAAGAAGAGGGTGACGAAGACGACCGCCCGCACGTGTCGGGCCGAAAGCCGCACGGCCGCGAGGAGGAGGCCACCCCAGAGCAGGTACCACGGGTGGATGACGGGCCCGGACGCGCACAGCACGAGGAAGGCGGCGGCGACGGCCAGCACCGGGTTGCGCGGCGCGACCCGCCAGGTGATCCACGCGATGCCCGCGAGCCCGGCGACGAGGCCGATCGACTGCGCGACCGGCACGGGGGCGGCCGCCCAGCTCTCCGGCATGCCGAAGAGGCGCATGAGCCACTCGACGACGCTGCCGACGAAGGTCGGCGGCGACAGCATCGAGCGCAGCGTCACCGGCACCGACAGGTTGGGGATCCAGCCCCAGCCGAGGCCCGACGCCGCCGTGATCGCGGTGAAGGCCAGGCCCGTGACGCCCCCGAGCACCAGCCCGTGGCGCAGCATCGCCCGCAGCCGGGCGGCGGCGCCGGGAGGGAGGTCGGTGCGGGCCTGCAACGCCATCCCGACGACCCCGATGAGGGCGAGCACCGCGGTCTGCTTGTAGGCCGCCGCAGCGGCGATCGTCACCGCAGCCGTGAGCAGCTGGCCGCGGCTCGCGAGGAGCAGGGCGAAGGTGACGAGGGCGACCATGACGGCGTCGCCGTGCGCGCCGCCGATGAAGTGCATGAGCACGAGCGGGTTGAGCACGCCGAGCCAGAGTGCGTGCCGGCCGCTCACGCCGTAGCGCTCGGCGAGCCGCGGGAGGGCGTAGGCGAGCAGGCCGACGGCGAGCAGTGCCGGCACTCGCATGGCGATGGCCGCGAGGTAGGCGTTCTCGGGGAACACGGCCACGACGAGGTGCTGCACCTGCAGGGCGAGCGGGCCGTAGGGCGCCGGGGTCTGCACCCACATCGGGTCGACCTGGTCGGCGAACGGACCGGCGACCCAGAAGGGGCCGACGGCATACGGGTCCATGTGGCGCAGGACGATCTGGCCCTGCGCGGCGTAGCTGTAGGCGTCGCGGCTGAAGAGTGGGGGAGCGAGCATGATCGGCAGGCTCCACAGCAGCCACGCGAGCGAGGGCGGCTTCGGGCCGTGGGTGGGGCGCATCCGCAGCCAGGCGTCGACGAGCAGGGCGATGCCGACGGCGAGCAGGATCGTCGTGATCACGCGGCCGGTGGCCGTGCCGAGCCACTCGACGCCGAGGCGCTCGACGAGGGGCGAGGGCGGGTCCTCGAAGGTGTCGGTGGGAAGGAACGCGGGGCTGACCGAGCCCGCCGCGACGAGGACCGTGCCGACCATCCCCCGGCGCACGTGGCGGTCGGCCCAGCTGCGGCGCAGCGAGTCGCCGACGCGACGGCCGAGGTCGGCGGCGCCGGCCACGTGCGGCTCGGCCATCCGGGCCCAGGGCGCGCGGGAGGGAGCGGTCGTCGTCGCGGGTGCGACGCGGGGCTCCAGCACCTGGGTGCTCCTTCTCGTTCGGGGACTGCGCCGTGGTGCAGCAGGCCCGAGAGGAGTGGCCCAGCCCTGGTCCCCCTGGACCTCGATCTCGCACGTCATCCTACGGGCTGTCGGCGTCCGGGGCCCGCGGCACGCCCGAGGGGTGGGCCGCGGGAGTGAACGGCAGGGATCGACCGACCCGCGCAGGACGTACCCCCGGAGGGACTCGAACCCTCACCGATGGCGATTTTAAGTCGCCTGCCTCTGCCGGTTGGGCCACGGGGGCGGAGGCAGCCAGTATGCCGTCCGCCGGGTTCGCGCGCGGGCCCGGGGAGGGGCCTCGCGCGCGTTTCGGGAACCAGCGGGGACCCCCCGAACGCTTAGTCTGGTGACAGTCGCCACGCCCGGTGGCACCAGTGCCCCAAGGAGCACACTCACATGGCAGGTGGAAACCCGGTCTTCGACCGGCTCAACAAGCAGATCGAGAAGGAGCGCTACGCCGGCTTCGGCGCGCCCCAGGGCAGCCCGCAGCAGCCGGGCACCCAGTCGGCGACGGCGGGCCACGCGGCCCAGGACGCCATGACGGCGCAGCACCTCAACGACATGTACGCGCGCTCGAGCGCCGGCCCGGTCGACACCGGCCGGCTGACGATCGACAGCGTCATCATGAAGAGCCTCGGGCTCTTCGCCCTCCTCGTCGCCGCGGGTGCGGTGACGTGGGTCGTGGTCAGCGGGTCGCCGGGTCTCGCCGCCCCGATCTGGCTCGGTGGCATGGTCATCGGCCTCGTGCTGGGCCTCGCGATCGCGTTCATGAAGACGGTCTCGGTGCCGCTCATCGTGCTCTACTCGGCCGTCGAGGGCGCCTTCCTCGGCGCCTTCAGCTACACGATCAACCGCATCCAGGGATACGAGGGCGTCGTGCTCATGGCCGTCCTCGCGACGGTCTGCACGTTCGCCGCGATGTACGCGGGCTACGCCACGGGCTTCATCAAGGTCACGTCGAAGTCGCGCCGGATGTTCTTCATGGCGATCGTCGGCTACATGATCTTCAGCCTGCTGCAGCTCGTCCTGCAGTGGACCGGCGTCCTCAGCGGCTGGGGCTTCGGTGGCAGCGGCATGCTCGGCATCGGCCTGTCGATCCTCGGCGTCGGCCTCGCGGCCTACTCCCTGGCCATCGACTTCGACTCGATCGACAACGCGGTCAAGGTCGGCGCGCCCGAGAAGTTCTCGTGGCTGCTCGCCCACGGCCTCATCGTGTCGGTCGTCTGGCTCTACATCGAGTTCGTCCGGCTCTTCGCGCGCCTGCGCGACTGACGCCCGTGACACCTCCGAGCGCGGGTTCGCCGACCCCGCACGAGGTGTCCGACGAGCTCCGGCGCGTGGTCGGGCGGTGGCACCAGCTGCCGCTCGACCACGCGCTCTCGCATGTCCCGGCCGTGCGGGCCCTCGTCCAGGCACTCGCCGACCGCGTGGCCACGGCGCGCGGCGTGCCGACCACCGCGGTGCCGGACCTCGGCCCGGCCGTCGTCATGGACCAGCTGGCCGTCATGGTGCACGACGTCCTCGCCGCCGATCCGGACGTCGACCCCGCGGTGCTCGTGGACGCGCTCGCCGGCATCCGCAGGGGGCTCTGAGACCTCAGCCTGCCGAGTGGTGGCTCAGGAGGCCGTCTCCGCCCTGCCACGTCTCGGAATCCCTCCGAGCGGTGGCTCGTGCTGGCCGCCGCAGGACTACGGGTGTCCCGGGAAGTGCCGTCGCCACTGGGTCGAGCGGACGCGCACCGGTAGGCCCGCGCGCCGAAGGGCCTCCTCGAGGCGTTGCAGGGTGAGCCCGGGGGTGGCGAGGACGTCACCGGCGATCGCTACGACGAAACGCCACCCGTCGGACTCGAGCGCCTCGCGCCGGCCGAGATCGCGCGCCCACTGCCGCTCGCGCTCGATGTGGTGTCGGCCGTCGTACTCGAGGGCGACGAGGACGGCCGGCCACGCGAGGTCGAGCCGCCAGTAGCCGTGGCGAGTCCGCACCGGATGCTGGAGGACGGGCTCGGGAAGTCCCGAGAGCACGACGAGCATCCGCAGCCGTGACTCCATCGCCGACTCGGCTCCGGTCCGCACGAGGCTGGCGGCACGTCGGGCCAGCAGGGCTCCGCGCCCGCGATGGTCGGCCGCGGCCGCGCGAAGAGCGTCCGGTGACGTGACCCCGCCGTGCACGAGCGAGTCGCCGAGCACGACCAGGTCGACCAGGCCGCACCCCAGAGTGCGGCGGCGGTGTGATGGCACAGCACCGTGCCCGGTGGCGAGGCCAGCAGGGCCGCTGCGGCGAGCACCGGCGTCGTCACCGCTACGTCGGACCTGACGTAGATGCCGGTGAAGAGTCGCTGGAAGCTCGGTCCCTCGAGCCGCCAGCGCGAGATACCGGCGGCGCGTGCGTCGGCGACGGTGAAGGGTCGACCCGGGTCGATAGGGGGCACGGCCTCGACCTTCGCAGGACGGGAGGGTCTGCCCGGGGCGTCGTCCACAGGACCGGTCCCGGCCGGAGGCCGCCGAGTGGTGGACGACGCGGGCCGTCTGCTGGCGCGACCCCGCCCGAGTGCGCCGAACGGTGACCGGGGAGGTGCGCCGACGGCATACGAAAGGGTGGGCCCGAGGCGGCGGACCCACCCCCGGCTCAGCTGAGGCGCTCGAAGACGACGGCCATGCCCTGGCCGCCGCCGACGCACATCGTCTCGAGCCCGAACTGGCCGTCGCGGTCACGCAGCGCGTTGATGAGGGTGCCGGTGATGCGCGCACCGGTCGCGCCGAACGGGTGGCCGATGGCGATGGCGCCGCCGTTGACGTTGAGCTTGTCGTAGTCCATGCCGATCTGGTCGGCCGAGCCGATGACCTGGGCGGCGAAGGCCTCGTTGATCTCGTAGAGGTCGATGTCGCCGATCGAGAGGCCGGCGCGCTTGAGCGCGAGGTTGGTCGCCTCGACGGGGCCGAGGCCCATGATCTCGGGGGAGAGGCCGGTCGCGGCCGTGGAGACCACGCGGGCGAGCGGCGTCAGGCCGAGCTCCCGGGCCTTGGTGTCGCTCATGATGACGAGCGCCGCCGCGCCGTCGTTGAGCGGGCAGCAGTTGCCGGCCGTGACGGTGCCCTCCTGGCGGAAGACCGGGTTCAGGCCCTGCACGGCCTCGAGGGTCACGCCGGCGCGGGGGCCGTCGTCCTTGGTCACGACGGTGCCGTCGGGCGCCGTGACGGGGGTGATCTCCCAGTCGAAGAAGCCACGACCGATGGCGGCCTCGGCGCGGTTCTGGCTCGTCACGCCCCACTCGTCCTGGCGCTCGCGCGAGATGCCGTATGCCGTGGCGACGTTCTCGGCGGTCTGGCCCATCGCGATGTAGATGTCGGGCAGCAGGCCCTCCTCGCGCGGGTCGGTCCACGTCGCGTTCGTCTCGGCGATGCGCTTCGTGCGGGCCTGGGCCTCGGCGAAGCGGCCGTTCTGCTGGTCCTCCTTGGCGCCGCCGGCGCCGGCCCAGTCGGTGTACTGCGACACGCACTCGACGCCGGCCGAGACGAAGACGTCGCCCTCGCCCGCCTTGATGGCGTGGAAGGCCATCCGGGTCGTCTGGGCCGAGGAGGCGCAGAAGCGGTTGATGGTCGCGGCAGGCGTGGCGTCCATGTCGAGCAGGGTGGCGACCACCTTGGCCATGTTGGAGCCGTGCCGGCCGGACGGCTCCGCGCAGCCGAGGTAGAGGTCCTCGACGAGGCGCCGGTCGAGCTCGGGCACCTTGTCGAGCGCGGCCTGGATGACCGTGGCCGCGAGGTCGTCGGGACGCACCTCCTTGAGCGAGCCCTTGAAGGCCCGGCCGAACGGCGAGCGGGCGGTCGAGACGATGACGGCTTCGGTCACGGGTGATCTCCTGGTGCGGCGTTCGGCCCGGTCGCGCTGCGGCGGGCGACTAAGCGCTTGCTCAGTCCCACGATGGTAGGACGTCCTCACACCGGTTGGACAGGGCGCGGGCCATGACGTGCGTCTCGCCGAGCGCGGCGGGCGGGTATGACCACGCAGCCGGGTCGTCGTCACGCCCGGATACGCTGGTCGGGCCGTCGGCGCACCAGCTCCGACCACCGCCCGCGTGCTCAAGCCGGGCGACCCAACGATCAGGGGGCCATCTCCACCATGAAGACCTTTCCGACCCGCGTCGTCGCGCTGACCGGGGCGCTCGCGATCAGCCTCGGCGCGGCCGCGTGCTCGAAGTCCGAGACACCTGCCGCCAGCGCGCCCAGCGCGTCGAGCACCGCCAGCACCCCGGCCGGGTCGAGCAGCAGCACGTCGGCGCCGGCGAGCGACGCCCCCGAGGCCGCCGACATCCTCAGCAAGGCCAAGGCGAACGCGCTCGATGCGACGTCCGGCGCCTTCGTCGGCCAGGTCGACCAGGGCGGCAAGACGATCAAGATCGACTTCAAGGGCACGAGCGACGGCAAGACCGCCGACATCGCCATCGACATGGAGGGCGACGGCAAGGCCCGCGTCATCTCGCTGCCCGAGGGTGTCTACATCCAGGGCGACGCGACCTTCTGGAAGAAGCAGGGCGCCCCGGCGGCGGTCCAGAAGGCCGGCGGCAAGTTCATCAAGGCCCCGGTGTCGGCGTCGTCGATGACCCAGAGCCTCAGCCTCAAGAGCTTCCTCGAGAAGGCCTTCGGCGCGGTGACCCCGAGCCAGCTGAGCACCGACGTCGCGAGCGAGAGCGTCAACGGCGTCGACTGCTGGGTGCTCACCGACACCAAGGGCAAGGAGGAGGGCGCCCTCTACGTCTCCAAGGACGCGTCGCAGGTCGTGCGCTTCACCGGCTCGACGAAGAGCCCCGGCCAGCTCGACTTCTCCAAGTGGAACGAGGACCTCGGCATCACGGCTCCCGCCAAGGGCGAGATCATGTCGGTCGGCTGAGACCACCTGTACCGGAAGGGGCCGTCCGCGTCGCGGACGGCCCCTTCCGCATGCGGCGGGCACGTCAGGCGTACGCCCCCGGTGTGCCTGCGGGAGTCGTGACGTCATCCTCGGCCTCGTCGGTGGCCGGCGACGGACGCGGGCCGGAGCCCCCGGAGGCCCCGGAGCCAGGCAGGGCCGGGAGGGCGGGGAGGGCGGGGCGGATCCGGTGCAGCAGCACGGCCCAGCGGCCCTGCGCGCCGCGGGCCTGGCCGCCGACCTCGGCGGGCGCCACCTCGCTGCCCGGGCGGGTCACCGCCATGGTGGCCGCGACGGCGACCGGGCCGACCCCCTCGCCGCGGCGCCGGTCGGGCGCCGGGCTGTCGAGCTCGCCGAAGAGGTGCAGGGCGGCGCACACGCTCGGCAGCAGGGCGGCCGCCACCCGGGCGTAGCCCACCGGGCTGGGGTGGAAGCGGTCCTTGCTGAACATCACGTGCGGCTCGGCGGCGAAGGCCTCGCTCAGCAGGTCGCCGATCGACACGGCGCGGCCGCCGGCCTCGACGACCGCGACCGTCTGCGCGGCCGCGAGGTCGCGCGACCAGCGCCGCGCGAGCAGCCGCAGCGGTTGCGGCACCGGCTCGAGGGCGCCGAGGTCGGGGCACGTGCCGACGACGACCTCGGCGCCGGCACCGCGCAGCCGGCGGACCGCCTCCGCGAGGTGGCGCACGGCCACCGAGGTGTCGATGCGGTGGGTGACGTCGTTGGCGCCGATGAGCACGAGGGCGACGTCGGGCTCGGTGACGGCGTCGAGGGCGCGGTCGACCTGCTCGCCGAGGGCCGTCGACTCGGCGCCGATGACCGCGACGTTCGTCAGCTCCACGGGCCGCCCGCTGAAGGCCGCGACGCCGCTCGCCACCGTCGCGCCGATCGTCTCGTGCGGGTGGTCGGCGCCCATGCCGGCGCCGGTCGAGTCGCCGAGCACGACGAGGCGCACGGGCTGGCCGTGCCCCGTGCCGTAGCGGCCGGCGTCGTCGGGTGCCCCCTCGAAGTGCTGCCCGACGATGCGGCGGGTCATCACCGCCTCGACCCGGAGGAGTCCGTAGCCCAGGGCGCCCAGCACGCCGAGCCCGGCCACGCCGACTCCGCCGCCGTAGGCCGCGGCCTGGGCGATCCTGCGCGCGCGTCGTGCACGCCCCATGCGGGCTCCCCTTCCGCCGAGATGAAACCGGGTCCACCACGGTAACGCCCCGGCCGCTCGGTCCGTGCCCGGTTCGTGACGGTCCGGGAGGGGCGCGTGCGCCCGGACGGCTCCCGCGGACCCTCCGACCCCAGCGCCTGCACGCGCCGGACGGGGTGCTCGCCCCACCGCGTGTCTCGCACGGTGGGACGGCCCTCCTAGGATGGGCGGGTGAAGTATGCAGAGAACGTCGCCGACCTCGTCGGCAACACGCCCCTGGTCAAGCTCGGCTCCGTCGTCGCGGACGCGGGGGTGAAGTGCACCGTGCTGGCGAAGGTCGAGTACTTCAACCCGGGCGGCTCCGTCAAGGACCGCATCGCCCTGCGCATGGTGGAGGCCGCCGAGCGCGACGGCCTCCTCAAGCCGGGAGGCACCATCGTCGAGCCGACGAGCGGCAACACCGGCGTCGGCCTCGCCCTCGTGGCCCAGCGCCGGGGTTACCACTGCGTGTTCGTGTGCCCCGACAAGGTGAGCCAGGACAAGCGCGACGTGCTCAAGGCGTACGGCGCCGAGGTCGTCGTCTGCCCGACCGCCGTCGAGCCCGAGCACCCCGACTCCTACTACTCCGTCTCGGACCGCCTCGTGCGCGAGATCGACGGGGCGTGGAAGCCGAACCAGTACTACAACCCCGAGGGGCCCAACAGCCACTACCTGACGACGGGTCCGGAGATCTGGCGCGACACCGACGGTCGCGTCACGCACTTCGTCACCGGCGCGGGCACGGGCGGCACGATCAGCGGCACCGGCCGCTACCTCAAGGAGGTCAGCGACGGCGCCGTGCGCATCATCGCGGCCGACCCCGAGGGCTCCGTCTACTCGGGTGGCACGGGTCGGCCCTACCTCGTCGAGGGTGTGGGTGAGGACTTCTGGCCCGGCGCCTACGACCCCTCGGTCGTCGACGACGTCATCGCCGTCAGCGACGCGGACTCCTTCGAGATGACGCGCCGGCTCGCCCGCGAGGAGGGCCTGCTCGTCGGCGGGTCGTGCGGCATGGCCGTCGTGGCGGCCCTGCGCGCGGCCAAGGACCTGCCGGAGGACGCCGTCCTCGTCGTGCTCCTGCCCGACTCCGGCCGCGGCTACATGAGCAAGATCTTCAACGACGAGTGGATGCACTCCTACGGCTTCCTCAACGACCACACGGAGACGACGGTCGGCGAGGTGCTGCGGAGCAAGACCGGCGACATGCCGGCGCTCGTGCACACGCACCCCAACGAGACGATCCGCGACGCGGTCCAGATCCTGCGCGAGTACGGCGTCTCGCAGATGCCCGTCGTCAAGGCCGAGCCGCCCGTCATGTCCGGTGAGGTCGCCGGCGCCGTGAGCGAGCGGGCCCTGCTGGCCGCCCTGTTCACCGGTCAGGCCCACCTGGCCGACCCCGTCGACAAGCACATGGAGACGGGCCTGCCGCTCGTCGGTGCGGGCTCGCCGGTCTCCGCGGCCCGCAAGGAGCTCGAGGACTCCGACGCGATCCTCGTCGTCGAGGACGGCAAGCCCATCGGCGTCCTGACGCGCGCCGACCTGCTCGGCTTCCTCGCCGACTGACCGTCCTCGGGCCACGCCCGACACCCCGATGCCGCTGGGCTCGCTTCGAGGAGAAGCGAGCCCAGCGGCATACGGGCGACGGTTCTGGTTTCTCAGCCCTGTTGACCGGCCTTGGCCTGGGCCTTCTTGGCCTGCTTGAACTCTCGCACCTTGAGCAGCGAGTCGCCGTCGACCACGTCGGCGACCGAGCGGTAGCCGTCCTGGGCGTAGTCGCCGGCTGCCGCCTCCCAGCCGTCGGGCCGGACGTCGAGCTGCTTGGCGAGGAGCGCGACGAAGATCTGCGCCTTCTGCTTGCCGAAGCCCGGCAGCTCCTGCACGCGCTTCAGCAGCTCCTTGCCGGTCGTGGCCTCGGTCCAGAGCCGCGTGACGTCGCCGTCGTAGCGGCTCTCGACGAGTGCGGCGAGCTCCTGCAGCCGCGCGGCCATGGAGCCGGGGAAGCGGTGGATCGCCGGCGGCGTGCTCGCCATCGCCTTGAACTCGTCGGGGTCGGCGCCGGCGATGGCGGCGGGGTCGAGGGTGCCGAAGCGGCTCAGCACCTTGTGACCGCCGCGGAAGGCGTGCTCCATGCCGTACTGCTGGTCGAGCATCATGCCGACGACGACGGCGAAGGGGTGCTCGTCGAGGACCCGGTCGGCGGCGGGGTCACCTGCGATCTGGAAGCCCATGCAGGCATGCTCTCACGCGCGTCGCGCGGCCGGCCCTCACGCGTCGGCGTCGACCCACGTCGACGGCCCCGGCCCCAGGCGACCGCGCCCCGACGTCACGGCGGCCACAGTGGCCGTCACCGCGTCGGCGCTGTCCGGCGCCGTCGCGACGTGCAGACGGATGCCCTCGGTGCCGTACTCGACGGCCGTCACCCCGGTGGTGGGCAGGCCGCGCAGGGCGTGCTCGAGCCGCGGCCCGGTCGCGTGGTCGACGTCGACGACGACCCCCTGGCGCCGCTCGCGGGCCAGCACGCGGGCGTCGTCGAGGGCGAGGGACACGGCGTCGCCGTACGCGCGGATGAGCCCGCCGGTGCCGAGGAGGGTGCCGCCGAACCACCGGCACACGACGGCGGCGACGTCGGTGAGGTCGCGCCCGCGCAGGACCTCGAGCATGGGCGCGCCTGCGGTGCCGGAAGGTTCGCCGTCGTCGTTGGAGCGCTGGGTCGCGCCGTCCGCGCCGATGACGAAGGCCGTGCAGTGGTGTCGTGCGTCGCGGTGGGCGGCGCGCACGTCGGCGACGAACGCCCGTGCCTCCTCCTCCGAGCTCACGGGGGCGAGCTCGCACCGGAAGCGCGACCGCTTGACCTCGAGCTCCGCGACAGCCGGGGCAGCGAGGGTGAGGTAGCGCAGGGGCTGGTTCACCGGGGCCATCTCTCCTCGGGCGCGGCGCGGACCCCTCGAGTATGCCCCGGCCGGTGCGCGCGGCGCCGGGACGGCTGCGAGACTGCTGCCATGCACGTCGTCGCGGTGGCCCTCGGTGGCGCGCTCGGCACCCTGCTGCGCCTCCTCCTGACGAGCGGGAGCTCCGGTGGCGCGGAGTGGGACCCGCGGATCAGCGTCGTCAACGTCGCCGGTGCCTTCCTGCTCGGGATGCTCGCCCGGCTGCCGGTGCGGCCGCAGCTGCGCTCCCTCCTCGGCCCGGGCTTCCTCGGCGCCTTCACCTCGTTCTCGGCGCTCAGCATCACGCTCGTGGACGGCTCGGCGGCGACCGCCGTCGCCCTCGGGCTCGGGGTGAGCCTCGGGCTCGGCGTGCTGGCGGCCGCCCTGGGCTACTGGCTCGGCGGGCTCGTCGTTCCGGACGAGGAGGCGGGCGCGTGAACGGCACGCCGTGGTGGGGGTGGGTGCTCGCGGTCGGGGCCGGCAGCGCCGGTGCCCTGCTGCGCACCTGGCTCGTCGCCGTGCTCCCGCGCCGTCCGCTCCCGATCGGGGTGCTCACCGCCAACGTCGCGGCCTCGGTGGTCGGCGGCGCCGTCGTGGCGACGCGGGCCGACCTCGGGCCGACGTGGACGCTCGTGCTCGTCGGCGGCACGTGCGGCGGCCTCTCGACCCTGTCGACCCTCGCGGCCGACACCGTCGAGCTGTGGCGCGAGGAGCGGCGCGGCGGCGCGCTCGGCAACCCGCTCGTCAACCTCGTGCTCGGCCTCGCCGGCGCCTGGCTCGGGTGGTGGGTGCTCAGCTGAGGTAGCGCTCGACGACGATGTCGACGAGCTCGTCCGGCGCCGGCCCGTTCGGCAGCAGCAGCGGCGGCGTCACGACGTCCGCCCCGCACCGCGTGGCGCGGTCGGCGAAGAAGCCGGGCGCGAGCAGGTAGGTGGCGACGACGACGCGCCGGCCGGGCATCCGCACGGCCGCGACGGCCTCCTCCAGCCGTGGCTCCGCCGCCGAGAGGAACGCCGCCGTGACGGCACGCTCGAGCAGGCCGCCGAGGGTGTCGGCGACGCGGACGCAGTCGGCGACGGCGGAGGGCTGCGAGGAACCGGCGGCGGCGAGCACGACGACGTCGTCGTCGCGCAGCCCGGCCGCGTCGAGGCGGCGACGCAGCAGGCGGGCCAGGCGGTCGTCGGGTCCGAGGGCCGGGGCCAGCGTGGCTGCGGGCACGGACGCCACGGCCTCGGTGAGGTCGACGAAGACGTGGTAGCCGGCCGAGAGCAGCAGCGGCACGACCCGCGCCCCGCGCCCCGCGGGGATCGACCCGAGCACGCTGGCCGGGTCCGGCGGTTGCACGTCGACGAAGGCCGCCCGCACCTCGAGGTCGGGACGGCGCGCCGCCACCGCGGCCACGAGGCGCCCGATGGCCGCGCGGCCGCGGGGGGACGACGTGCCGTGCGCGGCAGCCACGAGCACGGGGGCCACCGTGGCTGGTGGCACGGGGCTGGTCATGGGCCCACTCTGTCAGGTGCGACCGCACGGCACGCAGGCGTCCGAGTGAGTCGGCCGTTACCGCGCGATCGCCCGACGGAAACGCGGACGAAACACTCACTTCCTACCGTGGGAGCCGACCTGGATCACGACCGCGACGGGAGGCCGCAGTGCTGATCGACACCGACCTGACGGGGCTGCCCGTGCTCGTCGTGGGGCCGCCGGGGCTCACCACCTCGGTCGTGCGCCGTCACGAGCGGGCCGGTGCCGTCGTCACGCTCGCCTCCGGTCCCGGGGACGTGACGCAGGAGGTGTGCAATCGCGTCCGGCTCGCGGTGCTCGTCGGGCCGGCGGCCGGCTGGGCCTCCGTCCGTGACGCGCTCGCCGGACGGTGTCCCGTCGTCGACGCGCCCGTCCCGGCTGCGCCGCGTGGCCGGGTCGTCCTCGTCGGGGCGGGCCCCGGCGGTCTCGACCTGCTGACGCTCGCCGGGGTCCGCGCCCTCGCAGAGGCCGACGTCGTGCTCACCGACCGGCTGGCCGAGGTGGGCGACGTCGCGCGCCTCGCCCCGGGAGCCGAGGTCGTCGACGTCGGCAAGCGACCGGGACACCACGCGGTGCCCCAGGGTGAGATCGAGCGGATCATGGTCGAGCGGGCCCGCGCCGGCCTCACGGTGGTGCGGCTCAAGGGCGGCGACCCCTACGTCTTCGGGCGCGGGGGCGAGGAGGTCGAGGCGGCGGTCGAGGCCGGCCTGCCCGTCACCGTTGTGCCCGGCATCTCCTCGGCCGTCGGCGTCCCGGGGAGCGCCGGCATCCCGGTGACCCACCGCGGTGTCAGCCACGTCGTCACCGTCGTGTCGGGCCACGTCCCGCTCGAGGAGGAGCAGGCGCAGGCGCTCGTCGCGCTGGGCGGCACCGTGGTCGTCCTCATGGGGATGCACAACCTCGTCCCGCTGACGACGGCGCTGGCGCGGGCCGGGCTCGCGGCGGACACCCCGGCCGCGGTGGTGGAGCGCGGTTTCACGCCCGACCAGCGCAGCATCGTGGGGACGCTCACCACGCTGCCCGACCTCGCCGTGCGGGGCGGGGCGTCCTCGCCGTCGGTCATCGTCGTCGGCGAGGTCGTGCGCCGCTCCGCCGTGTGGGCGCGCCGAGTGGGAGCCGATGCCGACGGGATCGCCATGGACGGCGTGGCGTGAGCGAGGCCGGGGAGAGATCGTCGGGAGCCGGCGCCGTCGGTCGACGCAGCCATCCGCCCACGGCGTGGTCGGCCGCCCTGGACGGGCCGGACCCCGACGCTGCCCGGCCGGACGCCGCCGGGCCGGTGCTCGACGGCTTCCGGATCGCCGTGACCTCGGACCGTCGGTCGGGTGACCTCATCGACGCCTTCGTGAGACGCGGCGCCGAGGTGCTCCACGCACCCGCCGTCCGGATCGCTCCGGTCGACGAGGACGAGATCCTCATCGGCGACACGCGGGCCGTCATCGACGCTCGCCCGGACGTCGTCGTCGTGACGACGGCCTACGGCTTCAGGCGCTGGATCGAGGCGGCCGACGCGGCCGGCCTCGGTGAGGACCTCGCCGCCGTCCTCGACGAGGCGCGCATCATCGTCCGCGGCCCCAAGGCGCGAGGTGCCGTGCGGGCGGCCGGGCACGACGATGCCGGCATCGCCGACGACGAGCGCACGGCGTCGACGATCGGGCTCGCGCTCGAGGCCGGAGTCATGGGTAGGCGCGTGGCCGTGCAGCTGCACGGCCACGAGGACGTCGAGCAGCTCGAACGTCTTCGCTCGGCCGGGGCGACGGTGCTGACCGTCGCGCCCTACCGCTGGGCGCGGCCGACCGACGAGAGTCGTCTGGGCCGTCTAATCGCAGCCGTGGCCTCCCGCGAGGTGGACGTCGTCACCTTCACGTCGGCGCCGGCAGTGGACGGACTCGTCTCTGCCGCAGCGCAGCTCGGCATGGACGGCGTCCTCGTCGACGCCATGCGGTGCGGTGTCGCGGCGGCAGCCGTGGGGCCGGTGACGGCCGCGCCGCTGCTCGACCTCGGCGTGACGCCGATCGTGCCCGACCGGTTCCGGATGGGTGCGCTGATCCGCTCCGTCGTCGAGCACCTGACGCTCAACGGCGTCGCGGAGGTGCAGACGGCGCTCGGGCCGCTCGTCGTGCACGGCCGGGTCGTCACCTTCGGTGGTGAGACCGTGAGCCTGGCGCGTGGGCCGCGCGCGATGCTCGCGGCCCTGATGTCCGAGCCGGGCGCCGTGCTGAGTCGTGAGCGTCTCCTCGACGAGCTGCCCGAGGCGGAGAACGAGCACGCGCTCGACATGGCCGTCAGCAGGCTCCGCTCGGCGTTGCCCGACCGGCACCTCGTGCAGACGGTCCTGCGCCGGGGCTACCGCCTCAACGTCTAGCGGCGGCCTCCCCGGCGTCGCCGACGATCGCCGGCGCGTGCTCGGCGATCCAGTCCATGAGGGGCACCATCCGCTCGGCGAGGCGGGCGCCGCGCGCGGTGAGGGAGTACTCGACGTGCGGTGGCACGACCGGCCGGGCCACCCGGTCGACGAGCCCGTCAGCCTCGAGCATCCGCAGGGTCTGCGCGAGCATCTTCTCGCTGACCCCTTCCGCCCGACGACGCAGCTCGCTCCACCGCAGGGGCTTGCCCTCGGCGAGGGCGAGGATGACGAGCGTGCCCCACTTGCTCGTCACGTGGTCGAGCACGACTCGGCTCGGGCAGTCGGAGGCGAAGATCCCGTCCGGGAAGTGTCGGCGCAGGGTGTTACTTACCGTCATGTCAGTACCTTACTTCAAAGTGGGTACTAACTTCTGGGAAGTATGATGTTGACCCGGTCGTTCCGGAGGGTGTCAGTCCCACCCGAAAGGAACATCATGACCCTTCTCGTCACCGGTGCCAGTGGTCACCTCGGCCGTCTCGTCGTCCAGTCCCTCCTCGAGCGCGGCACGCCGGCCTCCGACGTCGTGGCCGTCGTCCGCGACCCCGAGTCCGTCGCCGACCTGGCCACGCGCGGTGTCGTCGTGCGCCGCGCAGACTACGGCGACCCGGCATCCCTCGATGCCGCGTTTGCTGGTGTGGACCGTCTGCTCCTCGTCTCAGGGAGCGAGGTCGGCCAGCGGATCGCCCAGCACGCCAACGTGATCGAGGCCGCCAAGCGGGCGGGAGTGGGCTTCGTCGCCTACACCAGCATCACCCGGGCCGACACCTCCGACCTGCTGCTCGCGGCCGAGCACCGCGCCACCGAGGAGCTGCTGGCGGAGTCCGGCCTGCCGCACGCGCTGCTGCGCAACTCCTGGTACCTCGAGAACTACACCGCCCAGCTGCCGACCTACCTCGAGCACGGCGCCGTCCTCGGTGCTGCCGGCGACGGCCGCGTCAGCGCCGCCGCACGTGCCGACTACGCCGACGCCGCGGCCGTCGTGCTCGCGGCCGACGACGGACGGGGGCACGACGGCGCGGTCTACGAGCTCGGTGGGGATGACGCGTTCACCCTCGGGGAGCTGGCTGCCGCGGTGGGGCGCGCCACCGGTCGGGAGCTCGCCTACCGTGACCTGTCCGTCCCCGACTACACGGCGGCCCTCGTCGTGGCCGGCCTCCCCGAGGCGTACGCCGGTGTGCTGGCCGACAGCGACCGCGGGATCGCCGAGGGGGCCCTGTCCACCGACAGCGGCGACCTGGCGCGGCTCATCGGTCGCCCGACGACCAGCCTCGAGGACGCCCTCCGCGCCGCCCTGGCGCTGACCCCCACCCCCTGACCCCGGCCCCCCAACCGTCGAGAGGCCAAAGTTCGCGGCCTCCCAACCGTCGAGGGGCCAAAGTTCGCGGCGTGATCCGCGCGCAAAGTCTGGCCCTTCGACGGTGGGGGACCCGCAGAGTGTGGCCTTTCGACGGTTCAGGGGAGGGGGAGGCCGATCCGGACCTCGCCGTGCTGGACGCGGACGGCATACGTCGGCAGGGCGACCTCCGGGTCGTCGAGGGCGGCACCGGTTCGCAGCGAGAAGACCTGCTTGAGCAGTGGTGAGGCCACGGTCGGCTCACCACTGCGATCACCGGTGAGCCCGCGCGAGAGCACCGCGGCCCGGGCGTACGGGTCGATGTTGTCGACGGCGTAGATCATCCCGTTGGGCAGCAGGAACAGGGCGGCCTGGGCGCCGCCGGGCAGGAGCACGGCGACGCCACGACCGGGCACGAGGGTCGCGACGGAGCAGGCCGGCACCCACTGCCGCGCTCCGGGGGTCGGCAGGATGCCGGGACGGATCGAGTTCCGGGTCACCTCCGGCCCGAGGGCGCCGAGGCCGCCGCGGCTGCCGAGACTGACGCGGCGCGAGGCTGGGGTGCTGACGAGTGTGCTCATGGTGGACTCCTCTGGGCTCAGGCGTTCTCGCGGACGGTGGGCAGGCCGAGCAGCACGGGCACCTTGCGTGGCCCTGACTCGTCGAAGGCGACCGTCGGGTCGGCCTCCTCGGGGGCGTTGACGAACGACACGAAGCGCGAGAGCTTCTCGGGGTCGTCGAGCACCGCCTTCCACTCGTCCCGGTAGCCCTCGACGTGGCGGTCCATCGCGGCCTCGAGGTCCGCGGCGATCCCGAGAGAGTCGTCGCACACCACGGCTCTGAGGTGCTCGAGCCCGCCCTCGAGCGCGTCGAGCCACGGCGCCGTGCGCTGCAGCCGGTCGGCCGTGCGGACGTAGAACATGAGGAAGCGGTCGATGCAGCGCACGAGCGTCTCGTCGTCGAGGTCGCTCGCCAGCAGCCTGGCGTGGGCCGGCGTCTGCCCGCCGTTGCCGCAGACGTAGAGGTTCCAGCCCTTGTCCGTCGCGATGACGCCGACGTCCTTGCCCCGCGCCTCGGCGCACTCGCGAGCGCACCCCGACACCCCGAACTTGATCTTGTGCGGGGAGCGCAGGCCGCGGTAGCGGTGCTCGAGGTCGACGGCCATGCCGACCGAGTCCTGCACGCCGTAGCGGCACCACGACGACCCGACGCACGACTTCACGGTGCGCAGCGACTTGCCGTAGGCCTGCCCCGACTCCATCCCGACGTCGACGAGTCGCTGCCAGATCGCGGGCAGCTGCTCGACGCGGGCACCGAAGAGGTCGATCCGCTGGCCGCCGGTGACCTTGACGTAGAGACCGAAGTCCAGGGCGACCTGGCCGATCGTGATGAGCTGCTCGGCCGTGACCTCGCCCCCGGGCATCCGCGGCACGACGGAGTAGGTGCCGTTCTTCTGGATGTTGGCGAGGAAGTGGTCGTTGCTGTCCTGCAGCGCCGCCTGTTCGCCGTCGAGCACGTGGTCGCTGCTCGTCGAGGCGAGGATCGAGGCGACGGTGGGCTTGCAGATCTCGCAGCCCGTCCCGGTGCCGGAGCGCGCGAGCAGCCCCGAGAAGGTGCGGATGCCGGTGGAGGCCACGATCTCGAAGAGCTCGGCCCGGCTCTGCTCGAAGTGCTCGCAGAGCGCCTTGGACAGCTCGACGCCTGAGTCAACGAGCAGCCTCTTGACGGTGGGCAGGCAACCACCGCAGGTGGTTCCGGCGGTCGTGCAGCCCTTGATGGCCGCCAGGTCGCAGGCGCCCTCGGCGATGGCGCCGCAGATCGAGCCCTTCGTGACGTTGTTGCACGAGCAGATGACGGCGTCGTCGGGTAGCGCGTCGGCGCCGAGCTCGGCAGCCGCCGGGGAGACGAGCGCACCCGGGTCCCCGGGCACCTCGCGCCCGACGTAGGCCTTGAGCGTCGTGTACGCCGACGCGTCGCCGACGAGGACGCCGCCGAGCAGGGTGCGGGCGTCGTCGCTGACCACGACCTTGGCGTAGGTGCCCTTCGTCGCGTCGGTGTGCACGATCTCGAGTGCGCCCGGCGTCGTGGCCATCGCGTCGCCGAACGACGCGACGTCGACGCCGAGCAGCTTGAGCTTGGTGGACAGGTCGGCACTCGGGAACGTCGCCTCACCGCCGAGCAGCCGGTCGGCCACGACCTCGGCCATCGTGTAGCCCGGGGCGACGAGGCCGTAGCAACGGCCCTCGACGGCTGCCACCTCGCCGACGGCCCAGACGTTCTCGTCGCTGGTGCGGCAGGACGTGTCGGTCAGCACGCCGCCTCGCTCGCCGATGTCGAGGCCGGCCGCTCTCGCGACGCCGTCGGACGGCCGCACCCCGGCGGAGAAGACGACGAGGTCGGTGAGCAGGGCCGTGCCGTCGGAGAGCTCGACCGCGAGACGCCCGTCGCCCTGCGCGGCGATCGAGCTCGTGCCGGCGCCGGTGTGCACCTGCACGCCGAGCTGGCTGACGAGCCCTTCGAGCACTGCGCCACCGCCGACGTCGACCTGGAGCGGCATGAGGCGCGGGGCGAACTCGACGACGTGCGGCGTCAGGCCCAGCAGGCGCAGGGCGTTGGCCGCCTCGAGTCCGAGCAGTCCGCCTCCGACGACGAGGCCGTTGGCCTCGCGTCCGTCGGCGTGGGCCCGTTCGATCGCCGCCTCGGCAGCCGCCCGGATGCCGTCGAGGTCGTCGAGCGTGCGGTAGACGAAGCAGCCGGCGGAGTCGTGGCCGGGCACCGGCGGGACGAAGGGGTGCGAGCCGGTCGCGATGACGAGCTCGTCGTAGGCGATGACGTCGCCGGTGCTCGTCGTGACGGTGCGCGCCGCGCGGTCGACGTGCTCGGCGCGGGTGCCCAGCCTCAGGTCGACGAGGTCGTCACCGGCATACGTGTTGCCGGCGAGGGCGAGCGACGCGCGGTCCCACGCGCCGACGTAGGAGGAGAGACCGACGCGGTCGTATGCCGCCTCCGCCTCCTCCGAGAGGACGGTGACCCTCCACGTGCTCGCGGTGTCGCGCGACCGGAGGGCCTCGACGAAGCGGTGGCCGACCATGCCGTGGCCGACGACGACGACGGAGCCGGTGGTGGTGCGCGTCGGGTTCTCGGTGGTGGTGGACATCAGGCGGCTCCTTCGGTCAGGGCGGCGGCTGCCGGCACCGGTTCGGGGGTCGAGGAGGTGGGCGCGGGGGAGGAGGCGGGCTCGGACGAGCGCAGCCACGAGCAGAGACCGTCGACGGCGCCCTTGCACGAGCCGCAGCCGGTCGTGGCGCGGGTGGCCTCGGCGACGGCGCCGACGGTCCCGGCGCCGGATCGGAAGGCGCTGACGATCGCGGACTTCGTCACGGTGTTGCACCGGCAGATGACGGCCGTGCCGGGCATCTCGGCGAGGTTGACGGCCTCGGCGGCTCCCGGCCGGGTGATGGCGCGACCGAGCATGAGCGACAGGCGGTCCCGCGGGACGACGGAACCGGTGTCGTAGAGCTGGGTCAGGGCGCCTGCCGCGTCGCCGACCCCGAGGAGGATGGCGCCGACCAGGCGGTCCTGGCGGAGCACGAGCTTGGCGTAGCGGCCCCGGCTCGGGTCGGTGAAGGCGAGCACCTCGTGGCCCGGGTCGTGCACGTCGACGTCGACGGTGCCCATGCTCGCGAGGTCGATGTCGTGGGCCTTGAGCCGGGTCAGCACGCTCGTGCCCTCGTAGGTCGCCTCGGGGTCGGCGCCCGTCAGCACGTCGGCGAGGACACGCGCCTGGTCCCAGCCCGGCTGGACGAGCCCGGGCACCTCGCCGCGGTGCTCGGCGCACTCGCCGATGGCGTGGACGTGGGGCACCGAGGTGGCGAGGCGGTCGTCGACGACGACGGCCCGGGCGACGACGAGCCCCATGGCGATGGCGAGGTCGGTGCGCGGTCGTACCCCCGCCGCGACGACGAGGAGGTCCGCGGGCAGGGCGGACCCGTCGCTCAGGACCACGTGGGCCGGCTCGCTCGCCGTCGCGGCGTGGCGGGCGGTGACGAACTGGCCGAGCACGAGCCGCGCGCCGATGCCCTGGACGACCCGGCTCAGGACCGCGCCACCGTCCGCGTCGAGCTGCCGATCCATCGGGTAGTCCTGCGGGTGCACGATCGTGACGTCGATGCCGTGCGCGAGAAGGCCCCGTGCGGCTTCGAGTCCGAGCAGCCCGCCGCCGAGGACGACAGCGGTGGAGGCGGACTCGGCTGCGCGGGTGATGCGGTCGCAGTCGTCGACGGTGCGGAACGCCACCACGCCGCGAGCCAGCGGTGCCGCTGTGCCCGGCGTGCCGGCCTGCAACCCCTCGGTGGGCGGGACGAAGGAGGTGCTCCCCGTCGCGAGCACCAGCTCGCCCCAGGCGACGACGCGCTCGCTGCCATCGGCCGCCACGAGGGTGGCCGTGCGTTCCGCGGTGTCGACGCGGTCGACCCGCACCCCCGTGACGACGTCGATGTGGCGGGAGGCCCACCAGCCGTCGGGCTTGAGACGGGTGTCTCGGGGGGTGATCGCACCGGCGACGACGGTGGAGAGCAGCACGCGGTTGTAGGCGGCGTGCGGCTCCTCGCCGACCACGGTCAGCGCGAAGCGCGTCGCGTCGGGATCGCGGTGCCGGATCTCCTCGGCGAGGCGCGCCCCGGCCATGCCGTTGCCGACGACGAGGACGTGGCGGGTCGGGCGGTTCACGAGATCGCCTCCAAGCGGACGGCGCACGCCTTGAACTCGGGCATGCGGCTGGTCGGGTCGAGGGCGGCATGGGTCAGCGAGTTGGCGCGCGCGTCGCCAGCCCAGTGGAAGGGGAGGAAGACCACGTCGGTGCGCATGTCGTCGTCGAGGCGCACGGCGGCCCGGGTGCGACCGCGACGGCTCACGACGTCGACGGGGTCGGCGTCCTCGAGGCCGGCAGTGCGCGCCGTGTCCGGGTGCATCTGCACGAACATCCCGCCGGCCGCCGCCGACAGCTCCTCCACGAGACGCGTCTGCGCGCCGGACTGGTAGTGCTGGAGGACGCGCCCCGTCGTGGCGACGAGGGGGTAGGCCGCGTCATCGGCCTCCGCAGGTCCGACGTGGTCGACGGCGACGAAGCGCGCGAGCCCGTCCGGCGTCGCGAAGCGGTCGAGGAAGAGCCGCGGCGTGCCCTGCGGCCGCTCGGTGCTGCACGGCCAGTGCAGGCTCTCACCGGCGTCGATCCGCTCCCAGGTCACGGCCGAGTAGTCGGCCGGGCCACCGGCGGAGGCGCGCCGCAGCTCGTCGAAGACGACGCGCGGGTCGGTGGGGAAGGCTGTGCGGCAACCGATCCGGGCCGCCAGCTCGCTCCACACGTCGAGCTCGCTGCGGCAACCCTCGGGGGCGGTGAGGGCTCGTCGCCGTCGCAGCACCCGTCCTTCGAGGTTGGTCAGCGTGCCCTCCTCCTCGGCCCACTGCAGCACGGGCAGCACGACATCGGCGACTGCCGCTGTCTCCGACAGGACGAAGTCCGACACGACGAGGAGGTCGAGCGCGGCGAGCCGTCGGGCCACGGTGCGCGCGTCCGGCGCCGACACGACGGGGTTCGACCCGTGCACGAGGAGCACCCGCGGGCCACCGTCGGTGCCGAGCGCCGTCAGCAGCTCGAAGGCGCTCCGGCCGGGACCCGGCAGGTCGGCCGGGTCGACCCCCCAGACCGCGGCGACGTGGGCACGGGCGGCCGGGTCGTCGATCCTGCGGTAGCCGGGGAGCTGGTCGGCCTTCTGGCCGTGCTCGCGCCCGCCCTGGCCGTTCCCCTGGCCCGTGATCGTGCCGAAGCCGGTCCCGGGGTTGCCGGGCAGGCCGAGCGCGAGGGCGAGGGCGATGAAGGCCGTCACCGTGTCGGTGCCGCTCGCGTGCTGCTCGGTGCCGCGGGCGGAGAGGACGTAGGCGCCGCGCTCGGTGTCCCGGGCGCGGGCCAGCGTCGCGACGGCCGCCCGCATCGTCGTGACGGCGACGCCGGTGACGCTCTCGACGCGCTCCGGCAGCCACTGGGCCGCGACCGACCACACGTCCTCGAAGCCCGAGGTGCGCTCCGCGATGAACCCGCGGTCGGCATACCCCTCGGTGACGGCGAGGTGCAGCATGCCGAGCGCCAGTGCGGCGTCGGTGCCCGGGCGCAGCTGCAGGTGCAGCCCGCCGCCGTCGAGGGCCTTCGCCGCGGTCGGGGTGAGGCGCGGGTCGGCGACCATGAGGCCACCGACATCGGCTGCGCGCACGAGGTGGGTCAGGAAGGGCGGCATCGTCTCGGCCGGGTTGGCGCCGAGGAGCAGCACGGCGTGCGCCGAGCCGATGTCGGTGACGGGGAAGGGCAGCCCGCGGTCGAGGCCGAAGCAGCGGATCCCCGCCGCCGCGGCCGAGCCCATGCACCAGCGCCCGTTGTAGTCGATCTGGCTCGTGCGGAGGGCCACACGTGCGAACTTGCCCAGCTGGTAGGCCTTCTCGTTGGTCAGACCCCCGCCGCCGAAGACCGCGACCGCGTCGTGGCCGTATGCCGTCTGCGTCCGGACGATCGCGTCGGCCACGATGTCGAGGGCTTCCTCCCAGGACGCCGGGGTGAGCTCGCCGTCGCGCCGCACCAGCGGCGTCGTGAGCCGGCCGGGGGTGCGCAGCAGCTCGGCGCTCGTCCACCCCTTCTGGCACAGGCCTCCCCGGTTCGTCGGGAAGCGACGGGGGCTGACCGTGAGGTCGGCCGCCGACGACCCGGTCAGCGTCATCGCGCACTGGAGCCCGCAGTAGGCGCAGTGCGTCGCGACCCCGGCCCGCACCGTGGGGGCCTCCGCGCCGGCCAGGAGGGTCGGCATCCTCGGCGAGGTGGCGGTCATCGGTGGTAGCGCACCTTGGTCAGGGTCGCGGCGCCGACGTAGAAGAGCGTGAAGACGACGAAAGCGGCGGTGGCCGAGTGCGCGGCGCCCTGGTAGGACGCGCGCAGCCCGAGGTTGATGAGGACACCGCCGAGGGCGCCGATGGCGCCGGCGATGCCGATGAGGGAGCCCGCCATCGAGCGCGACCACGCCGCCCGCTCGGGCTCAGGGCCGGCCACACCGGCGGACTTCGCCTCGAAGAGCGCGGGGATCATCTTGTAGACCGAGCCGTTGCCGATGCCCGAGAGGACGAAGAGCAGGACGAACCCCCCGATGAGCCCGGCCAGCTGCACGCCGGTCGCCGCGCCGGAGGTGACGTCGTCCGAGCGGGCCGCGAGCGTCACGAGCACGCCCGCGACGGCCATCCCGACGAAGGTCCACAGGGTCACGACGGCTCCGCCTCGACGGTCGGCGAGCCGGCCACCCCACACGCGGCTGACCGAGCCCAGGAGCGGGCCGACGAAGGCGATCTGGGCGGCGTGCAGGCTCGCCGCCGCCGTCTGGGCCGGTGTAGGCACGCTGCCCCCGGTGAGGCCGGCGAGGAAGGTCTGGTTGAGCACCTGCCCGAACGCGAAGCCGAACCCGATGAACGAGCCGAAGGTGCCGATGTAGAGCAGCGAGATGACCCAGGCGTCGGCGTGCCGCAGCACCTCGAGCATCGCCCTGGGGTTGGCGCTCTGGTGGTCGAGGTTGTCCATGAAGACGGCGGCGCCGATGCTCGCGACGGCCAGCAGGACGAGGTAGACGGCGCAGACGACCTCCGGCCGGCGGTTGCCGAGCGTCGCGATGACCAGCAGGCCGACGAGCTGGACGACGGGCACCCCGATGTTGCCACCGCCGGCGTTGAGCCCCAGGGCCCAGCCCTTCATCCGCTGTGGGTAGAAGGCGTTGATGTTCGTCATCGACGAGGCGAAGTTGCCGCCGCCGAGACCGGCCAGGCCGGCGACGACCAGGAAGGTCGTGAGCGAGTGCCCGGGGTTGACCATGAGCCACCAGGTCAGGGTGGTCGGCACGAGGAGCGCGATCCCGCTGACGATGGCCCAGTTGCGGCCGCCGAAGAAGGCCGTCGCCATCGTGTAGGGCACCCGGAGCACGGCGCCGACGAGCGTCGGCACGGCGACGAGGAAGAACTTGTCGGCCGAGGTGAAGCCGTAGACGGCCTCCGGCATGAACAGGACCATGACCGACCAGATCGACCAGATCGAGAAGCCGATGTGCTCGGTCGCCACCGACCATACGAGGTTGCGGCGGGCCACGAGCCTGTTGCCGCCCTCCCACGCCGCGGTGTCCTCCGGGTCCCAGTCGCGGATGACCCGCTTCCTCGGGGTGGTGAGCTCACGGAGGCGACTCGGACGGTCGGCGGTCGGCGCGAGCGCGGGTGGGGCGGTGGTGGTCGCGGCGGCGCTGCCGGTCGTGCGGTCGGTGGTGCTTCCGGTGGTCGTGCTCACGAGGTTCCTCCTGGGCTGCTCGAGCCGAGCGGGACGGTGACGGGCGAGGTGCGGTCTGGCCGCTGCGAGGGCGTGTCGCCCACGCTAGGAAGCGCGTGTTGCCGGTCGACGGGTGCGCCGTGACGCTGTGGTTACAGCTGTCTCACGGGCCCTGCGACGGTCGGTGAGGTCACGCACCCGGCTCGCCGCCGAAGGCCTCACGGCCGGCCGGGCGCGGCGTGAGGTGGTCTGCGGCGTAGGCTCGCGCCCATGACGACGGCCGGCGACCAGGACTCGCTCAACACGCTGTCGGTCGGCACGGCCGGGCCGCGGATCGCCTTCCTGCACGGCCTCTTCGGCCAGGGGCGCAACTGGAACCAGATCGCCCGGGCCGTCAGCGGTCCGGAGGGCACGGACGCCCGCTGCCTGCTCGTCGACCTCCCCGACCACGGCCGGTCCCCGTGGTCGCAGCAGTTCTCGCTCGAGGCGTATGCCGATGCCGTGGCCGCGACGCTCCGCGAGGCCGGCGCGGGGGAGCCCTGGGCCGTGGTCGGCCACTCGCTGGGCGGCAAGGTGGCCATGGTGCTCGCGCTGCGCCACCCCGAGCTCGTCGACCGGCTCGTCGTCGTCGACATCGCGCCGAAGGGCTACGGCTCGCTCGAGCGGTTCGAGGGCTACATCCGCGAGATGCAGGCCCTGCCGCTCGGCGAGCTGACGAGCCGGGGCGACGCCGAGGCCCGGTTCGCCGAGCCCGACCGCGGCGTCAAGGCGTTCCTCCTGCAGAACCTCCGCCGCGACGGGTCGTCGTGGCGCTGGCAGGTCAACCTCGACCTCGTCGCGGGCGACGCCGCCCGTGGCGCCGGGTCACGCATCGCGGGCTGGCCCGACGACCTCGACGCGCTGCCGGCCTACGACGGCCCGGTGCTGTGGGTCGCCGGCGGCGACTCGCCGTACATCCAGCGCGACGACGCCGAGCGCATGCGGCGGCACTTCCCGCGCACCCGCCTCTTCACGATCAAGGGCGCCGGGCACTGGGTGCACACCGATGCGCCGGAGATCGTCGTGACCGCCCTGCGTCGCTTCGTCACGGCCCCCGACTGAACGCATACGCCCCCTGCGGGACGGGGGAGGCCGGTGGTCAGAGGAGGCGGCGGCCCATGGCCCAGGCCGTCAGCTCGTGGCGCGAGCTGAGCTGCAGCTTGCGCAGCACCGAGCTGACGTGGGTCTCGACGGTCTTGACGGAGATGAACAGCTCCTTCGCGACCTCCTTGTACTGGTAGCCGCGGGCGATGAGCCGCATCACCTCGCGCTCGCGCGCCGAGAGCCGGTCGAGCTCCTCGTCGATCTCGGCCACCTCGCCGGCGGCCGCCCCGAACGCGTCGAGGACGAAGCCGGCGAGGCGGGGGCTGAAGACGGCGTCACCGTCGGCGACCCGCCCGATGGCCGTGAGCAGCTCCTCGGCGTTGATCGTCTTCGTGACGTAGCCGCGCGCCCCGGCCCGGATGACGGCGATGACGTCCTCGGCGGCGTCGGAGACCGACAGCGCGAGGAAGCGCACCGGGACCCCGGCGCGTGACTGCAGGCCGGCGCAGGCCCGGATGACGTCGGCGCCGCCGTGGCCGTTGCCACCCGGCAGGTGGACGTCGAGCAGCACGACGTCGGGCTGCTCCGCCGCGATCACCGACGTCGCCGACTCCACGGCCCCGGCCTCGCCGACGATCTCGAGCCGGAAGGCGGCCGGCCGCGCACCGCCGTCGAGCGACGACAGCTCGGCGCGCACGCCGGTGCGGAACATGTGGTGGTCGTCGACGAGGACGATGCGGATGGTCCGCGGGTCGGTCATGAAGGCTGCTCCTGCGCGTGCGTGGGCGGTGTGGACGGTGTGGGCCGGGTGGGCCGGGTGGGCGGGGTGGCCGGGTCGCCGGGGGTGTTCGAGGCGCCGGGGGTGGCCGGGTCGGGTCCGGGCACCTGCCCGACGGGCAGGCGCAGCTCGACCTCGGTGCCGTCGGCGCGGCGGCGGATCCGGGCGCTGCCACCGTGGCGCTCCATGCGCCCGATGATCGACTCGCGCACGCCGGCGCGGTCGTCGGGCACGGTGTCGAGGTCGAAGCCGGTGCCGTGGTCGCGCACGAACGCCTCGACGGCGTCCGGGCCGACCTCGACGTAGGCGCTGACGGGCGGAGCCGCGTGGCGCACGGCGTTCCACGTCGCCTCGCGCACCGCCTTGACGAGGGCGTCGAGGTGCTCGTCCATGGGCCGGTCGCCCGTGACGACGAGCTGGACCGGCACGCCGTGGAGGTCCTCGACCTCGCCCATGGCGGCGGTGAGCGCGGCCGTCAGGGTGCCGGCGCGCGCGTCCTCGTCGTAGAGGTAGCTGCGCAGCTGGCGCTCCTGGGCGCGGGCCAGTCGGGCCACGGTCGCGGAGTCGGTCGACTGGCGCTGGATGAGGGCGAGCGTCTGGAGCACCGAGTCGTGCAGGTGCGCCGCGATGTCGGCGCGCTCGGTGGCCCGGATGCGGGCGGCCTGCTCGAGCCGCAGGTTGCTCCACAGGCGCAGGATCCAGGGCGCCGAGAGCACGGCGACACCGACGAGCGCGGCGAGCACCGCACCGGCCACCTGCCACAGCTCGGTGAGGTCGGTGCCCCGCACGAGCAGGCCGACGAGACCGAGGATCGTCAGGCCGAGACCGACGACGAGCCACACCCACCGCACCGGCCGCCGGGCGCCGATGGCGTCGGTCTCGTCGAGCTGCGACCAGAAGAAGATGGCGCCGATGACGATCGCGACGAGCGGCAGCACGAGCTCGGCGTGCACGTCGAGGCCCGCCCCGCCGAGCCACAGCGCGCCCGCGACGGCGAGCGCGGCCACCCCGAGCAGCGTCAGCACGACGGCCTGGTTGCCGCTGCGCAGCCAGGTGCGCAGGCTCGCGAGGTCCACGGCGGGAGTCGCCTTCGCGGCGGACCCGGTCCCGGGAGTCGTGGTCGGGGTCGCCCCTGCTGCGGATGCCGCCGGCGACGTGGGCGCCGTGGATCCCGGGAGGGCGTCGACCTGGCGCATCGTGGCCCAGAGGAACACGTAGACCGCGAGGCCGGCGCCGAAGGGAATCGTGGTGAGCACCAAGGCGATCCGCACGGCGAGCACCGGCACACCGAGGTGCAGGGCCAGGCCGGTGGCGACCCCCGCGACGACCTTGCCGTCGCGTCGGCGGGCGAGCGGCGGGCGCGGCGTCGTGCGCCAGCTCAGGACGGGTGGCGGGGGCGGTGGGGCCGTGGGCGGCGTCAGGGAGGCGGGTGCAGGGGTCGCGCGGCCGGCGGGCCCCTGGGGGTCCACGGGGTCCGCGCCGCTCTCGTATGCCGTCTGCACCACCCCATCCTCGCCCACGCGGGTGCGTGGCGGCGACCCTCGAGGCCACCTTTGGGGGTCGCGTCAGGGTGCGCTCAGGGTCGACCCTCATGGCCGGCGGCCGGTGCGGGGGCCACGCTGGGGCCATGACGAAAAGCACTGGCGCCCCGCCGCAGGGGCACGGCCTCGACGGTTTCTACGCCGCCCTGCGCAAGCCGGGGATCATGCGCCGCTCCGACGGTCGCTGGTTCGCCGGTGTCGCCGCGGGCACGGCCCGCTGGCTCGGGGTCGACCCGCTGGTGGTGCGTGCGGGTTTCATCCTCTTCTCCCTCTTCTTCGGCATGGGCCTCGCCCTCTACCTCGTGCTGTGGCTGCTCATGCCCGACGAGGGGGGCGAGATCCACATCGAGCGCGCGCTGAAGCACGGCGAGGGCAGCTCGATCTTCCTGCTCGTCGTCACGGCCATCGCGGTGAGCGGCGGCGGCCCGTGGTGGGGTGGCGACTCGCGCGGCTTCCGCTTCTTCGGCTTCGCGCTCCTCGTCGTGGGGGCCTGGTGGTTCCTCACCCGCACCGGCACAGGTCGCGAGCTGATGGCACAGGCGCCCTGGCGCGACCGCAGCGGCAGCCCGAGCCCGTCCGAGGGCGCGGCCGGCACCACCTCCACGACCTCCGGTGGGTGGACCCCGCCGGCCGGAGACGGGACGGCGACACCCGGGGGAGCCGGCGCATACGGCAGCGGGCCCTACGGCTCGACGGGGAACGCGGCGGCCAACGCCGGGGCCTCCCTCGGCACCGCGCGGACGCCCGCGCCGACGGTCGTGCGCGAACGCACGCCGTCGCTCGGCTTCGCCGGCTCACTGCTCGCGCTGGGTCTCGCCATCGTCACCGGTGTCGCCCTCATGTCGGTGGCGCAGGCCGCCGACTGGCGGGGCAACGCCCTCGCCGTCGGTGTCGCAGCCGGCGTCGGCGTGCTGGGCCTCGTGATCCTCGTCGCGGGCATCGCCGGGCGTCGCTCGGGTGGCCTGCACTTCTTCGTGGTGACGGGCCTCTTCGTGGCCGCCGTCGCCACGGCCGCCCCGGCGGGGCTGACGCAGCCCTGGCAGGCCGGCGAGCGCAGCTTCACGGTGACGTCGTTGACCCCGGCGCCCGACTTCGAGCTCGGCCTCGGCCAGATGAAGGTCGACCTCACGAAC
Source organism: Terrabacter aeriphilus (assembly GCF_039542985.1). Classification (NCBI taxonomy): domain Bacteria; kingdom Bacillati; phylum Actinomycetota; class Actinomycetes; order Micrococcales; family Intrasporangiaceae; genus Terrabacter; species Terrabacter aeriphilus. The sequence continues at coordinate 219,522 of NZ_BAABIW010000009.1, forward strand.
GCCGGTTACGCCGCGACGCCGCAGACCGACACCGTGACGGCCACCGTCGGCGTCGGGCAGCTCGACCTCGTGGTGCCGGAGGGCGTGCGGGTCACGGTGCACGCCAAGGGGCGCGCCGGCGACCTGGACGCGAAGGGCACGACGGACGGTGACATCGCCGTCTCCTCGGGCGACGGTGGTCGCACCGGCATGGGCGGCATGCGCGAGAGCGGCATGGGGTGGGAGCGCACCCTCACCTACGGCCCGCAGACCGGCCCGGAGCAGATCGTCGTCGACGCCGAGGTCGGCATCGGCCAGATCAACGTCACGACGACCAAGGCGAGCTCATGAGCCCCACGACGGACCCGCAGGGCACCGACCAGCAGGGCGCCGACCCGCACGACCTCGACCACCCGAACGCCCCGGAGGCGACCGCGATGAACCAGCACACCCCCGACGAGTCGCCGGACCTCACGTTCAGCGACCCGACGGCCGACCCCGTGCCTGCGCCGAGCCCGGCGACCGGCCCGACCGATCCGACCGATCCGACCGGCCCGACGCCATCCGTGCCGACGAGCGCGGGCGACACGACCGCGATTCCGGCCGGCTCGACGCGGACGATGCCCGCGGGGGCTTCGGCCCCGACGACGCCGTTCCGGGTGGAGTCGCACGCCCCGGTGCCCGACGACGCGGTCGTGCCGGGCAGCGACCTGCCCCACCTGCCGCCGCCCGGCGCGACCCGCCCCGACCCGGCCTGGGCACCCCCGGCGGCCCCGGCGGCCCCGACGCCGGCCCCGCGCCCGGTGCTCGTCACCGTGCGCAGGGGGCCGCGGCCCGGCGCGATCATGTTCGGCCTGCTGACGATGCTCGTCGCGGCCTACCTGGTCGTCGGCAACCTGACGGACGCCGACCTCAGCCTGGACCAGGTGGGCCCCTCGATGATCGGCGCCTTCGGCGGGGTGCTGCTGCTCGTCGGCCTCGCCGGTGTCGTGGCGGGGAGGCTGCGCCGCTGACCGACCCGGGGCTGCCCTCGGCCGGGCCCGTCGACACGTGGCGGGCGGCGGGGGGCCGAGCGGGCGACCGGGCTCGTGACTAGGCTCGAACGCACGATCGCCGGTCCGGTCCGGCGCCCGATGTGGGGAGAGAGAGCGTGGTCATGCAGTCCGGCATCAACCTCGAGGCCTTCGACCGGTCGGCCCGTCCGCAGGACGACCTGTTCCGGTTCGTCAACGGCACGTGGCTCGACACGACGCAGATCCCGGGCGACCGGTCCCGCTTCGGCACCTTCGACATCCTCCGCGAGGAGTCGACGTCGCGCGTGCGCGACCTCATCGAGGAGGCGGCCACGGCGCACGACGGGGCGAGCGGGAGTCCGCAGCGCCAGGTCGGGGACCTCTACGCGAGCTTCATGCGGACCGAGCGCATCGAGGAGCTCGGCCTGACGCCGCTCCAGGCGGCGCTCTTGCAGGTCGCCGCCGTGACCGACGTCGAGTCGCTCGGGGCGACGTTCGGCCGTCTCGAGCGTGACGGCGTCGGCGGCCCGCTGAGGCACTTCGTCTCGCCCGACGAGCGGTCGCCGGAGGACTACGTCGTCTACCTCGAGCAGGGCGGGCTGGGCCTGCCCGACGAGTCGTACTACCGCGAGGAGAAGTACGCCGAGATCCGCACGGCGTACGTCGCGCACATCGAGCGCCTGCTCGACCTCGCGGCGATCCCCGACGCGGCCGACAAGGCCGCGCGCACGATGTCGCTCGAGACGCGCCTCGCGTCGTCGCACTGGGACACGGTGACGAACCGCGACGCGATCAAGACGTACAACCTGCACTCCCTCGAGGAGGCGAAGGCGCTTGCGCCCCAGTTCCCTTGGGACGCATGGATCTCCGGTCTGCAGGCACCCGACGGTGCGTTCGCGAAGGTCGTCGTGCGCCAGCCGAGCTTCGTCAGCGCCCTCGGCGCCGAGCTCGAGGGCGCGCACCTCGAGGACTGGCGCGCCTGGCTCACCTTCCACGTGCTGTCGGAGTTCGCGGCATTGCTGCCGCAGGCCCTCGTCGACGAGGACTTCGACTTCTTCGGCCGCACCCTCTCCGGGCAGCCGGAGAACAAGGAGCGGTGGAAGCGCGGGGTCGCCGTCGTGGAGTCGTGCGTGGGCGAGGCCGTGGGACAGCTGTATGCCGAACGCTGGTTCCCGCCGGCGGCCAAGGAGCGCATGCAGGAGCTCGTCGCCAACCTCGTCGAGGCCTTCCGACGCTCGTTCGCGTCGCTCGAGTGGATGGGTCCGGACACCCGGGCCCAGGCCATCGACAAGCTCGCGGCCTTCACCCCGAAGATCGGCTACCCCGACGCCTGGCGTGACTACTCCTCGATCGAGATCGACGCAGACGACCTCGTCGGGAACGTCTGCAGGAGTGCGGCTTTCGAGGTCGACCGCAACCTCGCCAAGATCGGCGGGCCGATCGACCGCACCGAGTGGTTCATGCTGCCCCAGACGGTCAACGCGTACTACATGCCGACGATGAACGAGATCGTGTTCCCGGCCGCGATCCTCCAGCCGCCGTTCTTCGACCTGGAGGCCGACGACGCGGTGAACTACGGCGGCATCGGCGCCGTCATCGGCCACGAGCTGGGGCACGGCTTCGACGACCAGGGCTCGCGCTACGACGGCACCGGTGCCCTGCGCGACTGGTGGACGGAGGAGGACCGGTCGCGCTTCGACGCGCTGGCCCAGCAGCTCATCGAGCAGTTCAGCGCCTACACGCCCGCCGGTCTCTCCGAGGACCACAAGGTCAACGGCGGGCTCACCGTCGGCGAGAACATCGGCGACCTCGGCGGCCTGCAGATCGGCTACTCCGCCTACCGCATCGCCTGCGAGGAGGGCGGCATGCCCGAGCTCGACGGCTTCACCGGCCCGCAGCGCTTCTTCATCGGGTGGGCCCAGGTGTGGCGGGGCAAGGCGCGCGAGGCCGAGGCGATCCGCCTGCTCGCCGTCGACCCCCACTCGCCGCAGGACGTGCGCGGCAACGCCGTGCGCAACCTCTCCGAGTTCCACGAGGCCTTCGACGTGCAGCCCGGTGACCGCATGTGGCTCGACCCCGACCAGCGGGTCCGCATCTTCTGACGCGCGGCACGCCACCGACGACCGACCCCGTGGGCGACGCCCGCGGGGTCAGTCGTCGAGCGGGTCGTCGGCGAGCAGCGCGACGATCGCAGGCACGTGGTCACGCGTGGCGCGACGGATCGCCAACTCGCTCAGGCCTGCTCGGCCGTGCGCTTGAGCTGAGCGAGGCCCTTCTCGAAGTCGGGTCCGACGAGCTTCTCCATCGACCAGACCTTGCTCATCAGGCGCATGACGACGTTCTGAGGGCCGGTCATCGTCCACTCGACGTGCGTCTGCCCGCCCTCGGGCGTCAGGGTGAGGTCGACGCGGTTGTGGGCCTTCATCGGGGCCGCGAAGAGCAGGTCGACGGCGACGTGGTGCGGCTCGGACTCGAGGATCTCCATGCGGCCCTGACCCGCCTTGCTGTTGCCGCGCCAGGCGTAGACGGCACCGACCCCGGACGGCGCGCCCGTGTAGGTGCGCTCCATCGCCGGGTCGAGGCCCTCCCAGGGCGACCACGCCTGCCACTCGCGGAAGTCGTCGATCAGCGCGTGGATGCGCTCCGGTGTCGCCGAGATGGTCGTCGTCCGGCTGATGTGGAAGCTCTTGTCGGCCATGGCGCGATCCTCCCACGGGGGCCGACGTCCTCGCCCCAAAACGCCGCCGGGGCCGGGCTCGACGTCAGCCGGCGCGCACCAGCTCGGCCAGCGCCTCCGCGGCCCTCACGGCGCCGTCGCGCTCGACCGGCCGGTGGTGGACCTCGCGCCCCAGCTCCTCGACGAGGGCACCGGCCAACCGGTCGGGATCGGCCTCCTCCCACGTCAGGCAGCGCCCGGCGCCGTAGTTGTCGAGGCGGTGGCGGACGTGGACGTTCTGCTCGAAGTGATGGCGCAGCGGGACGTAGACGAACGGCCGCCCTGCCGCCGCCAGCTCCATCGTCGTCGTCAGTCCGCCCTGGACGAGCGCGACGTCCGCGGCGGCCAGCAGCCGTGGGAGGTCGCGCACGAAACCCCGCACCGTCAGACCAGGCACCCGCGGCAGCGAGCCGGGCGGGATCCGTGGCCCGGTGACGAGGATGGTGCGGAGCCCGTCGACGTGGTGCCGGGCGAGCGTGTGCGCCTCCACCGCACGACGCAGCAACGCCGTCCCGACGCCCGACCCGCCGACGGCGACGACACACGCGGTGTCGTCCGGTGCGATACCGAACTCCGCCCGCCACGAGTCCCGTTCGGCAGCAGAGGGAGGGCAGACGTCCGTGATGTACCCGGTGAACTCGTAGTGGGTGCGCACCCAGTTGCGCACCCTCGGCAGCCCGGGCCCGAAGGTCGTGTCGACGACGTCGTCGGGGTTGCCCACGAAGAGGGAGCGGTCGCGCACCCCGGGCAGTCGCTCGACGTGCTCGATCATCTCGGCGTTGTAGTCGGCTGTCAGCTCGGCCTCGCGGGCCGAGGTCGCCGCGTCCTCGCGTGGCATCGGCACCCAGCCCACGAAGTCGGTGAGCCACGCGTAGGGGGCCCGCTTGAGGCGTGGGTTCTCGTGGAGGAAGTGGTCGACCTCCCAGGCCTCGTCACCGGTCCAGAGGTCGTAGGCCTCGCCCTCGACGAGGTCGCTGAAGACCATGAAGTTGTGGACGAGGATCTCGTCCATGTCGCGGATCGCCGCGAACGCGTCGAGGTCGTGCTCGCCCGCGACCGACTCGAGGTGCGACGTCTCGTTGGCCAGCCAGCGTGACGCGGGGTGCACCCGCTCACCGTGAGCCTCGAGGAACGTCGTGACGGGGGACTGCGACAGCCAGTCCACCTCGAGCCCGGGCACGCGCTCGCGCAGTGCTCTCACGACGGCGAGGTCACGGCGCGCGTGCCCGAGGCCGATCGGGGAGGAGAGGTACAGGGCGCGGGGTGGTCGGCCGCCCCGACGGACGGCCGGTGCCGTCACCGGCACGTCGCTCACGGGGGCGTGCGCTGCCATCGGCCTCGAGGGGCCGAGGACGCCGGCGTCGGTGAGGAACTCGCGCATCAGCAGGTTGACGACCACCGGCTCGCGCGCCATCGGCAGGTGGCCGCTCCCGGGCACCGTGACGCGCCGACCGTGGGTCAGCTCGGCGAGGCGGACGGCCCGGCCCGCGGGCTGGCACCGGTCGTCGTCGCCGTGGATCACGAGCACCGGGCAGCGCACGCGTCCGACGAGCTCGAGCGTCTCCTCAAGGGTGTTGGTCGCCGGCGGCCTTGCCTTCCATGCGATCTGGGCCTCGACGTCGGCCCCGAGCCCCCACTCGACGAAGTCGTCGCGCTGCTTGGTCGAGTGCGGCTCGGGAAGCACCTGGCCGGCGAAGAAGTCGAGGTAGCCGCGGTAGTCGCGGCGCCAGTACCACGCGGTGTCCTTGGCCCAGCCCTCGTCCGTCGGTGGTACGTCGTCGAAGGCATGGAGCGCCCGCGCCGGGTGGGGGTCGGTGACGTGCGGCACCTGCGGTGCGATGGCCACGAGGGCGTCGACGCGGTCGGGGTGCTCGGCCGCGGCCACGATGCTCCACCAGGCGCTCGAGCACACCCCCACGAGGGCGGCTGAACGTATGCCCAGGTGGTCCATCACGGCGAGCGTGTCGGCCGCGTACGCACGGTCGGCGTAGGCGGCCGGGTCACGCGGCCGGTCGGACCGCCCGTTGCCGCGGGGGTCGATGGTGACGACGGTGGCGTAGCGCGAGAGGTAGGGCACCTGCGCCTTCCACGCCCGGCTGTGGACCACCGGCGACATCGGTGCGAAGACGACGGTGGGCGAGCCGGGGTCGTGGGTGTCGTCGAACACCTCGTACGCCACCCCGACGCCGTCGCGGTCGATGGTGCCTTCGAGCCGTGGGGATCGAGCTCTCATCGCGCTCCTCGTTCCTCGGTCAGGGCCGCGCCTCGTAGACGTGGTTGAACGGTGTCGCGGCCGCCCGCCGGAAGCGCGTGAAGCCTGCATCGGTGACGACGCGTCGGATCGCTGCCTCGCCGGCCTGCGCGCCCAGCGCGAAGCCCCCGGCCTGCGAGACGGCGTTGGGCACGCAGAGGAAGGTCGAGAAGCTGTAGTACACGCGGCCCACCGGGTTGAGGTTGGCGGCCACCGTGTCTCCGGCGGCGGGTTCGACGATGAGCCACGTGCCGTCGGACGCCAGCGCGGACCTGATGTGTCGGGCTGCCGCCAGCGGGTCGCCCATGTCGTGGAGGCAGTCGAAGGTCGTGACGAGGTCGTAGCCGGAGCCCGAGAAGGAGTCCGCCCGGGCCACCTCGAACGTCGCCCGGTCGGTGACCCCCGCGTCCGCGGCCCGCTTGCGCGCGAGCTCGATCGAGCCTTCGTGGTAGTCGGAGGCACTGACCAGGCTGCGCGGGTAGGCCTGCGCCATGAGCACCGAGGAGGCGCCCAGGCCGCAGCCGATGTCGGCGATGCGCGCCCCGGCGCCCAGCTTCTCCTCCACGCCGTCGAGAGCGGGGATCCACGACGTCGTGAGGTTGCCGACGTATCCGGGCTTGAAGAAGAGCTCGCACCCGATGAACACGTCCTCGTCGTGCTCGTGCCATCCCATCCCTCCGCCGGTGCGGAACGCCTCGGTGATCCGCGGCACCGATCGCAGCGACCCCAGGGCGAGGACGAAGGCTCCGGGCACGTAGAGCGGGCCGTCCGGGTCGGTGAGGGCGAACGCCTGCTCCTCGTTCAGGCGGTAGCGGTCGGCGTCGGCGTCGTACTCGACGTAGCCGCCGGCCGCCTGGCCACGCGCCCACTCGGTGACGTAGCGGGCGTGCGTGCCGGTGCGTTCGGCGAGCTCGTCGGCCGTGGCCGGCCCCTCGGCCAGCGCCGTGTAGAGGCCGAGCTCGTGTCCGACGACGACGGCGCCGGCAGCGACGGTCGCGCCCAGGTCGCCGGCGAAGCGGCCCACGAAGGCGTTCAGCTTGTCCATGTCCAGAGCCATGGGAGGTCCCCCTCGAGATCGTGCGGCGCCCCGGTGGCGCCCCGTGGGAGCCACGCTCCTCACCTGCGTTGCAGATCTGTTGCAGCCGGTTGCGGAGCGCACCCGCCGGCCAGGGCCTCGTGGGCGAGCCGGACCAGGGCCGGCCACCCCTCGCGCTCGGCCGCCGTGACGAAGGGCTGGAGCAGGTCGGTCGCGCGAGTCGGGTCGCCCGCCTCGACGTGGGCCCGGGCCAGGCACAGGTAGGCGTCGGCGCCGAGCAGCCAGGCGCGTCCCGGCTCGGTCCGCAGGCCGGCGAGGAGGGCGGACGCGGCCGCGAGGTCGGCAGGGGAGCCGGTGGCGCGGGCCAGCGGGCCGAGGAGCCGCAGCCGGAAGGCCTCGTCACCGACCGCGGAGCCGGAGGGTCGGAGCGGCTCGAGGAGCCGCCGGGCCTGTCCGGGGCGCCCGGCCGCGAGCAGGTGCGCCGCCTGCAGGCCCGCGGCGGCACTGAGCCACCAGCGGTGGCGGCCGTGGGCCTCGGCGAGCTCGACCGCACGGGTCCCGGTCGTGATCGCGGACCGCAGGTCGCCCGCGAGCCGGTGGAGCCAGCCGACGTGCGCCAGGTGCCAGCTCTCGATGGCGACGAAACCGCTCCGGCGGTTGATCTCGAGCGCCTCGGTCATGAGCGCGAGGGCCGCCGGGTAGTCCTCGGCCGCGAGCGGCACGAAGGACGACTCGAACACCGTCCACTGCAGCGACCAGAGGTCGCCGTTGTGGCGCTGCAGCGGCTCGAGACGACGCGTCACGGCGCCCAGGGCCGAGACGACGCCCTGGTAGGCGAGCAGGTTCTTGCGTGCATCGAGGGCGTTGACCACGGCGAAGGGGTCGTGCGAGGTCTCCGCCGCCGCCTCGGCCCGCTCCACGTGGCGCTCGGCTGCCACGAAGTCGAGTCGGGCGCCGCAGAGCACGGTGAGTCGGGCGAGGGCGTCCGCCTCGGCGCCCCGGTCGCCGAGACGACGGGCGATCTCGAGCATGCGGTCGAGGGGGTCGCGGATCTCGTCGACCGAGCCGGCCACCGCCACGAGCACGTCGCCGCTCGCGGCACGCAGGGCGGTCATCTCGAGCCGGAGGTCGCCCGACGACCGCCCGGCCTCCCCGGCCGCGACGAAGTCGGCGTGGGAGCGTTCGTAGTCCGAGCGAGCCTCCCGGCCGTGGCCGCGGACGAGCAGGGCCCGCCCCCGCAGCTCGGCGTCGTCGATCCGGGAGGCGGCCTCCAGGGCACGGTCTGCGAGTCCCTCGGCATCGCGTGCCGCGAACCGCTCCAGGGCGGCCTCGGCCGCGAGCAGCCAGGACAGGCACGCGCGCCGCCACTGCCCTGCGGCGGCCGCGTGGGCCGCGGACGCCTCCGGCTGGTCGACGAGCAGGTCGGCGGCGATCCGGTGCTGCGCGACCCGTGACGCCTGTGGGATCGCGTCGTGGACGGCATCGCGCACGAGGTCGTTGGCGAACTCGTAGAGGCTTCCGCGGTCGCTGAGCAGGCCTGCAGCCAGGGCCTGCTCGCACGATGCGAGGGTCGCTGCGGGCGACTCGCCGCAGAGGCGCGCCACCACGAGCGGGTCGAAGGCGCTGCCGAGCACGGCGGCCGACCGCAGGACGGAGCGCACCGCGGGGCCACACCGATCGACGCGGCCCAGCACCGAGTCGGCCAGGCTGCGGGGACGGCCCGGTCCGCCTGCTGCGAGGTCGCGGATCACCTCGACGACGTAGAGCGCGAGGCCGCCCGTCCGCACGACGATCTCGTCGGCCCGATCGCCGAAACCGGCCCGTTCGGCCAGGGTGCGCACGGCCGTCCCGTCGAGCGGGCCGAGCGGCAGCGTGGTGGAGACGTCGGCGAGCAGGCGCACGGCATCGGCCCCCTCGGCGGGCCGCACGGTGGCGACGACGAGCAGGGGCCCCGTGGCGGCGCGGTGCAGGTAGTGCAGGGCCTCGAGCGTGAGGTCACCCGCCTCGTGCAGGTCGTCCACGAGCAGGAGCAGGGGCCGGTCGCGGGCCAACGCGGTCAGGAACGCCGACACGGCGAAGAGCAGCTCGCGGCGCTCGAGGTCCGGGGCGCGGCGCCCCGGCACACCGGCGTGCGTGCGCCCGCCGGTCGCATCGTCGGTCCCCGCCTCGACGTCCTGCCGGCTCGTCGGCTCCTGGCGGGCGTTCGCCGCGGTCGACGGTGTCCACGGTGCGGTCGAGGTGCTGAGGAGGGGAAGCAGGCGGTGCAGCCCGGGCCCGGCCCCGTGGGCGGCAGCTCGGACGAGCTCCGGAGGGAGCGAGACGACCGCCGACTCGAGTGCTTCGGCGAGGGGTTGCAGCGGCAGCGAGCGCTCGGCCGCGTAGCACCGGGCGGCCAGCACGAGCCCACCCGTCGAGGCGGCGAGGTCGGCGAGCGAGCCGGCGAGGCTCGTCTTGCCGACACCGGCCTCGCCCGTCACGAGCACGATCCCACCGTGGCCCGCGGCGGTGCGGCTCCAGAAGCCGTGGAGCAGCTCCGTCTCGCGGTCCCGCCCGACGAGCTCGCCCGCGTGCCACCGACGACGCGCGGCCGCCGTCGGATGCCAGGTGCGCCGGAGGGCGCCCGGTCGTGCGTCCGATCGGGCGCGGGGTCGCGCTTCCGCCCGCCCTCCCGGTCGCGCTCCCGGTGGGGCGCCGGCGTCGGGGGCCAGCACGGCGGCGTGGAGCTCGGCGGTCGCACGGCTCGGGTCCGTGCCGAGCTCGTCGCGCAGGGCGCGGCGCAGGTCGGCGAAGACCCGGAGGGCCGCAGCCGGTGCACCGGAGTCCGCGAGGGCGTGCATCAGCAGCCGCGCCGCCTCCTCGTCGAGCGGGTCGTCGACGAGCGCTCGTCGCGCCGGCACGACCGCTCCCACCGGCCGCCCGAGGTCGAGCTCGGACCGTCCCGCCCCGAGGCGTGCCCGGCGCAGCAGCCGAGCCTGTTCCGCTCGAGCCGTCGGGTCGCGGCCGTCGTCCGGGGACGACGGCGTCAGGAGGGACTCCGCGCGACGACTGCAGAGGAGCGCGAGCGCCGGCTCGCCCTCGGACGCGCGTGCGGACGCCTCGTCGAGGAGCCGCCGCGCGTCGGTCAGGTCGACCGCCACGTCGGGTCCGAGGCGGTAGCCACGACCGTCGCCCACGACCACCTCCCGGTGGATCGAGGCGCGCAGCCGGCTGACGAGCGAGGCGAGGATGCGGTCGGCCCGGGCCGGCGGGTGCGGCCCCCAGAGGGCGTCGACCAGCGCATCGGCCCCCACCCGCTGTCCCTCGTCGCACGCCAGGTGGACGAGCAGCCGGCGTGCCATCCGGCTGCCGATCGCGGGTCCGGTCAGCTCGCGACCGGCGACGTGGACCCGCAGGCCGCCGAGCACCTCGACCCGCACCTCGACGCGCTCGTCCACCCGCCCACCGGCGCGCGCCTCTGGCTGCGCGTCGGCGCGGGTCGACCCCACCCGCCCGGACCGGTCGGACGAGCCAGGACGCGCGGCACGCGACGGCATGCCGTCCATTGTCCGCCCGTGGCGGGTCCCGGTCGCGCGGTCACCCGGGATCGGGGCCCGGGCGACCGCGGAGGGCGAGCTGTCTCAGGCCGGCGGCGCGATGTCCTGCTGCGCGGGCAGCTGGTCCTGGCGCACGATGCCGACGGGGCACGTCATGCCGTTCGGGCCGTGGTTGCAGTAGCCGCCGGGGTTCTTGTGCAGGTAGCCCTGGTGGTAGTCCTCGGCGAGGTAGAACGGGCCGGCGTCGTCGGCGGAGCGGATCTCGGTCGAGATCTGGCCGAAGCCGTTGTCGTCGAGCACCTTCTGGAAGGCCTCCCGGGTGGCCTCGGCGGCGAGCCGCTGGCCCTCGGTGGTCCAGTAGATGGCCGAGCGGTAGGCCGTGCCGACGTCGTTGCCCTGCCGGTTCGCCGTCGTCGGGTCGTGGTTCTCCCAGAACGACTTGAGCAGCAGCTCGGGGGAGGTCTTCTCGGGGTCGTAGACGACGCGGACGGTCTCGGCGTGCCCGGTCATGCCGGTGCACGTCTCCTCGTACGTCGGGTTGGGCGTGTAGCCGCCCATGTAGCCGGCCGCGGTCGACACGACGCCGTCCTGGCGCCAGAAGATGCGCTCCACACCCCAGAAGCAGCCCATCGCCACGTAGAGCACCTCGGAGCCGTCCGGCCACGGGCCCTCGAGCGGGGTGCCGAGCACGACGTGCGTGGGGTCGACGGCATACGGCCGCTCGGGGCGGCCCGAGAGCGCGTCTTCACGGCTGGGCATCTGGGACTTCCTACCGAAACCGAACACCATGCGAGTGTCACATCCTTGTTGCCGGGAGCGTCGTACGCCCCCTGTAACGCTCGTGACCGCTCGCGTATGCCGGGAGCGGGGCACAGCGGACAAACCGGTGGCCACCGGGGTGGTCGGGTCGACAGACTGCGCCCATGCGCGAAGACCTCGAGACCCGACCCGTCGACCTGCTCGACCCGGCCCAGCTGGACGTCGCCCGTGCGTGGGTCGGGGTCCACGCGGCGGTGCAACGTGACCTCTTCGGTGACCGGGGGAGCGCCTGGACCCTCGAGGAGGTGCAGGGATTCGTGCGCGGGTCGGACAAGAAGCGCGTCGCCCGAGGCGTGTGGGTGGGCGACCGGCTCGTCGGTGCGCTCGAGGTGCACCTGCCTCTGCGCGACAACCTGCGCAGCGCCGTCCTCTGGCTGTCGGTCGAGCCGTCCGCGCGCGGACGCGGGGTGGGGTCGGCGCTCGTCGCCGAGGCCGAGCGCATCGCGGCCGAGCACGGGCGGAGCACGCTGCTCGTCGAGACCGAGTGGGCGCAGGGCGGGTCGGACGCCGCCGAGGCCTTCGCCACCGCGCGCGGCTTCGTCGTGGCCCAGACGGTGCTGCGCAGCGAGCAGTCCCTCCCGGCCGACCGCGCCGCCCTCGAGGCGCTCGTCGCCGAGCCGGGTGCCGAGGACTACCGCCTCGAGTCCTGGGTCGACGACATGCCGGACGCCTGGCTCGAGGACCGTGCGCTCCTCCAGCAGCGGATGAGCACCGACGCGCCCTCCGACGACCTCGACCTCGAGGAGGAGGACTGGGACGTCGAGCGCCTGCGGGCCAGCCTCGCGCGCGCCCGCGCCTCCGGTCGGCGGGCCGTCGAGACGGCGGCGCGGCACGTGCCCAGCGGACGGCTCGTCGGGTTCACGACGGTCGGGGTCTCGGCCGGTGAGCCGGGCCTCGGCTACCAGCAGGACACCCTCGTGCTCACGGAGCACCGCGGCCACGGGCTCGGGCTGCGGCTCAAGGCGGCCAACGCGCTGCGGCTCATGGACGAGCTGCCCGAGGTGACGGCGGTCCGCACGTGGAACGCCGCCTCGAACGAGCACATGCTGGCCGTCAACCGCCGGCTCGGCTACGCCGTCGACGGCTACAGCCGCGAGTGGCAGAAGATCACCGGTGGGGCCGAGGGGACCGGTGGGTCCGGCGTGGGCGGCGGCGCGCGGCTGGGGTGAACCCGGCGGGCCGGCTGCGCGTCGTGGCAGGTACTAGGACCAAAGCCCGATGGTGGCTGCCCGGCCTGCGGCGGCACGGTTGGACCACAGCACCTCGCTGACCGCCCGGATCCTCCGGCGCGGCATCCGACCAGGAGGTCACCATGAGCATCCGCCGCACCGTCGCCGCCACCACCACCGTTCTCACCCTCGGCCTCGCCACGGCCGGCGCGGTCGCCCTCGCCCCGGCCGCGTCGGCCAAGGGCCTCGAGGTCCGCGCGACCGGTACCTGCTCCGCCGGCGTCACCGCGAAGCTCAAGGCGAAGCAGGACGACGCGCGCATCCAGGTCGAGTTCGAGGTCGACGCGAACCGCAACGGCCAGCGCTGGAACGTCGTCCTGAGCGACAACCTCGTCGTCGTGCACCGCGGCACCGCCACCACGGTCGCGCCGAGCGGGTCGTTCACGGTGCGCAAGCTCATCGCCAACCGCGCCGGTTCCGACGTCATCCGCGCCACCGCGACCAACCCCACCACCGGCGCCGTGTGCCGCGCGGCGCTGACCTACCCCGGCTGACGCGCGAGCACCCCCGCGACCCAGCAGCCCCGTCCCCGACCGAACCGAAAGGCCACTCCGATGCGCCGCCTCAGTCTCTCCGTCGCCGCCGTCGCCGCCCTCGTACCCGCGACGCTCGGGCTGCTCGGCAACAGCTCCTTCGCCGAGAGCGTGCCCGCCCGCGTGCCCGCCGCGGCCCAGGTCGTCGGCGCCGACGGGGCCACGTCGACCCCGACCCCCGCGACGGGTCCGGTCACCGGCACGCCGACACCGACGCGGACGGCCGAGTCCGGCGACGACCACGGTGGTGACCGGCCACGGGCCACGGGCACCACGGAGGCCGGTGACGACCACGGTGGTGACCGGCCGCGGGCCACGGGCACCACGGAGGCCGGTGACGACCACGGCGGCGGGCAGGGCAGCGGGCAGGGCAGCGGGCAGGGCAGCGGGCAGGGCAGCGGTCACGGGAGCGGCAGCGACCGACCGCGGGCCACGCGCACCGCCGAGGCCGGTGACGACCGCGGCGGGGACCGGCCGCGGGCCACCCGCACCGAGTCCGGTGACGACCGTCGGAGCAGCTCCGGCTCCAGCGGCTCGTCCTCGGGCCGGCACGGGTCGGGCTCGTCCGGCTCGTCCGGCTCGTCCGGCTCGTCCGGGCGGCACGGCTCCGACGACTCCGGATCGGACGACCACTGACGTGCTGTCCCACCAGAGCAGTGACCACCACGACCCCGGCGCTCTGCGCCCCGGGGGCGTGGCGGTCACCCGTCCGGTAGACCCCCCGCTCCCGGACGGGCGCCCCGCCGTCGGCCCAGAGGATCCCCCGTCGCCCCCCGCGTGGTGGACCCTGGCCGACGGCGTGGTGCCGCCCCCGACCCGGCCCCTGCCGAGCCGGCGCCGCACCCTGCTGCAGCTCGGCCTGGCGGCCGCGGTCGTCATCGTGACCGTCGTCGTCGGCACCTCGTTCGCCGCGAGCCGGCTCGCCGAGCGCGAGGCCGTCACCGATGCGGCCCACACGACGAACCTGCTCGCGCTCGCCGTCGTGCAGCCGGCGCTCGAGGACGCGCTGCTCACGGGCGACGCGGCGGCATACGCGGCCTTCGACCGCGTCGTGCGCGCCCGGGTGCTGCCCAACGGCATCGTCCGCGTCAAGCTGTGGACGCCCGACGGCACCGTCGTCTACGCCGACGAGTCCCGGCTCGTCGGCCAGCGCTTCCCGCTCGGCGACGAGCAGCGCGAGACGCTGGCCAAGCCGACGACGCGCGCCGAGGTCTCGGCCCTCGACCGTTCCGAGAACGAGTTCGAGCGCTACGGCGGCAAGCTGCTCGAGGTCTACCGGCCGGTGTGGACGCCCTCGGGCTCGGAGCTGCTCTTCGAGGTGTACGGCGACTACGAGCCCGTGAGCGCCCGCGCGTTCGACCTGTGGCGCGGGCTGGCCGGGGTGCTCACGAGCAGCCTGCTCCTGCTCCTCGTGCTCCTCGCCCCCCTCATCTGGCGCCTCCTCGACCGTCTCGGCGCCGCGCAGGCGCAGCGCGAGAGCCTGCTGCGCCGCGCGGTCGACGCCTCGGCGGGGGAGCGGCGCCGGATCGCCGCCGACCTGCACGACGGTCCGGTGCAGGACCTCGTGGCGAGCTCGCTCGTCGTGAGCGGTGCGGCCGAGGCCGCGCGCGCCGACGGCCGACCCGCCCTGTCGGCGAACATCGCCGAGGCCGGCTCGACGGTGCGGGCGAGCATCGCGAGCCTGCGCTCGCTCCTCGTCGACCTCTACCCGTCGCGCCTCGCCGACGCCGGCCTGGCCGCCGCGGTCTCGGACCTCGCCCGCCCGCTCGCCGGCCGCGGCATCCACGTCGACGTGTCGGTCGACGAGGACGAGGCGGCCCGGCTCGGCGAGGCCGCCCAGCAGGTGGCGCACCGGGTCGTGCGCGAGGGGCTGCGCAACGTCGTGCGCCACGCCGACGCGCGGCACGTGACGATCCGCCTCGGTCGGGGTGGGGTCGACGACCGCGACCACGACGTCGGGCAGGACTTCGGGCAGGACTTCGAGCAGGACCTCGGCCAGGACGTGGACCGGGTCTTCGACGACGTCTTCGACGGCGACGACCACGGTGACCACGACCCGGCGCGGCCGGTCGTGCTCGTGCTGCACGACGACGGGGTGGGTTTCGACCCCGCTGCCGTGCTGCCCGGCCCCGAGGGCCACTTCGGCATCCGGGTGCTCGCCGACGTCGCGACCGACGTCGGTGCCGTGCTGCGCGTACGATCTGCCCCGGGCAGGGGTACGACGTGGCTGCTCGCCCTACCCGTCGAGGAGGACCGATGACCACCGTCGTCGTGGTGGACGACCACCGGCTCGTGCGAGCCGGCCTGCGCACGATCCTCGACGCGAGCGACGACCTCGAGGTCGTCGGCGAGGCCGCCGACGGCGCGGAGGCGGTCACCGTCGTCGCCGCGACGAGCCCGGACGTCGTGCTGCTCGACCTGTCGATGCCCGGCGTCGACGGCATCGAGGCGATGCACCGCCTGCGGGCGGCCGGGTTGCACACCCCCGTCGTCGTGCTGACCTCGTTCGCCGAGGCCGACCGGGTGCGGGCCGCCGTGGAGGCGGGCGCGATCGGCTACCTGCTCAAGGACAGCGAGCCGGCCGACGTGCTCGACTCCGTCCGGGCCGCCGCCGCCGGACACGCCCCGCTCGACCCGCGCGTGGCCGGCGCCCTGCTGCCCTCCTCCGCGCGGTCGGCCCCCGGCCCGACCCTCAGCGGGCGCGAGCGCGAGGTGCTCTCGCACGTCGCGCAGGGCCTGGCCAACAAGCAGATCGCGCGCACCCTCGGCATCAGTGAGCGCACCGTCAAGGTGCACCTCGGCAACGTCTTCCGCCAGATCGGCGTGGGGGACCGCACGTCCGCGGCCCTCTGGGCCCGCGACCACGGCCTCGGCTGAGCGGACCGCGAGCCCGGACGCGCCGGGCCGAGCGTCACGCCGCAGCTGCAAGCGCGCCACGGCGCAGTTGCAGCCGCCTTTCGGCGCTCTACCCAGCGGTAAGTGCGCCGTGGCGCAGTTCCAGTCGCGTTCCGGCGCTCTACCCAGCGGTAAGTGAGCCGTGGCGCAGTTGCAGCCGCGGGGAATGTGCGCGGGGCCGTCGCGGTTGGCACCCGTGGCCCTGCCTCATCTGATTATGCCCGTCCCAAGCGGGACTTATATCTTGGCTGGTGGCCGTCCCGTTCCGTCCGTCCTCCCAGGAAGTGCTCCCATGCGTTCGAGGTCCGTCCTCACCGCCCTGTTCGCCGCGATCCTCGCCGTCGCCCTCACCGCCTGCAGCAGCGGGTCCGGAGGCGGCTCCGACCTGCAGTCGGTCAAGGATGCCGGCGTGCTCCGGGTCGGCACCGAGGGGACGTACTCGCCGTTCTCCTTCCACGACCCGAAGACGAACGCCCTCACCGGCTACGACGTCGAGGTCGCCAAGGCCGTCGCCGACAAGCTCGGCGTCAAGGTCGAGTACGTCGAGACGCCGTGGGACGCGATCTTCGCCGGCCTCGCCGCCGACCGCTACGACGTCGTCGTCAACCAGGTGACGAAGAACCCCGAGCGCGCCGGTCTCTACGGCCTCAGCTCGACCTACACGTGGTCGGAGGGCGTCATCGCCACCCGGGCCGACGAGAGCTCGATCACCTCGCTCGCGTCGCTCAAGGGCAAGAAGTCCGCGCAGAGCCTGACGAGCAACTGGGCCACCGTCGCCAAGGACGCCGGAGCGCAGGTCGAGTCGGTCGAGGGCTTCACCCAGGCGATCACCCTGCTCAAGCAGCAGCGCGTCGACGCGACCGTCAACGACAGCCTCGCCGTGCTCGACTACCAGAGGTCGACCGGTGACCAGGGCGTCAAGATCGCCGGCAAGACCGGCGACGTCTCCGAGCAGGCCGTCGCGACGCGCAAGGGCTCCGACCTCGTCGCCGCGATCGACAAGGCCCTCGCCGACCTCAAGGCCGACGGCACGCTGGCGAAGATCTCCGAGAAGTACTTCTCGGCCGACGTCTCCGTGAAGCCGTCCGCCGCGACCGCCTCGTGACCGACCGGTGAACGACCAGACCGTCTCGCTCATCCTCGACTCGCTGGGGCCGCTGCTGCGCGCCACCGTGACCTCGACGATCCCGCTGACCCTCGTCAGCTTCGTCCTCGGGCTCGCGCTGGCGCTCGGCGTCGCGCTCATGCGGCTCTCGTCGGTGCGCGTCGTCTCCGGGGTGGCGCGCGTCTACGTCTCGCTCATCCGCGGCACGCCGCTGCTGCTCCAGCTCTTCATCATCTACTACGGCCTCCCGGCGATGGGGGTGCGCTTCGACCCGTTCCCGGCGGCGATCCTCGCGTTCACGCTCAACGTCGGGGGCTACGCGGCCGAGGTGATCCGGTCGGCGATCCTGTCCGTCCCCAAGGGGCAGTGGGAGGCCGCCTCGACGGTCGGGATGGGCTACGTCACGACCCTGCGGCGGGTCGTCCTGCCGCAGGCCGCCCGCACCGCGATCCCGCCGTTGTCCAACACGCTCATCTCCCTCGTCAAGGACACCTCGCTCGCCTCGACGATCCAGGTCACCGAGCTGCTCCGCGTGGCCCAGGAGGCCGCGGCGCCGACCTACCAGTTCTTCGCCCTCTACGGCGTCGCCGCTGTCTACTACTGGGTCGTCTGCCTCGCCCTCTCGTTCGGCCAGTCCCGCCTCGAGGAACGACAGAACAGGTACGTCGCCACATGACCGACACCACGCCTCCCACGGGTTCGACTGCAGCGCAGGGCCGTTCCCTCGTCTCGGTCTCCGGGCTCGCCAAGTCGTTCGGCGACCACGAGGTGCTCCGCTCCATCGACTTCGAGGTCATGACGGGCAGCGTCACGGTGCTCATCGGCCCGTCCGGGTCGGGCAAGACGACGGTGCTCCGCTCGCTCAACGCCCTCGACCTCGCCGACGCCGGGGTCGTGCGCATCGGTGACGTCGAGGTCGACTTCGCCGGCCCCGTCGGCAAGGCCGAGGTGGCCACGCTGCGGGCGCAGAGCGGCATGGTGTTCCAGTCGCACCACCTCTTCCCGCACCTCACCGTGCTCGAGAACGTCACTGCCGGCCCGGTGCTCGCGCAGCGACGCGACCGGGCAGCGGCCGAGGAGGAGGGGCGCGAGCTGCTGCGCCTCGTCGGCATCGCCGACAAGGCGGACGCCTACCCGTACCAGCTCTCCGGCGGGCAGCAGCAGCGCGTCGGCATCGCCCGTGCCCTGGCGATCCGCCCGCAGCTCATGCTCTTCGACGAGCCGACCTCCGCACTCGACCCCGAGCTTGTCGGCGAGGTGCTCACCGCGATGAAGGACCTTGCGGCGCAAGGTTGGACGATGGTCGTCGTCACCCACGAGATCCGCTTCGCGCAGCAGGTCGCCGATCAGGTGCTCTTCATGGACGGCGGGGTCGTCGTCGAGCGCGGCACCCCTGAGGAGGTGCTGACGCGTCCGCGCACCGAGCGCGCCCGCCAGTTCCTCCACCGCATCCTCGACCCGCTCGACTGAGCGCCGCTGCACCGCAGGGCATCTCGTCACGACCAGCCCCGCGGGCCGTATGCGTTCGGCGGCGTCAGTCGACGACGTCCGCCCGGTCGACGGCGCGCTCCACGACGCTCGCCATGTCGGCGTAGCCGAGGTCGTTGGGGTGGAACTTGTCCGAGGCCAGTCGCCCGCGCCACGAGCGCGGGCCGTCGTGGCGCATGTCGACGAGGACGAGGCGCCCCGCGGCGTCGCGCTCGCGCAGCATGGCGTCGACGGCGCGCGCCTCGCGGTGCGGATTCGGCAGGTTGGAGACGAGGGCCCCCGCGGGAAGGCGGTCGAGGAGCTGCTCGAAGCGCTCCACGAGGCCGCGGCGGTGGCGCCGCACGACGACGTCGTTCGAGCCGATGACGACCGTCACGAGCACCGGTGGGGTGGTGAGGGCCTCGAGCGTCGGGAGCTGGCGGTCGAGCACGTCCTCGACGCGCGCGCCGTTGACGCCGAGGTTGACGAGCCGGTGGTCCCAGCCGCGTGCCGTGAGGCGCCCGCTCAGCTGCCCGACCCACCCGCGGTCGGGGGCGCTGGCACCGATGCCCTGGGTCATCGAGTCGCCGAGGGCCACCCAGAGCGGCCCCGGCTGCGTGAGCGCGCGCCGGTTGTGCGCCTCCCACCAGACGGCATACGGCTGCACCTGATCCTGCACGGCGCGGATGCCGGGGAAGACCGCCGAGAGCGCCGACAGCACGGGCCCGCGGGGCCGCTCGCTGCGGTTGGAGTAGTGGAAGTCGGGTGCCACGACGGCAGCATCGCAGACGAGCGGCGCGAGGCCACCGGGGGCCCGCGGACTCCGGCGCGCCAGGGCATAGGCTCGTGGGCATGTCTGACGAGCACGGTTTCTCCACACGCGCCATCCACGCCGGCCAGGAGGCCGACGCGCTCACGGGCGCGGTGGTCACCCCGATCTACCAGGTGTCGACGTACAAGCAGGACGGCATCGGCGGCTTCCGCAGCGGCTACGAGTACAGCCGCAGCGCCAACCCGACGCGCACGGCGCTCGAGGAGTGCATCGCCGCGCTCGAGGGCGGCAGCCGCGGCTTCGCCTTCGCCTCCGGCCTCGCCGGGCAGGACACCGTCGCCCGGGCGCTCCTCGTGCCGGGCGACCACGTCGTCGTGCCGAACGACGCCTACGGCGGCACCTACCGCTACTTCAACAAGGTCGCGGGGCCCCAGGGCATCGAGCACTCGATCGCGAACATGGGTGACGTCGAGGCCGTCCGTGCAGCGATCCGCCCGGGTCAGACGAAGATGGTGTGGGTCGAGACGCCGACCAACCCGCTGCTCGGCATCGCCGACATCGAGGCGATCGCCGGGATCGCCCACGAGGCGGGCGCGGTGCTCGTCGTCGACAACACCTTCGCGACCGCCTACCTCCAGAGCCCGCTCGCGCTGGGCGCCGACATCGTCACGCACTCGACGACGAAGTACTCCGGCGGCCACAGCGACGTCGTGGGCGGGGCGGTCGTGACGGCCAAGACCGTCACGGTGCCCGGCTATGAAGATGCCGAGGAGCGGATCGCCTTCCACCAGAACAGCATCGGCGGCGTCGCCGGGCCCTTCGACTCGTGGCTGACGCTGCGTGGCCTCAAGACGCTCGGCATCCGCATGGAGCGGCACTGCGACAACGCCGAGAAGGTGGTGGAGTTCCTCGAGGGCCACGAGGGCGTCTCGCAGGTGCTCTACCCGGGTCTTCCCGGTCACGCCAACCACGACGTCGCCGCACGCCAGATGAAGCGGTTCGGCGGCATGGTGAGCTTCCGCCTGCGCCGGGGCGAGGACGCCGCGGTCAAGACCTGCGCGGCCGTCAGCCTCTGGACCCTCGGTGAGTCGCTCGGCGGCGTCGAGTCGCTCATCGAGCACCCGGGACGGATGACGCACGCGAGCGTCGCCGGCACGGAGCTCGAGGTGCCCGCCGACCTCATCCGGCTCTCCGTCGGCATCGAGGACGTCGACGACCTCATCGCCGACCTGCGCGAGGTGCTCGACATCCACGGCTGATGCCGGCCACGGGACCGCGACCACCGCTCATGACGATCCTCGCCGTCGACTTCGGCTCGACGTTCACCAAGGCCGCCGTCCTCGCCGACGACGGCACGGTGCTGCGCACGGCGTCGACCCCGACGACGGGCACGCAGGGCCGGGGCGACATCCTCGACGGCTACCGGTCGCTGCGGACCACCCTCGAGGTCGGCGAGGACGCGGTCGTCCGGGCCTGCTCGAGCGCCGGGGGAGGCCTGCGGCTGGCCGTCGTCGGCTACGAGCGGAGCGTCACGGCGCAGGCCGGCCACCGGGTCGGGCTGTCGGCGGGGGCCAAGGTCGTGCACGTCGCCGCCGGTGAGTTGACGACGTCCGACGTGGCGGCCGTCCGCGCGGCCCGCCCCGACCTCGTGCTGCTCGTCGGCGGCACCGACGGCGGCAACGGAACCGTGCTGCTGCACAACGCCGCCCGGCTCGCCAAGAGCGCCCTGGGCGGTCACGGCTCGCGCGCCGTCCCCGTCGTCGTCGCCGGCAACGTCGACGTGCGCGACGAGGTGGCCGCGACGCTCGCGACGACTGACCGCCCCACGGTGCTCGCCGACAACGTGCTGCCGCAGATCGGCGTCATCGCCCCCGAGTCGGCGCGAGCGGCGATCCGGGAGGCGTTCCTGCGCCACGTCATCGGCGGCAAGGGCCTCTCGCGCGACCCCGCCTTCGCCGCGATGGTCGAGGCGGCGACGCCCGACGTCGTGCTGCGCGGCGTCGAGGTGCTCGCCTCGGTCGCCGGCGGTGGCGACGTCATGGTCGTCGACATCGGCGGTGCGACGACCGACGTCTACTCGTGCCTGACGCCCGAGGGCGAGGACGCCGGCCTGCGCAAGGACGTCGTGGCGCCGCTCTGGCACGCCCGCACCGTCGAGGGCGACCTCGGCATGCGGTGGAACGCCGAGCACGTCGTCGAGGCCGCGAAGTCGGAGCACCTGCTCGGCACGGTGCCCGACGCCGACGCGCTGAGGGCGTATGCCGCCCGCGTCCACGAGCGCCCCGGCTCCCTCCCCGTCGACGACGACGAGCGCGGGCTGGACCTCGAGCTGGCCCGCCTCGCGGCGCTCGTCGCCGTGCGTCGCCACGCCCGCCCGGCCCAGCCGACCGAGTCGCCGCGACCGCTCGCCAACGTCACGGCGCTCGTGGGCTCCGGTGGGGTGCTCCGGCACGGCGGCCGGGCCGCGCGCGACCACGTGCTGGGCGCGGTGCTCGCCGACCACGCGGGGGGTTGGAAGGTGCCCCGCGCGGCACGCGCGGGGGTCGACACGGCATACCTGCTCTTCGCGGCAGGCCTGCTGGCGGCGGACGAGCGCACCCACGAGCTCGCCCGCGCCGTCGCCGCCCAGATCACCCCCTGAACCGTCGAAAGGCCACCTCTTGCGGGTCCCCACCCGTCGAGAGGCCATCGTTCGTGGGTCCCCACCCGTCGAGAGGCCACCGTTCGTGGGTCCCCACCCGTCGAGAGGCCACCGTTCGTGGGTCCCCACCCGTCGAGGGGTCGTTGTCCACACCCCCCTGCGCGCGCACCTGCGCGATGCACAGGCGACGACTCGGGGCTCGCGCGGTGAGACGAGGCGCCGGACCGTCGGGTCATGGACGCCCAGGACCTGCCACCCGACCTGCTCTCCCGTCCCTTCCGGACGTCGGAGGCCCGCCGCAGAGGCGTGACACCGTCGCGTCTGCGTGCCGACGACCTGTGGACGCCCACGCCGGGGGTGCGCACCCTCGAGATCCCCATGACCCTGCACGAGCGGGCGTGCGCGTTCGCCGTCGTGGCGCCCCTCCCGTTCGCGTTCGCGCACGCGACGGCGGCCCGGCTGCTGGGGATCCCGCTGCCGTACGCGCTCGATGAGGACCCACACCTCCACATCGTCACGCGCACCGAGGCGAACCGCGTACGGCGCTTCGAGGTCGTCGGACACCGCGGTCTCGAGTCGCGTGAGGTCGTCGAGGTGGACGGCCTGCCGGTCGTGGGTCCTGCGGACACGTGGGCCGACCTCGGGGAGTACGTCGGGGCAGGCCGGCCCGTGGGCCTCGACGACCTCATCGTGGCGGGTGACGCTGCAGCGAACCTGCTGGGAGCGATCGCGCCGCTCAAGCGAGCGGTCGAGGCGCGGGTGCGTCCGCGGGGCAAGGTGACGCTGACGTTCGCCCTGCCGAGGATCCGTCTGGGCGCGTGGTCACCCATGGAGACGCGCAGTCGCCTCATGGTGGTTCGCGCCGGGCTACCGGAGCCGCGGCACAACCTCCCGGTCTTCAGCCGCACGGGCGAGTGGCTCGGGTTCGGCGACCTCGTCTGGGAGGAGCAGCGCGTCGTCGGCGAGTACCAGGGCGTCGAGTTCCACACCCGCGCTCGTGACAGGACGCACGACGGTCTCCGCCGCGACCGGATCGCGCGAGGGGACTGGACGGTCGTCGACATCGTCTCGGCCGACGTGTTCGATCACGACGAACGGGCGGTGAAACTCCGCGAGCTCGCCGGGGTCCTGGGCGTCAACGCCCATCTGCTCGACGTCATGGCCGCGGCTCCCCAGTTCTTCGCACCCGCCCAGTTCGCCCGACCGCGGCGACGGCGGTCCTAGTCGGGCGGACCCGCCAACTTCGGCCTCTCGACGACGGGGACCCGCCAACTTCGGCCTCTCGACGGCGGGGAACCCACGAAGGATGGCCCTTCGACGGCGGGGAAGCCACGAAAGGTGGCCTCTCGACGGTGGGGGACCCACGAAAGGTGGCCTCTCGACGGCGGGGAAGCCACGAAAGGTGGCCTTTCGACGGTTGAGGTGGGGGCGTGCGAACGGGCCGGGTCCCGGGTGGGATCCGGCCCGTTCGTCGGGGTCCGCGGTGCTCAGCCGGTGTAGGGCTTGGCGGCGATGATCTTGACGTCGATCGTCTTGCCGTTGGGGGCCACGTAGCTCGTGCTGTCGCCCACGCTCTTGCCGTGGATGGCGGCGCCCATGGCGGACTTCTCCGAGAAGACCTGCAGGTCGGAGCCGTCGGCGATCTCACGGTTGCCGAGCAGGAAGGTCTCCTCGTCACCGAAGATCTCGACCGTCACGAGCATGCCGGGCTCGACGACACCGTCGTCGGGGGGCGTCTCGCCGATCGTCGCGGTCTGGAGCAGCTCGGTGAGCTGGCGGATGCGGGCCTCCATCTTGCCCTGCTCCTCGCGGGCGGCGTGGTAGCCACCGTTCTCCTTGAGGTCGCCCTCTTCCCGGGCCTCCTCGATCTTGCGCGCGATCTCGATGCGACCTTCGCCCGTCAGCTGGTCGAGCTCCGCCTTGAGGCGGTCATGGGCCTCCTGGGTCAGGAAGCCAGCGGCAGTCTCGGTCACTGTTGTCACTCCTTGGATGAACAGCGCCCACGCGGTGCTCGCGTGGGCGCCTGCACAAAAGAAAGGGTCCGAACCGTGGTGTCACCGACTCGTGAAGCCGGTCGGCGACGGGTCCGGACCCTGGATGAAGGATTCAGGATAACAAAGTCGGGCGCATCCGCGCAGTTCACGCACGGTTTTCCACCGTCTGCTGCCGTCGCCGCGGACCGCCGGCTCAGGAGCAGGTCTTGACCTGGCCCGTGACCGCCCGCGACGTCGTGCGCAGCGTCGCCGACTCGTTCGTCGTCTCGTCGGGGCTCGCCGCGACCGTGACCCGGGCGGTGCCGACGGGGGAGAAGTCGCGGGCGAGCGCCTCGATGGTGCACGTGAGGGCGGCGCCGCCGGGGCGCGTGACCTGCCAGTCGACGCGCACCTGCTGGTCGCTGACGACCTTGTAGCCGAGCGTCTGCCAGCTCGGCTGGCCGAGCGTGGCCGAGAGGCCGAACCAGACCGCGAGCGCGGTGCCGGCGAGGATGCCGAGCGTCCCGACGACCCACCACTTGCGCTGGCCGGGTGCGGGGCGGGGCAGGGTCGTGCGCGACGGCATACGGGGTCCTGGCGGGTCGAGCCCGTGCGCTGGGCGCCGCGGGGGAGTGAGAGGATGGCGGACGGGTCCAGTGTCTCCCATGACACGGCGAGAGCTCGCACGGGCCCGGGGTGCCCGGTGGCCGCGAGCCGCCGGCGACGCCCCACCGACGACGCGAACGAACAGGGAGCCACGTGGCCGAGGGCATGCGGTTGATGGCGGTGCACGCGCACCCCGACGACGAGTCGAGCAAGGGCGCGGCCACGACGGCGAAGTACGTCGCCGAGGGCGCGTCGGTGATGGTCGTGTCGTGCACGGGTGGCGAGCGCGGCGACATCCTCAACGAGAAGCTCAAGGGCGACCCGCACATCCTGCGCGACATCGCGCAGGTGCGGCGCGACGAGATGAAGGCCGCACAGGACGTGCTCGGCTGCGAGCACACGTGGCTCGGCTTCGTCGACTCCGGCCTGCCCGAGGGAGACCCGCTGCCGCCGCTGCCCGACGGCTGCTTCGCCCTCGAGGACATCGACGTGACGACCGAGGCCCTCGTGCGCGTCATCCGCGCCTGGCGCCCGCACGTCATGACGACGTACGACGAGAAGGGTGGCTACCCCCACCCCGACCACATCATGTGCCACACGGTGTCGATGGCCGCCTTCGAGGCCGCCGGCGACCCGAGCCGCTACCCGCACGCCGGCGAGCCGTGGCAGCCGCTCAAGATCTACTACAACGGCGGGTGGAGCAAGCCGCGCCTCGAGGCGATCCACGACGCCATGCTCGCCGAGGGCCTCGAGAGCCCGTATGCCGAGTGGCTGGCCAACTGGAAGCCGCGCCGTTCGGGACGCCCGACGACGACGATCGCCTGCGCCGACCACTTCGAGACGCGTGACCGGGCGCTGCTCGCGCACGCCACGCAGGTCGACCCCGACGGGTTCTGGTTCCAGGTGCCGCTCGAGGTCCAGCGCCGCGTCTGGGGCGTCGAGGAGTTCGAGGCGGCCGTGACGTACGTGCCGCTCGCCGAGGGTGAGGACGACCTCTTCGCCGGGCTGGGCAGCCCCGAGGAGGCCGACGCGCTCGCGACGAGCACCGACCTGCGGATCGTCCACGACGGCCGCATCACCGAGGAGCCGGAGCCCGAGGAGCCGGAGTCCGAGGAGGCCCAGCGGCCCGAGCAGCACGGCGACAGCTCGGACACGCACGTCGACGAGGACGACACGGCGGCCCGGCGATGAGCGGCGGCGGCAACCTCCCGGTCGGCCCGGGCATCTGGGGCTTCGTGGCCTTCTTCGTGCTCGCGGTCGCCCTGTGGCTGCTCGTGCGCAACATGAACACGCGGCTGCGCCGGATGGCCTACCGCGACCGGGAGCGCGCCGAGCAGTT
Source organism: Terrabacter aeriphilus (assembly GCF_039542985.1). Taxonomy (NCBI): domain Bacteria; kingdom Bacillati; phylum Actinomycetota; class Actinomycetes; order Micrococcales; family Intrasporangiaceae; genus Terrabacter; species Terrabacter aeriphilus. Next base: position 245,429 of record NZ_BAABIW010000009.1, read on the forward strand.
CGCGTCCGACGCCGACCCGACGGGCTCGGGTCAGCAGAACCCGCCCACTCGGCCCACCGAGTCCACCCAGTCCACCCAGTCCACCGAACCGACGACGCCGGCCGAGCCCACGGAGCCGACCGGCGAGGCGCCGCAGCCCTGAGACCGCGGCACCCGGCACCCGGCTTCCGGCCGACGACGACGAACGCCCCGACCGATCGGTCGGGGCGTTCGCGCGTGCAGCTGCGGGGACGGCGCTCAGGTGGCGACCTGGTAGCCGACCACGGCGAGCGCGACCGCGGCGAAGTGCGCGAGGAAGCCGCCGAGCGTGAAGGCGTGGAACACCTCGTGGAAGCCGAACCAGCGCGGCCACGGGTTGGGCTTCTTCGTGCCGTAGACGATGCCGCCGGCGGTGTAGAGCAGGCCGCCGATGCCGATGAGCGAGCCGATGAGCGGGCCGCCCTCGCGCCAGAACGGCACGACGTAGAAGACGGCGGTCCAGCCGAGCGCGATGTAGAGCGCCGTGTAGAGCCAGCGCGGGGCGCCGACCCAGAACACGCGGAAGAGCACGCCGGCCACGGCGCCGCCCCAGATGAGCGACAGCAGCAGCTTCGCCTGGTCGGCGGGGAGCAGGGTCACGGCGAACGGCGTGTAGGTGCCGGCGATGATGAGGTAGATGTTCGAGTGGTCGAAGCGCTTGAGCAGCGCCGACATCCGCGGGCCCCACGTGCCGCGGTGGTAGACGGCCGACACGCCGAAGAGCAGGGCGGCGCTCACGGTGAAGACGAGTGAGGCGGTGCGCACGGCTCCGGGGTCGGAGACGAGCACGAGGGCGAGGCCGCCGAGGACGGCGACCGGGAACATGCCGAGGTGGAGCCAGCCGCGCAGGCGGGGCTTGACGACGGCGACGAGGTCGGCGACGGGGCCTCCGCTCGAGGGCGTCGGCGTGCTCTGGGGGTCGGTGCTCATGGTCCCGAGTGTAACCTACGCAACCGTAAGTTACGCAGTCGTAGGTTACGGGGTCGGGGGCAGGTCGGGGGCGGGCCGGGGTGGGTCCGTGGGGCCCCGGTGACGGTCTGGTGCTTCTCCGGTGGAGGTCCTGGGCGGATCCGCGACTCGCCCGCCAGGGCCCCGCACGACCGCCGCGGCTGCGCGGATCGCGAGGGGTACGGTAAGGACCGCCGACCCGAGCGGGTCTGCCCTGTCCCGAGCGGCGTGGACGAGCGAGTCGACGAGGAGGCCCCGTGGGGTGGCGCGATGTGGTCTACGGCGCGTACGAGCGCCGGGTCCTCAAGGATCTGCCCCAGGAGTCGCTGCCGCGCCACGTCGCCGTCATGCTCGACGGCAACCGCCGCTGGGCCCGCGCGCGCGGTGCCGGCACCGCGAGCGGCCACCAGGCCGGGGCCGACAAGATCGAGGAGCTCCTCGGCTGGTGCCGGGAGGCGGGGGTCGAGTACGTCACCCTGTGGCTGCTCTCGACCGACAACCTGCGCCGGGAGCAGGAGGAGCTCGCGCCGCTGCTCAAGATCATCGAGACGGCCGTCTCCGACCTCGCCGACAGCGGCACCTGGCGCCTCACCATCGTCGGCGCCCTCGACCTGCTGCCCGCCGAGACGGCCGAGAGCCTGCGCCGCTCGGCGCAGCGCACGGCCGACGTCGACGGCATGACGGTCAACGTGGCGGTCGGCTACGGCGGGCGGCGCGAGATCGCCGACGCCGTGCGCGACCTGCTCCTCGAGCGCGCCGCAGCGGGGGAGTCGATCGAGCAGATCGCGGCCGGGCTGACGGCGGAGGACATCGCCGGCCACCTCTACACCAAGGGGCAGCCCGACCCCGACCTCGTGATCCGCACCTCGGGCGAGCAGCGCCTCGGTGGGTTCCTGCTCTGGCAGAGCGCGACGTCGGAGTTCTACTTCTGCGAGGCCTACTGGCCCGACTTCCGGCACGTCGACTTCCTCCGCGCGCTGCGGGCGTATGCCGGCCGGCACCGTCGGTTCGGCGGCTGAGCGCGCGTCCGGGGCGGGGTGGGGAGTGCTCCCCATTGTCCGGTTCGGGCGGGCCACGTAGGTTCTCGGGAGGCAAGGGCACCGGCCGTGTGGGCGCGGGGGTGCGGTCCGTCGTTCCGCCGACATCAGGGGAGAGCAGAGATGGCGATCTACAAGAAGGGTGCCGACCCGGTGGCGCTGCGCGCGTCGGCCGACCGGATCACCGGTCACGCCCGCGAGTGCGACACCGTCAAGGGTGAGGCGAGCCGTGCCGTGCACGCGCTCAAGGGCCAGTGGGGTGGCGCGGACCTCGACCACCTGATGAACCGCTGGCCCCCGGTCGAGGCGCAGCTGACGCAGTTCGGCTCCGACCTCGGCAAGCTCGCCGAGGCGCTGCGGCGCAATGCCGGCGCGCAGGACACCACGAGCGGCCAGGGCGGCACCGGCCCGGGCCTGCCGCAGGGGCCGGGCCTGCCCGGGATGCCGGGCACCCCCGGCCAGCCGGGAGGGCCCTCGAACCTCGGCGGCGGTGGCGGCGACGACGGCACGTCGCCGCTCGACGGCATCGCCAACGCCATGACGATCTTCGGCATGCCGAGCCTGCTCGCCCAGACGGCGGCCTTCGGGTCGGTGTTCTCCCGCTCGCAGGGCGCGCTCATGAGCGGCCGCTACCTGTCGAACATCACCGAGATGATGCGGGTCGGCGACAGCATGATGGACGTATTCCCGGGCGCCTCGCGCTTCGCCGCCGGCGCCAACCTCTTCGCGGACGCCTGGGACATGAAGGGGCTCTCGGGCCTCTTCGCCGAGGGCAGCGCGGCCGGCAACGCCGTCGGCAGGTTCGGCGTGCTCGGCCCGGTGGGCATCGGCCTCAGCGCCGCCCAGCTCGGCGTCTCCATCGCCGAGGGCGACACCGAGGGCATCATCACGAACGGCCTGAGCACGGGCCTCGCCGCGGGCGCGGTCTTCGCCCCGCCGCCGATCAACATCGCCTGCGGCGTGGCGGGCCTCGGGGTCGCGGCCTACCAGAACATCCCGGCGGTGCACGACGCCGTCAACGCCGTGGGCGAGGGCATCGCCGACGTCGCCGGTGACATCGGCGACGCCGCCTCCGACGCCTGGGACTCCGTCACGAGCATCTTCTGACCCGCCACGCCCCGGCCGCCGGTCCACCACCGTCGCCGGGTCGGGCGCGCACGACACGGGCCGGCACGACAAGATGGGTGCCGTGCCACAGGGACCGATGAAGGAGCACCTCAATGTCCATTGCCACTGACCCGTTGGCGGGCTCGGACCTCGCGCGCGTGCCGCTGCCCGACGACGTGTACGGATTCGGCTGGGCCGAGATCCGCTACCTGCTCGGCCGGCACGCGACCGAGAGCTCGCGGATGACGGTCGCCTCGCTCGGCTTCGACGCCGCACCGACCGACGAGCTCGTCGGCGCCGCGGGCGTGGCGTCACTGCTCGCGCGCGGGCTCGCGCAGCCGGAGGGCGACCACGCGGTGAGCCGCGGCGAGGCGGCCGTGCTCGAGACCGTCTTCGCCCGCGCGAAGCGCTGGAGCGGCATCAGCGTGCGCGACGGCGACACGGGCGACCTCATGGTCGTCATCGAGGACGGCGACATCATCGCGCTCCTGCAGCCGCGCAGCCTCGGCACGTGGTTCGTCGGCCTGACCGACGCCGTCGACCGGCCCGCCGAGGTGCTCGCGCGCGCGGTCGAGCAGCTGCGTGCCGCGCACGGCAGCACGTCGCGGTTCGCCATCGAGACGCGCACCCTCGAGGGCAGCGTCGGCACCCGCTACTTCCGCCCCGACGACTCGGGCTGGACCGTCGCCGACGAGCGCGACGCGCAGCCGCGACCGGTGGTCGACGGCCTCGAGCGCGAGCTCGCGCAGCTGCTGCCCGGAGCACCCGCGTGAGCGCGCCCACCCCTCCGCCGAGCGCGGGTGCGCGGCCGAGCGACCCGCCGCCGTATGCGTGGCTCGACGACCCCGCCCAGCCCTTCGGTCCCGTGGGGATCCGCACGACGGTCGTCATCGGCTCGGCGCTCGGCGCGATGGGCCTCTTCGGCCTGGCCTTCGGGCTCTTCGGCGGTGACCAGGGCCGGGCCGCCCGGCTCGGCGTCGGCATCGTCTTCGTGCTCATCGGCGCCGTCGTGGTCCGGATGGGCACGGCCCGCCGGGCCTGGCGCACCCGCAACCCCGGCGTCGACCCGCTCGCGGCGGCCGTCGAGTCCGGCGCGAACGTCGGCAGCGCGTTCGGCGACCAGTCGCGGGTCGGCCGCGTCGGGCGCTGGCTCCTCGTCGCGGTCTGCGCGTTCGTGACGATCGTCATGGCGCTGGCCCTGCGGCGCGCCGTGACGGGGGAGACCCCGACGAGCGCGGGCGCGATGGTCGTCATCGTGCTGCTCGGGCTCTTCGCCGCCGTCATCGGCGTCATGGCGGCCGTGCGCACCCGCCCGCCCCGCGGCTGACCCGGCCCCGCACCCGCTCGCCGGGCGCCGGGACCGCGCCCGACCGCATACGGCATCGGGTGACGGCCTCGTGTCGCGGAGGTGTCGGCACCGGCGCCCCCCGCGACGTGGGGGTGAACACCTCGGCGACACGAGCCCGCGACACGCGTCAATGCGTGTCGTCGCGGCGCGGCGGTCGTACCGTCGTCTCAGCGGACGGCACCCGCCGGACGCTGCCAGGAGGCCCACCCATGGAGCATTCGCTCAGGACGGAGGGCCGGGCACGACGCCACCCTCTGGTGGTCGCCCGGCACCTCGGGAGCGAGTAGGCGCGCGCAGGCCGCGCGCCGGTCAGGGAGTGGGAATGGCTGGACAGGGAACGGGCTCGCCCGACACCGCCACGGGGACGACCACACGCGCGCGCACGCCGGAGACCAAGACCTACGTGCTCGACACGTCGGTGCTCCTCTCCGACCCGCGGGCCATGCTCCGGTTCGCCGAGCACGAGGTCGTCCTGCCGGTCGTCGTCGTCACCGAGCTCGAGGGCAAGCGCCACCACCCCGAGCTCGGCTACTTCGCCCGCCAGGCGCTGCGCCTGCTCGACGACCTGCGGGTCAGCGAGGGGCGCCTCGACAAGCCGGTCGCGGTCGGCGCCGACGGCGGAACGCTGCGGGTCGAGCTCAACCACACCGACCCGTCCGCCCTGCCGGCCGGCTTCCGTCTCGGCGACAACGACACCCGCATCCTCGCGGTCGCGCGCAACCTCGCGAACGAGGGCGCCGACGTGACGGTCGTCAGCAAGGACCTGCCGATGCGGGTCAAGGCGTCGGCGTGCGGGCTCGAGGCGGAGGAGTACCGCGCCGAGCAGGGCGTCGACTCGGGCTGGACCGGGCTGCACGAGCTCGAGGTCTCCTCGGAGGAGCTCGACCAGCTCTACGACCGGGGACGTATCGAGCACGCCGGCGCGGCCGAGCTGCCGTGCCACACGGGTCTCGTCCTGCTCTCGCCGCGGGGAAGCGGTCTGGGGCGGGTCGGGGCCGACAAGCAGATCCGGCTCGTGCGCGGCGACCGCGACGCGTTCGGCCTGCACGGCCGCAGCGCCGAGCAGCGCATCGCGCTCGACCTGCTGCTCGACCCCGACGTGGGCATCGTCAGCCTCGGCGGCCGGGCCGGCACGGGCAAGTCGGCGCTCGCGCTGTGCGCCGGCCTCGAGTCGGTGATGGAGCGCCGGGTGCAGCGCAAGGTCCTCGTCTTCCGCCCGCTCTTCGCCGTCGGCGGCCAGGAGCTCGGCTACCTGCCCGGCACCGAGGCCGAGAAGATGAACCCGTGGGGCCAGGCGGTCTTCGACACCCTCAGCGCGCTCGTCTCGACCGAGGTCGTCGAGGAGGTCATGGACCGGGGGCTGCTCGAGGTGCTGCCCCTCACGCACATCCGGGGGCGCTCGCTCCACGACGCCTTCGTCATCGTCGACGAGGCGCAGTCGCTCGAGCGCAACGTGCTGCTCACCGTCCTGTCGCGCATCGGCCAGAACAGCAAGGTCGTGCTGACCCACGACGTCGCCCAGCGCGACAACCTCCGGGTCGGGCGCCACGACGGGGTCGCGGCGGTCATCGAGAAGCTCAAGGGCCACCCGCTCTTCGCGCACGTCACGCTGACGCGGAGCGAGCGCAGCCCGATCGCCGCGCTCGTGACCGACCTGCTCGAGGGCCTCGAGGTGTGACCTGATCCACGTCACGTCGGCTCCCCGGGCACGCGCGGCCCGGGGAGCCGATGCGTTTCGTCCGCTTTGCGGCGGCCGGGTCCACCCCGGGCGCGGGCCGCGATTTGCCCTCGGCTAGTTTCTGCTGGCACGGTGGAGGCAAAGATCTCGGAATGATAACGGCGTTTCGCTGCGACGCGGAGAGGCCGACCGGGGTCGACCTCCCCTTGTACCGTCCGGGCGCCGCCCGTCGTGGGCCCCGCCCGTGACGACCTGAGCCCGGCACTGCCCCGAGACCCAGGAAGGCGTGACGACCCGCCATGGCACGCTACGAAGGCCGGCACCGCAACCCGGCCCCCGCAGTCCCGCCGCGCCGGCGCACCGCCGCCGTCGGCGTCAGCAGCGCCAGCAGCGCCACCGGCGACGGCACCGCCCGGCGCAGCTCCCGGCACGAGTCGGGCCATGCGAGCCACCAGCACCACTCGAGCACGCGCAAGCGTGTCGTCCGGCCCGTCGTCGCGGGTGCGCTGGCCATCGCCATGGGCGCGTCCGGCTTCGCGTACGCGAAGGCCAACGACCTGATCGGCGCCGACTCGGCGGCCTTCGTCGTCGGCTCGGGCGTCGCCGCGCAGACCGACGAGATGGCCCGCGCCGCCACGGTCGACACGACCTACCGCGCGGCCGCCTCGGTCTCGCGCAACGAGCGCCGCACCGCGATCGCCGCCGGCGGCGTGCGCACCGCCAAGGAGCTCGAGGCCAAGAAGAAGAAGGCGGCCGCCGAGCAGGCCGAGAAGGCACGCGAGAAGGCCGCCGCGGCCGCCCGCGAGAAGGAGCGCCAGCGCGTCATCGACAACGCGAAGGACGACCCGAAGTCCGCCGCGCGCCTGCTCATGGTCGACCAGGGATGGAGCAGCGACGCGCAGTACAACTGCCTCGTCAACCTCTGGACGGGCGAGAGCGACTGGCGCTGGTCGGCGGAGAACCCGAGCTCGGGCGCCTACGGCATCCCGCAGTCGCTGCCGGCCCGCAAGATGGCCCAGTTCGGCGACGACTACCGCACCAACCCGCTGACCCAGATCAAGTGGGGCCTCTGGTACATCAAGATGTCCTACGGCAACCCGTGCAACGCCTGGTCGACGTGGCAGGCGCGCTCGCCCCACTGGTACTGAGGTCCGCCTCAGATCTTCCGCAGCCGCACCGACCGCACGGCGTGGTTGTCACCCTTGGAGAGCACGAGGCTCGCGCGGGACCGCGTCGGCAGGATGTTCTCGACGAGGTTGGGCCCGTTGATCTCGCGCCAGATCCGGTTCGCCGTGGCGACGGCCTCCTCGTCGGAGAGCACGGCATACCGGTGGAAGTAGGAGTCCGGGTCGGAGAACGCCGTCTCGCGCAGCCGCAGGAACCGCTCGACGTACCACTTGCGCACGTCGTCGACCCACGCGTCGACGTAGACGGAGAAGTCGAAGAAGTCGCTGACGGCGAGGCCCGTGCCGCGCACCGGGTGCACCTCCGGCGCCTGCAGGACGTTGAGGCCCTCGACGATGAGCACGTCGGGCTGGCGCACGACGATGCGCTCGCCCGGCACGATGTCGTAGGTCAGGTGTGAGTAGACCGGCGCCGACACCTCGGGCTTGCCCGACTTGATCTCGGCGACGAAGCGCAGCAGCGAGATCCGGTCGTAGGACTCGGGGAAACCCTTGCGCTGCAGCAGGCCGCGGCGCTCGAGCTCGGCGTTCGGCCAGAGGAAGCCGTCGGTCGTCACGAGCGCGACGCGGGGCGTGTCGGGCCAGCGGGCGAGCATCTCGCGCAGGATGCGGGCCGTCGTCGACTTGCCGACCGCGACCGAGCCGGCCACGCCGATGACGAAGGGCGTGCGCGCCGGGCGCTCGCCGAGGAAGTCGCTCGTCACCTGGTGCAGCTGGCGGGTCGCGCCGACGTAGAAGTTGAGCAGGCGCGAGAGCGGGAGGTAGACCTCCTCGACCTCCCTGAGGTCGATGCGGTCACCGAGCCCGCGCAGGCGCGCGAGGTCGGCGTCGTCGAGGTTGAGGGGGTGGTTCTCGCGCAACCGGGACCACGCGGCCCGGTCGAACTCGACGTAGGGCGACGGGAGGGAGGCGCTGCTGCCGCTGCTGGTGCCGCCGCCGCTCGCCTCGTTCCCGCCGGGTCCGCTGGTGGGCTCCGACACGGGCGCCATTCTTGCGGACGCGGGGCCCGCCGTGGCGCAGGGGCCCCACGCGGTCCCCTAGGCTGGCCCTCATGTGTGGAATCGTGGGATACGTCGGGCGCACGAACGACGGGACGGCACTCGACGTCGTCATGGAGGGCCTCGCCCGCCTCGAGTACCGCGGCTACGACTCGGCCGGCGTGGCGCTGCTCGACGGCGACCACGTCGAGACCCGCAAGAAGTCGGGCAAGCTCGCGAACCTGACGGCCGAGCTCGAGGCCGACCCGCTGCCGTCGTCGACGACCGGCATCGGCCACACCCGCTGGGCCACGCACGGCGGGCCCACCGACCAGAACGCGCACCCGCACCGCGGCGGCGAGGACGGCAAGCTCGCCCTCATCCACAACGGCATCATCGAGAACTTCCACGCCCTCAAGCAGGGCCTGCTCGCCGAGGGTGTCACCTTCACGAGCGAGACCGACACCGAGGTCGTCGCGCACCTCGTGGCCCGCGCCTACGAGGCGGAGGGCGACCTCACCGCCGCGATGCGCCGGGTCGTGGCCGACCTCGAGGGTGCCTTCACGCTCCTCGCGATCCACGCCGACCAGCCCGGCGTCGTCGTCGGTGCCCGGCGCAACAGCCCCCTCGTCGTGGGCCTCGGTGACGACGCGAACTACCTCGGCTCCGACGTCGCCGCCTTCATCGGCCACACCCGCCACGCGCTCGAGCTCGCGCAGGACCAGATCGTCACGATCACCCCGGACGGCGCCAGCGTCGTCAACTTCGACGGCACGCCCGCCGAGGGCACGGCGTACGAGGTGACGTGGGACGCCGCCGCCGCCGAGAAGGGTGGCTTCGCGACCTTCATGGAGAAGGAGATCCACGACCAGCCGCACGCCGTCGCCGACACGCTCCTCGGCCGCACCGACATCGACGGCCGGCTCGTGCTCGACGAGATGAGCATCTCCGAGGAGCAGCTGAAGGCCGTCGACCGGATCACCATCGTCGCCTGCGGCACCGCCGCGTATGCCGGCATGGTCGCCAAGTACGCCATCGAGCACTGGACGCGCATCCCCGTCGAGGTCGCCCTCGCGCACGAGTTCCGCTACTGCGACCCCATCGTGGGCGGGCGGACCCTCGTCGTGTCGATCAGCCAGTCGGGCGAGACGATGGACACCCTGATGGCCGTGAAGCACGCCCGCGAGCTCGGTGCCCTCACGGTGTCGGTCTGCAACACGCACGGCTCGACGATCCCGCGCGAGTCCGACGCGGTGCTCTACACGCACGCCGGCCCCGAGATCGCCGTCGCCTCGACGAAGGCCTTCCTCGCCCAGATCACCGCCTGCTACGTGCTCGGCCTCTACCTGGCCCAGCTGCGTGGCGGCTCGTTCGCCGACGACGCGCAGTCGGTGATGAAGGAGCTCGGTGGGGTCCCGGCGAAGATCGAGGCGCTGCTCGGCCAGATGGACCGCGTCAAGGAGATCGCGGGCTTCATGGCCGACACGCGCTCGGTGCTCTTCCTCGGCCGCCACGTCGGCTACCCGATCGCCATGGAGGGCGCGCTCAAGCTCAAGGAGCTCGCCTACATCCACGCCGAGGGCTTCGCCGCCGGCGAGCTGAAGCACGGCCCCATCGCCCTCATCGAGCCCGGCCAGCCGGTCTTCGTCGTGGTGCCCTCGCCGACGAGCGAGCACGGCCTGCACGGCAAGGTCGTCAGCAACATCCAGGAGATCCGCGCGCGCGGCGCCCGCACCCTCGTCATCGCCGAGGAGGGCGACGAGGCCGTGGTGCCCTTCGCCGACGAGGTCATCCGCGTGCCCGCGACCTCGCCGCTGCTCGCGCCGCTGCTGACCGTCGTGCCGCTGCAGGTCTTCGCGCTGTGGCTCTCGACGGCCAAGGGCCTCGACGTCGACCAGCCGCGCAACCTCGCCAAGTCGGTCACGGTCGAGTGACGTGATCGTCGGGGTCGGCATCGACGTGGTCGACATCGCGCGCTTCGAGCAGACGCTCGAGCGCACGCCGGCGCTGCGCGAGCGCCTCTTCACTCCCGAGGAGCGCGGTCTCGGGATCGCCTCCCTCGCAGCGCGATTCGCTGCCAAGGAGGCGCTCGCCAAGGCGCTCGGCGCGCCGGTCGGGCTGCACTGGACCGACGCGCGCGTCATCACGAACGAGGACGGGCGCCCGTTCCTCGAGATGGGGGGCACCGTGCAGGCCCGTGCCAACGACCTCGGTGTCGACTCGCTCCACCTGTCCCTGTCGCACGACGCCGGGGTGGCGTCGGCCGTCGTCATCGCGGAGGGCTGATGATCCGCGCCCACTCCGTCGAGACCGTGCGAGCCGCCGAGGCGGCCGCCATGGCCGAGCTGCCCGAGGGTGAGCTCATGGCGCGCGCCGCGCGCGGGCTCGCCGACGTGGCCACCGCACGCCTCACCGACAGCGGGGGCACGACGGTCGTCGGCCTCGTGGGTGCGGGCGACAACGGCGGCGACACCCTGTATGCCGTCGCCCACCTCGCCGAGGCCGGGTACGCCTGCGCCGTGGTGCTCCTGCCGGCAGCCGGTCGCGACGGCGTGCACGCCGGAGGGCTCGAGGCCGCCGACGGTGCCGGGGTCATGGTCCACCTCGTCGCGGAGGGCCCCGAGGCGCTCGCCCAGGTCGTGGCCGAGGCCGACCTCGTGCTCGACGGCATCGTCGGCATCGGCGGACGCCCCGGCCTGCGGCCCGAGGCGGCGCGGCTCGTCGACGCCGTCGACGACGACGCGTGGGTCCTCGCCGTCGACCTCGCGAGCGGGCTCGACCCGGCGGGGGAGTCCGGTGAGGACGACGCCGTGTGGGCCGACGAGACGGTCACCTTCGGCACCCCCAAGCCCGTGCACCTGCTGCCCGCGGGCGAGGCGGCCACCGGACGACTCACCGTGGTCGACATCGGCATCGAGGTCGACGAGGTGCCCGCCGCCGTCGAGCGCCTCGAGTGGGACGACGTCGCCGCGCTCTGGCCGGTGCCCGGCCGCGGTGACGACAAGTACTCGCGCGGAGTGCTCGGCCTCGTCGCCGGCAGCGAGGCCTACCCCGGCGCGGCGGTGCTCGGCGCGACCGCCGCGGCCGAGGCAGGGGTGGGCATGCTCCGCCTCGTCGCCACCCCGACGCCCGTCGGGCTCGTCCACCAGGCCGTGCCCGAGGCGGTCGTCGGCGACGGCCGCGTGCAGGCGTGGGCCGTCGGTCCGGGGCTCGACACCGAGGCGACCGACGCCGACGCGGTCGCCCAGCTCGACGTCGCGCGCGCGGCGCTCGGGAGCGAGCTGCCCGTCGTCGTCGACGCGGGCGGCCTGGCGCTCGTCGCGGGCCGGCGCGAGGCGCCGACCGTGCTGACGCCGCACGCCGGCGAGCTCGCCCGGCTGCTGACCCGCCTCGGGACCACCGGCGGGCAGCGGGGCTCCGGCTCGGCCTCGTCGAGCCCGGCCGCCGACGAGCTGCCAGCGGGTCGTCCCGTCACGGCCGACGACGTCAGGGCCGACCCGCTCGGCCACGCACGCCGGCTCGCCGCGCTCACCGGGGCGACCGTGCTGCTCAAGGGCGCCACCACCCTCGTCGTCACCGAGGGCCACGCGGTGCGCTCGCAGGCCGACGCGCCGCCGTGGCTCGCGACGGCCGGTGCCGGTGACGTGCTGACCGGGATCGTCGGCACGCTGCTCGCCTCCGGCCTCGAGCCCCACGACGCGGCCGCGCTGGGCGCCCTCGTGCACGGCGTCACCGCCGACCGGGTGTCGAACGGCGGCCCGCTGCGGGCACTCGCGGTCGCCCACGGCATCCGTCCGACGGTGCGCGACCTGCTCGCGCGAGGACGCTCTGCGCCGGCCTGACCGTCGGCGCGCCCTGCCCCCGAGACCACCCTCACGACCTGCGAGACTGCACAGATGAGCGAGACCGACGCCACCGAGCCGGCCGTGCCGACCCCGCACGAGCCGGCCACGCTCGAGTCGGCCACGCTCGGCCGCACGGTCTGGGCCGAGATCGACCTCGCCGCCCTCGAGGCCAACGTGCGCACCCTGCGTGAGCGGGCCTCCGGCTCCGAGTTCATGGCGGTCGTCAAGGCGGACGCCTACGGCCACGGCCTGCTCCCGGTCGCGCGCGCCGCGCTGCGGGCCGGCGCGACCTGGCTCGGCGTGGCCCAGCTGCCCGAGGCCGTGGCGCTGCGCGATGCCGGCATCACGGCCCGGCTGCTCACCTGGCTGAGCGTGCCGGGCACCGACTTCGCCGCGGCCGTGGCGCGTGACATCGACCTCTCGGCGTCGGCACCGTGGGTGCTCGACGAGATCGCCGCGGCGGCCCGCTCGCTCGGCCGCACGGCCCGCGTGCACCTCAAGGTCGACACCGGCCTCGGCCGCGGCGGCGCCTACGGGCAGGACTGGACCACGCTCGTGCGCCACGCCCGGCCGCTCGAGGCCGAGGGCGCCGTGCAGGTCGTCGGCATCTGGACGCACTTCGCGCACGCCGACTCGCCCGAGCACCCGACGGTGCTCGCGCAGCAGGAGCGCTTCTTCGAGGCGGTCGCCGAGGCGGAGCGGGCCGGCTGCCGGCCCGAGGTGCGCCACCTCGCGAACTCCGCCGCCACGCTCGTGCACCCCTCCGCGCACGCCGACCTCGTGCGCCCCGGGATCGCGATGTACGGCCTCACGCCCGTGCCGCAGCTCGACGACGACTTCGGGCTGCGGCCGGTCATGACCCTGCGGGCGCGCCTCGCCCTCGTCAAGGGGCTGCCGGCCGGGCAGGGCGTCAGCTACGGGCACGCCTACGTGCCCGCCACCGACACCGTGGTCGGCCTCGTGCCGGCCGGGTATGCCGATGGCGTGCCCCGCGACGCGACGAACGTCGGCCCGCTCCTCGTCGACGGCCGGCGCACGACGATCGCCGGCCGGGTCTGCATGGACCAGTTCGTCGTCGACCTCGGTGCCGGGTCGGGCGCGAGCGCCGGCGACGTGGTCACCCTCTTCGGCGGCGCGCCCGGCGAGCCCACGGCCCAGGACTGGGCCGACGCGACCGGCACGATCAGCTACGAGATCGTCACCCGGCTCGGCGCCCGCGTGCCCCGGCTGCACCTCGGTGCGCCGGACGCCGACGCGAAGGCCGGTGCATGAGCTCGCGGCGCAACCCGGTCATCGGCATCGCCGCCGCCACCCTCGGGGTCGCGGCCGGCGTGGCTGCCGGCATCGCCGCCGACCGCGCCGGCAAGCACCGCGCGGCGATGGCCGCCCTCGAGACCCCCGAGCTGCTCGACATCACGCCCGACGAGGAGCGTGTCGTGCTCACCGACGACGGGGTCGCGCTCCACGTGGAGATCGACCTGCCCGACCCCGGGGCCGCCCGCGTGGCGGCCGACGGCTCGACGCGCCACGGCCGGCCCGACGAGCTGCCGACCGTCGTGCTGACGCACGGCTACTGCCTCAGCCTGCGCTGCTGGGTCTACCAGCGGCGGGCCCTCAAGGAGGCCGGCTACCGCGTCGTCAGCTGGGACCAGCGCGGCCACGGCCAGTCGGGCCGGGGCGCGCGCGACAGCTACACGATCGACCGGCTCGGCCAGGACCTGCACGCCGTGGTCGCGCAGGTGGTGCCCGAGGGCGACCTCGTGCTCGTCGGGCACTCGATGGGCGGCATGACGATGCTCGCGCTCGGCGAGCTGGACCCGGTGCTCGTCGTGGAGCGGGTGGTCGGTGCCGCGTTCGTCGCGACGAGCGCGGGCGGGCTCATGCTCGCCAACGGCGGTCGCGTCGCCACGATGGGCCGGCTCATGCTCGAGCGCCTCGGGCCGGGGGTGCTCGGCTCGCTCAGCCACCGCCCCGAGCTCTTCGGCCGGATGCGTCGGGTGGCCCGGGACCTCGAGCACTTCCTCGTCGAGCAGAACTCGTTCGCCTCACCGGTGCCGCGCTCGGTCGTGCGCTACACCTCCGACATCCTCCTCGGCACGCCGCTCGACGTCGTCAACGACTACCTGATGACCTTCGACGGCTTCGACAAGCGTCCGGCCCTGCTCGAGTACCGGCACGCGGTCGTGCTCGTCTTCAACGGCCGTGACGACGTGCTCACGCCGCCGGCGCACAGCGAGCTCATCGTCGAGGGCATCCCCGGTGCGGAGCACATCGTCGTCAACGACGCCGGGCACGTCATCATGCTCGAGCACCCCGAGCTGCTCGACGCGCACCTCGTGCAGCTCGTCGACCAGTCGGCCCGGGCCCGGGCCGAGCAGATCGAGGTCTCGACCCAGCCGCGCGTGCGCCGCGTCGTCACCGACGTCGCGAAGAACCGTCGCCAGCGCCGCCTCGAGAGCGAGGCCGCCGAGCTCGCCCGCGCGGGTCGGGGCGCGAGGCGCGGCACGAGCGCCAGGGGCTCCGGCGACTCCGAGCCCGCGAAGTCCGCGAAGGCCGGGAAGGGCGGGAAGGGCGATGCTGCCGAGCGGAGGACGGGGACGTGAGCGTCGAGCGGGTCGTCAGGTGGGCGACGCCGGACGAGACGCAGGACTTCGGCCGGAGGCTCGGGGCGCTGCTGCGCGGCGGTGACGTGCTCGTGCTGACCGGCGACCTCGGAGCGGGCAAGACGACGCTGACCCAGGGCATCGCCGAGGGTCTGGGCGTGCGCGGTCCGATCACCTCACCGACCTTCGTCATCGCCCGGGTGCACCCCTCGCTCGTCGACGGGCCCGCGCTCGTGCACGTCGACGCCTACCGCCTCGGCAGCGCGATCGAGCTCGACGACCTCGACCTCGACGCCGACCTCGACGCGAGCGTCACCGTCGTCGAGTGGGGCGCCGGTCTCGCCGAGCAGCTGAGCGAGTCGCGTCTCGAGCTGACGATCGTGGGCGAGGACGTGCGCACCGCGCGCCTCGTCGGGGTGGGCCCCCGCTGGGGCGCGGTGCTCGACGCGGTCGCGCCCCTCTGAGCCGTCGCGCCGGTCGGCGGCGGTGGTGGGGCGTCGCCGTCCCTCGGATAGCCTGACCGCGTGCTCCTGCTCGCGATCGACACGTCGACGACCGCCATCACCGTCGCCCTGCACGACGGCAGCTCGGTGGTCGCCGAGGAGACGACCCTCGACGCCCGTGCGCACGCCGAGCACCTCGCTCCCGGCATCCGGGCCGTGCTCGACACGGTGGGCGCCGAGCCGGGAGACGTCACCGACGTCGTCGCCGGCATCGGGCCCGGGCCCTTCACGGGGCTGCGCGTCGGCATCGTCACGGCCCGCACGTATGCCTTCGCGCTCGGGGTGCCCGTGCGTGGCCTGACGAGCCCCGACGCGATCGCCCACGAGGCGTGGCGCTCCGGGCGGCGCGGCGACCTCCTCGTGGCCACCGACGCGCGCCGCAAGGAGGTCTACGCCGCCGCCTACGCGCTCGACGACGACGGCGCGGTGCGCACCCTCGACCCCTTCGTGGCGCGGGCGGCCGACCTGCTCCCTGACCTGCGTGAGCTGCCCACGGCAGGTCGCGGCCCTTCCCTCTACCCCGACAGCCTCCCGCACGGGGTCGGCCCGCTCGACGTCGGCGCCGGGGCGCTCGCCGACCTCGCCGTGCGCCGGCTCGCGGCCACACCCCGCCAGGCCGGGGTCGAGCTCCAGCAGGTCGACCCCGGTGCGGGCTTCGACGGCCTCGAGCCGCTCTACCTGCGCCGGCCCGACGCGGCGCCCGCCCCGCCGAGCGCGAAGTCGACGCTCGGATGACCGTCGCCCCGGGACCCCGCGTCGACTCGGCGCCCGCGTCCGCCGTGTCGCCCGGGTCCGCCGTGACGCTGCGCGAGCTCGAGTGGACCGACCTCGCCGTCCTCGCCGGGCTCGAGCAGCTGCTCTTCGCCGACGACGCGTGGTCGGAGGCGACGTGGTGGGCCGAGCTCGCCGGTCGCCCCCGGCGCGACTACGTCGTGGCGCAGGCGCCCGACGGCACGATCGCCGGGTATGCCGGCCTCGACGTCGCGGGCGACGTGGCCGACGTCATGACCATCGCGACGGTGCCCGCCCACCGCGGCCGCGGCCTCGGTCGGGTGCTGCTCGGTGAGCTGCTGCGGCGGGCCCGCGGGCACGGGGCCGAGGCCGTCATGCTCGAGGTGCGCGCCGACAACGCCGCCGCCCGCCGGCTCTACGAGAGCGCCGGCTTCGAGGTCGTCTCGGTGCGGCGCCGCTACTACCAACCGGGAGACGTCGACGCCCTCGTGCTGCGTCTCCACGTCACGGAGGGAGACGCATGAGCGACGAGCCACTCGTCCTCGGCATCGAGACGTCCTGCGACGAGACCGGGGTCGGCATCGTGCACGGCCAGACGCTCCTCGTCGACACGGTCGCGAGCAGCGTCGAGGAGCACGCCCGCTTCGGCGGGGTCGTGCCGGAGGTCGCGAGCCGGGCCCACCTCGAGGCCATGGTGCCGACGATCGAGCGGGCCTGCCGCGAGGCCGGGGTGGCGCTGCGCGACCTCGACGCGATCTCGGTGACCTCGGGCCCGGGACTCGCCGGCGCGCTGCTCGTCGGCGTTGCCTCGGCCAAGGCGCTCGCCGTGGCGCTCGGCAAGCCGCTCTACGGCGTCAACCACCTGGCCTCGCACGTCGCCGTCGACATCGTCGAGCACGGTCCCCTGCCCGAGCCGACGATGGCGATGCTCGTGTCGGGCGGCCACTCCTCGCTGCTGCTCGTGCCCGACGTGACGAACGACGTGCGCTCGCTCGGCGCGACGATGGACGACGCCGCCGGGGAGGCCTTCGACAAGGTCGCCCGTGTGCTCGGTCTGCCCTTTCCGGGTGGGCCACACGTGGATCGTGCTGCGCGAGAGGGCAATCGGATCGCCATCGACTTCCCGCGCGGCCTGACGACGGGTCGCGACATGGAGCGACACCGGTTCGACTTCTCGTTCTCGGGGCTCAAGACGGCCGTGGCGCGCTGGGTCGAGACGCGGCAGCGGGCCGGCGAGAGCGTGCCCGTCGCCGACGTCGCCGCGAGCTTCCAGGAGGCCGTCGTCGACGTGCTGACCCGCAAGGCCCTGCTCGCGTGCAAGGAGCACGACGTCGACCACCTCCTCATCGGCGGTGGGGTCGCGGCGAACTCGCGCCTGCGGGCGCTCGCCGAGGAGCGTTGCGCCAAGGCCGGCGTCACCCTGCGCGTGCCGCGGCCCGGGCTGTGCACCGACAACGGCGCCATGGTCGCCGCGCTCGGCGCGCAGATGGTCGCCAAGGGCCGCGAGCCGAGCGACCTCGGGCTCCCGACGGACTCGTCCATGCCGGTCACCCTCGTGCAGGCCTAGGAGCAGCGGGCGAGGCCCATCCGCAGCTTGAGGTCGACGACCCGGGTCGTGGCGGCCTCGACCTTCGCGGCGAAGGCCGGGTCGGCCGCCATCTTCTCGGTGATGGCCTCGTGCATCGTCGGGACGGTGCTGGGGCGCGCCGTGAGCGTGATGTCGCCACCGGCCGCGATGAAGCGCGTGGCGCGCTGGCCCACGGGCACGTCCGCCACGGCCTTCGCGGCGCCGACGTCGTCGGTGATGACGACCCCGTCGTAGGAGAGCCGGTCGCGCAGGAGGTCGGTGACGATCGCCCGCGAGAAGGGGGCGTTCGTGCCCGGGTCGATGCGGCTGTAGACGGCCGAGCCGACCATGACGAGCTCGACGCCGTCCTGGATGCCGGTGCGGAAGGGTTCGAGGTAGGGGTCGTCGACCGTCGTTCGGCGGTCGGTGATGCCGCTGGCCGTGACGTCGGTGTTGCCGGTGACCCGGCCGATGCCGGGGAAGTGCTTGACGGTCGAGGCGATCCCGCCGGCCCGCATGCCGGCGACGAAGGCCCCGACCATCCGGGCCACCCGCTCGGGGTCGCTCGAGAACTGGCGGTCGTACTGCCCGATCGGGCCGTTGGCCCGCCCGAGGGACGCGGGGACGGTGTCGGCGACGGGGGCGAGGTTGACGTTGACGCCCGCCGCCCGCAGCTGCCCCGCCCAGCGAGTGGCGTCCGCGGTGAGCGCGGTGGCCGACCCCTGGCCCTGGGCGGTGGCGGACGGCATCCGGCTGAAGCCGTCGCCGCGCAGCTGCTGCACGGCGCCGCCCTCCTGGTCGACGGCCAGGAGCATGCCGAGACCGGCCGTGTCCTTCGCCGACGCGAGCGAGGCCAGGTGCCGGGTCGTGGCGCGCACCCGGTCGACCCCGTCGCCCCAGCCGCCGAGGAGGATGACGCCGCCGAGGTGGCGTCTCGCGACGAGGGCGTCGAGGCTGGTGCGGCTCGCGCCGGCGTCGAGCCCGACCATGAGCAGCTGACCGGCCCGCTCGCCGGCGTCCATGCGGGCCACGATCGCGGGCGCGCACGAGGTCGGGGTCGACCCTGTGGGGGTGCCCGTGGGCGTGCCCGTGGCGTTCCCCGTCGGGGTGCTGCTCGCGCTGTCCGACGACGTCGGCACCGATGTCGGCACCGACGTCGGCACCGAGCTCGGCCCCGACGAGGCCGGCGTCGTCGGGCCCGCGCTGGTGCCGGCCCAGCCGGAGGCCGCACCGGTGGCGCCGCCCGGTGACGGCGCGGACGAGCAGGCGGCGGTGAGAGCCGTGGCGGCGACGAGGGTCACGAGCCGGAGGCGGGTCGGGGGACGGCGTCGACGGGGCTGCACACGCATCGCTCGAGCGTATCCCGGGCGGCTGGGCGCGACCGCCCGGTACCGTGCCCGCTGTGACGACCGACCCGATCGCAGCCTCCACCCCCGCACCCAGCCCCGCACCGGCCCCCGCACCGAAGGCCACCGACGGCCCGCCGCTGCGTCCGGTGCCCGTCGTGCTCGACGTCGACACCGGCGTCGACGACGCGTGCGCGCTCCTGCTCGCCGCGCTGCACCCGGGCCTCGACCTGCGCGCCGTGACCTGCGTCGGTGGCAACGCCCCCGTCGACGACGTCGTGCGCAACACCCTGCTCGTGCTCGAGACGGCCGGGCGGGCGGACGTGCCGGTCGCGCGCGGCGCCGACCGCCCCCTCCTCGAGCGACCGGTCGACGCCCGGCACGTGCACGGCGAGGACGGCATGGGCGAGCTCGGCTGGGGGCCGGCCGCCCACGACCCCGACCCGCGACACGCCGTCGAGCTGCTCCGCGACGTCTGTCGCGAGGCGGCGCGGGCGGGCCGGCCCGTCACCCTCGTGCCGCTGGCGCCGCTGACGAACATCGCGCTGCTGCTGCGCACGTATCCCGATGTGGCGCAGGGCATCTCACGCATCATCTTCATGGGCGGGGCGGCGAACGTCGGCAACGCGACGGCGTCGGCGGAGTTCAACGTCTTCCACGACCCGGAGGCCGCGGCCATCGTGCTCGACGCCGCCGCCGACCTCGGCATCGCGGTGACGATGTACGGCCTCGACGTCTTCTACGAGCCGGTCGTCGACCGGGCGCTCGCCGCCGAGCTCGTCGCCGTCGGAGGACGCGGCCCGGCCGAGCTGGGCGGGCGCCTGCTCGAGTTCCAGCACGAGCGCTTCGCCCGCGAGGCGTCGACCATCGGCGACGCCGGCGCCGTCTGCGCCGTGCTCGCCCCCGAGGGCCTGACGACGCAGAGCCTGCCGCTCCGCGTCGAGCTGGCCGGCGCGTGGTCGCGCGGACGCACCATCGTCGACCGGCGGGACTGGACCGGAGACATGGCGCACGACCCGCACGGCGAGGCCCCGGTGCGCATCGAGGTCGCCCTCGAGGTCGACGGGGAGCGCTACGCGCGGCTCTGGGCCGACACGCTCCTCGGCGCGGGGGAGCGGTCCTGATGGGGCGCGTCGCCGTGCTCGGCTCGCTCAACGTCGACGTCGTCACCCTCGTCGAGCGGCACCCGCTGCCCGGCGAGACGCTGCTCGGCGAGGACGGCGGCCGGTTCGCCGGCGGGAAGGGCGGCAACCAGGCCGCGGCCGCCGCCCGGGCGGGGGCCGACGTCGCGATGCTCGCGCGCGTCGGCGACGACGGGCCCGGGCGCGCCTACGTCGAGCGGCTCCGGCGGCTCGGCATCGACACCTCCGACGTGTCCACGAGCCCGGGCGCCCCCACGGGCACCGCCTACATCACCGTCGACGAGGAGGGCGAGAACGCCATCATCGTCGTGGCGGGGGCGAACGGTGAGCGCGACGAGTCGCTCGTGGCGGCCGCCGGGCGGCTCGGCACGGGCGATGTGCTGCTCTGCTCGCTCGAGGTCCACCTCGACACGGTGGCGGCCGCCTGCCGCGCCGCCGCCGCAGCGGGAGCCACCGTCGTCGTCAACCTCGCCCCGTATGCCGTGCTCCCTCCCGACGTGGTCGCGCTCGCCGACCCCGTGGTGGTCAACGAGTCGGAGATGCGCGAGCTCGCCGACTCCGACCTCGTGCCGGGGTCGCTGCTCGTGACCTTCGGGGCGGCCGGGGCCCGCTGGGGGCTCGACGGCGTCGACGGCATACCCGTGGCGAAGCGCGACCTCGGCGACACCGTGGGTGCCGGTGACGCCTTCTGCGGCGCGCTCGCAGCGGCCCTCGCGACCGGTGCGGACCGCCGGGGCGCGCTCGAGGCCGCCAACGTGGCCGGTGCGGCCGCGGTGCACTGGGTCGGGGCCCAGCCGGACGCCGCGCTCTGAGCGACGGCCCTGCCGCGGCAGCGGGTGCCGCGCCGACGCGTACCTTGCTCGTTACGTAACGTGCGAGTTACGCTTCTGGGATGAACGGCACCTGGGAGGCGTTGGCCGACCCCACCCGGCGGAGCATCGTCGAGCACCTCGCGAGCGGGGAGCTGACGGCCGGCGAGGTCGCGGCGCGGTTCGACGCGTCCCGGCCCGGCATCTCGCGGCACCTGCGGGTGCTGCGGGAGGCCGGGGTCGTCGAGGCGCAGGAGCGGGGGCGCCAGCGCGTCTACCGCCTCGCGCCGGCCGCGCTCGACGAGCTCGAGCAGTGGTGCCGCGACGTCCGCATGTTCTGGGGGCAGCGCCTCGACGCCCTCGACACCGAGATCGCCCGCGGCGCGCGGGCCAGGCGACAGGAGCAGGCATGAGCGAGCTGACCGAGGTGCTGGGCCGCATCGAGCGCGACGGCGAGGGGGTGGCCGCGGTCTTCGACCGCCGTTACGCGACCTCGCCCGACGACCTGTGGTCGGCCTGCACCGAACCCGAGCGGCTGGCGCGGTGGTTCGCGCCGGTGACCGGAGACCTGCGCCCCGGGGGCGCCTTCACGATCCACTTCGACGACGCCGACACCCCGTCGTGCCGGGTCGTCTCGTGCGAGCGGCCCACCCGCCTCGTCTGGGAGTGGCCCGTCGGCGGCGCGGTGACCCTCGTGACGGTGGAGGTCGGTGCCGAGGGCGACGGGGCGCGGCTGCGGCTGCGGCACGAGCGCCTCGGCGCCGGGCAGGCAGCGGGGTATGCCGCGGGCTGGGACACCTACGTGCGCCGCCTCGAGGCCGACCTCGCCGGCGCCGCCCTGCCCGACTGGGACGAGACGTGGATCGCGCTCCACGAGCGCTACCGCCGGGCCTGACCCCGGCCGGTGGAGCGTGCTCGGTCCGGCGGAGTGGCCTCGGTCCGGTGGAAGATCGCCGGACCGGGCACGGATCACCGGACCGGGACCAGGTGACCGGCCTCAGGCGGCAGCGACGACGAGGGCGACCTGGCCGCCGCCGACCCGGGTCAGCACGAGGGTCGCCTCGGAGCCGCCCCGGCCCCTCCCGGTCATCTTCAGCTGCCGGCGCAGCTGGTCGGCGTCGAGGGTGACGCCGCGCTTCTTGATCGTCACGCGGTCGTGGCCGTGGTCGCGCAGCCACCGGGCGAGGTGCTTCGTCGAGAGCGGCATGGCCTCGATCACGCGGTAGCGCCGGGCCCACGCGACCTCGTGCGCCGCTCGGCTGCTCACGTAGCCGACGCCTCCCGCGAGCTCCGCGCCCTCGACGGCACCGACGAGGGCCCCGGTGAGCCCGGCCCGGATGACGGCCCGGTCGGGCTCGTAGAGCCACTCGCCCACCTCGGTGACCGAGCCGAGGGGCGGCCGGCGCGTGCCCTCCTCGGCGTCGGCCTCGGTCACGAGCTGGGTCGACGCCTCGGTCGCGACCGCGGCCGTGCGTCCCGGCGTCGTCGCGAGCGGCCCCCACCAGACCGCGCACTCGAGGACCTCGCCGTTCCACGAGGTCCACTGCGCCTCGGTGCCCGGCGGCAGCGCGCGGTGCGGGAAGGCGGGGGAGAGCTTGGCCCCGGTGGCCGGCACCCGGGCGGCGAAGGCCTGCACCTGCTGCCACGACGGGGAGATCGCGTCGAGGGAGAAGACGCGCTTCGTGCGGCCGCTGATGTCGGCCACCCCGCTCACGCGGCGGGCGGGGTCGAGCCACAGCCCGAGCTGGCTGGACCCCGCGCCGTCGGGGAGGCGTACGTCCTCTGCGAGCCCGTGGGTGACGCGGGCGGAGGGCCAGTGCCGCAGGTTGACGGCCGCGACGCGCGCGGTCACGTCGTCGGCGTCGACCGCGTGGACGGTGAGGTCGAGGCCGGCGAGCGCCATGGCGTCGGAGCCGACCCCGCACCCGAGGTCGTGGACCTCACGGATGCCGGCGGCGGCGTACCGGTGCGCGTGGCGGGCCGCGACGGGCAGGCGGGTGGCCTGCTCGAGGCCGTCGGGGGTGAAGAGCATGCCGGCGGCGAACTCGCCGAACTTGTCGGTGGCGCGCGCCCGCAGGCGCGACTGCGTGAGGGCTGCGGCCACGAGGTCGGCGGCGAAGCCGGCCTCGCGGAGCCGTCCCTGCAGCCGGAGCGAGGCCGCCTCGTCGTAGGGCGGCAGCGACTGGAGCAGGGCCCATCCCTCGCCCGCGGACAGGCGGTCGACCATCGCGGCGTCCATGACGCCATCCTCGCAGCCTCGCGCTGGGGACGAGTATTGGCACTCGACTTGACCGAGTGCTAACGGCAAACCTAGATTTGCTCGTGTTGGCACTCTCGTACCGAAAGTGCCAGCGCCCTCCTCGAGGGCGGTCGACCCCCGCGACGGCGGCCAGCCTCGAAGAGCCCCAGTCCGTAGTTCCATTCCGACTGTCCCGAAGGGAAGGTCACCACCGTGTCGGTTTCCATCAAGCCGCTCGAAGACCGCATCGTCGTCAAGTCCCTCGAGGCCGAGCAGACCACCGCGTCCGGCCTCGTCATCCCGGACACGGCCAAGGAGAAGCCCCAGGAGGGCGAGGTCCTCGCCGTCGGTCCCGGCCGCTTCAACGAGAACGGCTCGGAGCGCGTGCCGCTCGACGTCAAGGTCGGCGACAAGGTCATCTACAGCAAGTACGGCGGCACCGAGGTCAAGTACGGCGGCGAGGAGTACCTCATCCTCTCCGCGCGCGACGTCCTCGCGATCGTCGGCTGACCCAGCCGTATGCCGTGAACGCACCCCGGTGAGCCCCGCTGGGGCCTCGCCGGGGTGCGTCTCGTTTGACCCGGGTCCTGCCCGGAAGACCAAGAACCACAACGCAACCCGAGCCAAAGGAACATCATGGCCAAGCAGCTGGAGTTCGACGACTCCGCCCGCAAGTCGCTCGAGCGCGGCGTCAACGCGCTCGCCAACGCCGTCAAGGTGACGCTCGGCCCCAAGGGCCGCAACGTCGTCATCGACAAGAAGTGGGGCGCCCCCACGATCACGAACGACGGCGTCACCATCGCCCGTGAGATCGAGCTTGAGGACCCCTACGAGAACCTCGGCGCCCAGCTCGCCAAGGAGGTCGCGACCAAGACGAACGACGTCGCCGGTGACGGCACGACGACCGCCACGGTCCTCGCCCAGGCCATGGTCAAGGAGGGCCTGCGCAACGTCGCCGCCGGCGCCGCCCCGGCCGCGCTCAAGCGCGGCATGGACAAGGCCGTCACCGCGGTCAACGACCGCCTGCTCGAGAACGCCCGCGAGGTCGACGGCAAGGACGAGATCGCCTCGGTCGCGACGCTCTCCGCCCAGGACGCCACCCTCGGTGGCCTCATCGGCGAGGCGTTCGACAAGGTCGGCAAGGACGGCGTCATCACCGTCGAGGAGTCCTCGACGACGGCGACCGAGCTCGAGTTCACCGAGGGCATGCAGTTCGACAAGGGCTACCTCTCGGCCTACTTCGTCACCGACACCGAGCGCATGGAGACCGTCCTCGAGGACGCCTACATCCTCATCAACCAGGGCAAGATCTCGGCCGTCGCCGAGGTGCTCCCGGTCCTCGAGAAGGTCGTGCAGTCGGGCAAGCCGCTGCTCATCATCGCCGAGGACGTCGACGGCGAGGCCCTCTCGACGCTCGTCGTCAACAAGATCCGCGGCACGTTCAACGTCGCCGCCGTCAAGGCCCCGGGCTTCGGCGACCGCCGCAAGGCGATGCTCCAGGACATCGCCGTGCTCACCGGTGGGCAGGTCATCGCGCCCGAGGTCGGGCTCAGCCTCGACCAGGCCGACCTCACGGTGCTCGGCCAGGCCCGCCGAGTCGTGCTCACCAAGGACGACACGACGATCATCGACGGCGCCGGCGAGCAGTCCGAGGTGACCGGCCGCGTCAACCAGATCAAGGCCGAGATCGAGCGCACCGACTCCGACTGGGACCGCGAGAAGCTCCAGGAGCGCCTCGCCAAGCTCGCCGGTGGCGTCTGCGTCATCAAGGTGGGTGCCCACACCGAGGTCGAGCTCAAGGAGAAGAAGCACCGCATCGAGGACGCCATCTCCGCGACGCGCGCTGCCATCGAGGAGGGCATCGTCGCCGGTGGCGGCACCGCCCTCATCCACGCCGCCTCGGCCATCGACGCCCTCGAGCTGACCGGCGACGAGGCGACGGGCGCGAGCATCGTGCGCAAGGCCGTCGCCGAGCCGCTCCGCTGGATCGCCGAGAACGCGGGCCTGCAGGGCTACGTCGTCACCTCGAAGGTCGCCGAGCTGCCGCTCGGCCAGGGCCTCAACGCGGCCACCGGCGAGTACGGCGACCTCATCGCCGCCGGTGTCATCGACCCGGTCAAGGTGACGCGCTCCGCGCTGCGCAACGCCGAGTCGATCGCGTCGATGATCCTCACGACCGACACGCTCGTCGTCGACAAGCCGGAGGAGGAGTCCGAGGCCGGCGGCCACGGGCACGGTCACGGCCACTGAGCCGGATCGCACCTCCCGGCGCGTGAGCGCCGGCGGCGACAGGCGCCGTGACCGGCGCCCGAGCTGACGAAGGGCCGCTCCCCGTGGGGGAGCGGCCCTTCGTGCGTCGGCGGTGCGCGCCGGCCCGGTGGGGTGCTGGTGGCGCGGCGTCAGGAGGCTTCCTGGATGCCGCCGTGCAGCACCTCGCGCTCGCTCTCGGTCAGGCCACCCCAGACGCCGTAGGGCTCGCGCACCTCGAGGGCGTGGGACCGGCACTGCGTCAGGACGGGGCAGGCCGCGCAGACGGCCTTGGCCTGCGCGTCGCGGTTGCGCCGGCGCGGGCCGCGCTCGCCCTCCGGGTGGAAGAAGACCTCGGGGCTGACGCCGCGGCAGGCCCCGTCCAGCTGCCAGTCCCAGAGGTCGGCTACCGGTCCGGGCAAGCGGGTGATCTCGGCCATGAACTCGTCTCTCGCGTCGGGCGGCGCAGCCGCCAGGTCGTGTCGGCCACCACCGGACCAGAGGTCCGAAGGGGCGCAGATCGACGCTAACCGGGTGCTCGACCCGGGATAAAGGTCACGTGGTTCAAGACTTGTTCAAGACTTGGCCTGCCCTTGGGATGGTCGGCGTCAGGTGCCCCTGCCCGGGCCGGTCGCCGGAGGTGTGGCCGCTCGTCACATCGGCGGCCCCTCGTCGGGCACCTCGTCCGCCACCCCCGGGCGGCGGCGCGCCACTAGCATGGGCCCTCGCCGACGGGGACGACCCCGGGCGGACACGGTCGGGCACGGACGCGCACGAGCGACGAGAGAGCTTCGGGGGATCGGCACGGATGGCGCACGAGGAGCCGGGGCGCGGCGGCGTAACGCCGGGCGCCCGGGACGCGATGGGGCGGGTGGACGCACCCCCGCTGCGCGAGCTGGCGAGGTGCGCCGTCCGGGACCCGGACGCGCGCGACCTGCTGCTGGCCCGCGTGCGCGAGATGGCCGTGCGGTACGCGCGCGTCCGCCTCGGTCGCTTCGGCGCCGAGGACACGGCCCAGGACGTCGCCCAGGAGGTGTGCATGGCGCTCGTCACCGCCCTGCCGACCTACGAGGAGCGCGGCGTGCCCTTCGAGGCCTTCGTCTACACGATCACCGCCCGCAAGCTCGCCGACGCGCAGCGCTCGGCCATGCGCGCCCCGACCCCGGTGGCCGAGGTGCCGGACGCCACCGACGACGGGCCGACGCCCGAGTCGGTCGCCGTCCTGCGCGACGACGTATCGACCGCGCTCGCGCTCATGCAGACGCTCCCCGCGCAGCAGCGCGAGATCCTCACCCTGCGGGTCGCCGTGGGCATGTCGACCGACGAGACGGCGGCAGCCCTCGGCATGACGACGGGCGCGGTGCGGGTGGCGCAGCACCGGGCGCTCGCCAAGCTGCGGACCCTCCTCGCGCAGGCCGGGGCAGGTGACGTGGCATGAGCGACCCCACGCCGATGAGCGACCTCGTCGCCGACGACCTCCTCCTCGACCGGCTCGCCGGTCGGTTCGACGCGGGCGCGGAGCCGGTCGCGCAGCTGCTCTCCGCGCTCGCCGGCCACGCGGACGCACCGCTGCCGGGACGCTCGCCGCGGC
Source organism: Terrabacter aeriphilus (assembly GCF_039542985.1). Taxonomy (NCBI): domain Bacteria; kingdom Bacillati; phylum Actinomycetota; class Actinomycetes; order Micrococcales; family Intrasporangiaceae; genus Terrabacter; species Terrabacter aeriphilus. Next base: position 272,350 of record NZ_BAABIW010000009.1, read on the forward strand.
GCCGCATCGGGCGCCGGCACCACCGCTACCTCGGGGCGTTCGCCGCGCTCGCGGTCGGCGCCTCGGGCGCGGGCGTGGCCGCCGCGGTGGGTCTGCCCGACGCCGTGCTCGACCGGGTCGAGCACAGCCCGGTCGGCCGGCCCCACGAGCCCTCCGAACGGGGTGCGCGCCCCGGCCCGGATGCCGCCGGCACCGGCGCCGGAGCGGGCGCCGACACGCGGCCGACGGCCCCCGTCGAGCAGCAGGGCGGCCGCCTCCTGGTCGACGCCGGGCCTGGATCGCCCGTCGTCCTCGTCCCCGTGCCGGGTGCGACGCTCGCCGTCACGCCCGAGGCGCCGCCGCACCGGCTGCCCGGCGTCGCGGCCGAGCCGGAGAAGCTCGCCAAGGCGGAGAAACCCGCCAAGGGGGACAAGCCCTCCAAGCCGGAGAAGCCCGCCAGGCCGGGGAAGCCGGAGAAGCCCGCCAAACCCGCCAAGCCGGAGAAGCCCGCCAAGCCCGCCAAGCCCGCCAAGCCGGAGAAGCCGGGGTCGGGGGAGCCTGGGACGTCCGGGGGGCCGAGTGAGCCGGGCGAGGCCACGCGGCGGGCCGTGCCAGGAGTGCCTGCCGAGCCGGCCACTCCGGAGAAGCCGAGGCCGGCCGAGAAACCGGCCAAGCCGACCGAGCCCGAGAAGCCGGCCAAGCCCACCAAGCCCACCGAGCCCGAGAAGCCGGCCAAGCCCACCAAGCCCACCGAGCCCGAGAAGCCGGCCAAGCCGGCCGAGCCCGGGCACCCGACCGGCCCCGGCGGCTCGTCGGGATCCACCCACGCGCGGCCGGGTGCGACCAGCTCGTGACGCGGGTTCGGAGCCTCGTGCGCGAGACCGTAGAATCGGCGGATGAGCCTCGGATCGTCTGACGTGCCTGCTGCTTTCGCCACGATGGGGCTGACGTACGACGACGTCCTGCTCCTCCCGGGCTACAGCGACCTCGCGCCGAACGACATCGACACGACGACGCGGCTGACGCGCGAGCTGTCGATCCGTTCGCCCCTCATCTCGGCGGCGATGGACACCGTGACCGAGGCCCGGATGGCCATCGCGATGGCCCGCCAGGGTGGACTGGGCGTGCTCCACCGCAACCTCTCGATCGCCGACCAGGCCTACCAGGTCGACCTCGTGAAGCGGACCCAGACCGGGATGATCTCCAACCCGATCACCATCGGCCCGGACCGCACGCTCGAGGAGCTCGACACGATCTGCGGCGAGTACCGCGTCTCGGGCCTGCCGGTCATCGGCGAGGACAAGAAGCTCATCGGCATGGTGACGAACCGCGACCTGCGCTTCACGCCCGTCGCCGACTGGGCCACGACGCTCGTGCGCGACGTCATGACGCCGATGCCGCTCATCACCGGCCCGGTCGGCATCAGCCGCGACGAGGCGACGGCCCTGCTGCGCCAGCACAAGCGCGAGCGCCTGCCGATCGTCGACGCCGAGGGCCACCTCGCGGGCCTCATCACCGTCAAGGACTTCGTCAAGGGCGAGCAGTTCCCCGACGCGAGCAACGACGCCGACGGCCGGCTCATGGTCGGCGCGGCCATCGGCTACTTCGGCGACTCGTGGGAGCGCGCGACGACCCTCATCGAGGCCGGCGTCGACGTGCTCGTAGCCGACACCGCCCACGGCCACGTGCGCCTGCTCATCGAGATGGTGCAGCGCCTCAAGAGCGACCCCGCCACCCGCCACGTGCAGGTCATCGGCGGCAACGTCGCGACGCGCGAGGGCGCGCAGGCGTTCGTCGACGCCGGCGCCGACGCCGTCAAGGTCGGCGTGGGCCCGGGCTCGATCTGCACGACCCGCATCGTCACGGGCGTCGGCGCGCCGCAGGTGACCGCCGTCCACGCCGCCGCGCAGGCCTGCAAGCCGGCCGGGGTGCCGGTCATCGCCGACGGCGGCCTGCAGTACTCCGGCGACATCGCCAAGGCGATCGTCGCGGGAGCCGACTCGGTCATGGTCGGCTCGCTCCTCGCCGGCTGCGAGGAGAGCCCGGGCGAGCTGATCTTCGTCAACGGCAAGCAGTTCAAGAGCTACCGCGGCATGGGCTCGCTCGGCGCGATGAGCAGCCGTGGCAAGAAGTCCTACTCCAAGGACCGCTACTTCCAGGCCGAGGTCGAGTCCGACGACAAGATCGTGCCCGAGGGCATCGAGGGCCGGGTGGCCTACCGCGGGCCGCTGTCGGCCGTCGCCCACCAGATGCTCGGCGGCCTGCGCCAGTCGATGTTCTACGTCGGGGCGCGCACCGTGACCGAGCTGCAGGAGAAGGGCCAGTTCGTGCGCATCACCTCGGCGTCGCTCAAGGAGAGCCACCCGCACGACATCCAGGGCATGGTCGAGGCCCCCAACTACACCGTCGGCTGACCTGCCCGACCCAGCACACCGAGCACGGATGCCGTCCCGCGGGCCCCGCGGGACGGCATACGTGCGCCCGGGGCCGGGTCGGTAGGATCGGCCGGTGACCGAGATCGAGATTGGCCGAGGCAAGCGCGGACGGCGCGCCTACTCCTTCGACGACATCGCCGTCGTGCCCTCGCGGCGCACGCGCGACCCCGAGGAGGTCTCGGTCTCGTGGCAGATCGACGCCTACCACTTCGACATCCCCGTCATGGCGGCGCCGATGGACTCGGTCGTCTCGCCGGAGACCGCGATCACGCTCGGCAAGCTCGGCGCCCTGCCGGTGCTCGACCTCGAGGGCCTCTGGACGCGCTACGAGGACCCGACCGCGCAGCTCGCCGAGATCGCCGAGATCGGCGCCGACGCGGCGACCGCGCGCATGCAGCAGATCTACGCCGAGCCGATCAAGCCCGAGCTCATCACCGAGCGGCTGCGCCAGCTGCGTGACGCCGGGGTGCCGGTGGCCGGCGCCCTCTCGCCCCAGCGCACCCAGCAGCACTGGAAGACCGTCGTCGACGCCGGGGTCGACCTCTTCGTCATCCGCGGCACCACCGTGTCGGCCGAGCACGTCTCGGGTCGCGCGGAGCCGCTCAACCTCAAGCGCTTCATCTACGAGCTCGACGTGCCGGTCATCGTCGGTGGCGCCGCCTCCTACACGGCAGCCCTGCACCTCATGCGCACCGGCGCGGCCGGCGTGCTCGTCGGCTTCGGCGGCGGCGCCGCGCACACGACGCGCACCGCGCTCGGCATCCACGCCCCGATGGCCTCCGCCGTGGCCGACGTCGCCGCGGCCCGCCGCGACTACCTCGACGAGTCCGGCGGCCGCTACGTGCACGTCATCGCCGACGGCGGCGTCGGCACCTCCGGCGACATCGTCAAGGCCGTCGCGTGCGGCGCCGACGCCGTCATGCTCGGCGCGGCCCTCGCCCGCGCCACCGACGCCCCGGGGCGCGGCTACCACTGGGGCCCCGAGGCACACCACTCCGAGCTGCCCCGCGGCGAGCGCATCGCGCTCGGCGCGCAGTCCTCCATCGAGGAGATCCTCTTCGGGCCGGGCCGCCAGGCCGACGGCACGACGAACGTCATCGGCGCGCTGCGGCGCGCCATGGCGACGACCGGCTACTCCGACGTCAAGGAGTTCCAGCGGGTCGAGGTCGTCGTCTCGCCCTACCTCGGCAACTGACCCGACGCGCGCCCGCCCGGCCCCACGGGGAGGGCGGGCGCTCCCGGTTAGGATGAGTCCGGCATACGCCCTCGAGCGACAGTGGCGCGGTGCGACAGTCGGACGCGAGTCCGCCGCAGACCACAACCACGCAGCACGGGACTCACGTGGGTGCCCCGTGCGGGAAAGGCACCAGAGATGACCGAGGCGACCCCCGACACCGTGACGACGCCGGACGGGGGCCGCCCGCTCTTCTCGATCGTCTCGGCGGTCTACAACGTCTCCCGCTACCTCGCGGAGTACGTCGACTCCATCGAGGCGCAGACCTTCGACCTCTCCCGGCTGCAGGTCGTGCTCGTCGACGACGGCTCCACCGACGACTCGCGCGAGGTGCTCGAGGCGTGGGCCGCCCGGGCCGCCTGCGAGGTCGTCGTGCTCCACCAGGAGAACGCCGGCCAGGCCGCCGCCCGCAACGCCGGCCTCGAGCGCGCAACGGGGGAGTGGGTCACCTTCATCGACCCGGACGACACCGTCAACGAGGGCTTCCTCTCCTCGATGGCCGCCTTCGTGGCGGCGCACCCCGAGGTGCAGTTCCTCTCCGCGAACGTCGTGCTGCGCCACGAGGGCACCGGCGAGCTGGGCAAGCACCCGCGCTGGAAGATGTACACCGACGACCGGCTCGTCGACCTCGACGTCGCCACCTCGTTCATCCCCGGCAGCTCGACGACCTCGATCATGCGCCGCGAGGTCATCGGCGACCTGCGCTTCAATGCGGGGCTGCGGCCGAACTTCGAGGACGGCGACTTCGCCGTGCGTTACCTCCTGCGCGCCCCGAGCCGGCAGACCGGCTTCGTCGGGTCGGCGAAGTACTTCTACCGCAAGCGCGCCGACCAGAGCTCGACGCTGCAGACCGGCATCTCCGCGGTCGGGCGCTACTCGACGGTGCCGCGCGAGGGCTACCTCGCGCTGCTGCACCACGCGCGCGAGCAGTCCGGCGAGATCCCGATGTGGGTCCAGCACGTGATGCTCTACGAGCTGTCGTGGTACTTCTCGTCGGAGGACGCGATGGCCAATTCCGCGTCGGCGATCGAGGGCGAGCTGGCCGCGTCGTTCCGCGCGACCCTCGGCGAGATCGCCGAGCTGCTCTCGCCCGACGTCGTCGACTCGTTCTCGATCCGCAAGCTGCAGCCGCACTGGCGCGACATCCTGCTGCACGGCCTCCGCGGCACGTCGTGGCACACGCCGTATGCCGTCATCGACCAGTTCGACCGCACGAAGAAGCTCGTCCGCGTGCTCTACCGCTACATCGGCGAGCCGCCCGCCGAGAAGGTGACGCTGCGCGGCCGAGCCACCCCGCCGGTCTTCGCCAAGGTGCGGGCCATCGACTTCTTCGGCGACACCCTGATGTGGGAGCGGATCCTGTGGGTCGACGCCCGCGGCACCCTCGAGGTGCGCCTCGACGGCGCCCGCGTCGAGCTGCTCGGCGGCTGGACGGGCGTGCGCACGCGGGCCCTGGGCGCCCGCGCCATCGCCAACCGCTTCCGCCGCCCCGGCCGCCGGCGCAAGGAGGCGCTCGCCCGCCTCAAGGTCGACCCGGTGCGCGTGCTCGCCGCGCGCGGGCCGGCGCGCAAGCAGTTCACGGATGCCTGGGTGCTGATGGACCGCATCCACGACGCCAACGACTCGGGCGAGATCCTCTACCGCTGGCTGCGAGACAACCGGCCCGACGTCAACGCGTGGTTCGCCCTCGAGAAGGACACGCCGGACTGGAAACGGCTGCAGGCCGACGGCTACGGCTCGCACCTCGTCGCCCACGGCTCGCTGCGGTGGAAGCTGTTGATGATCAACGCCGCCCACCTCATCTCCTCGCACATCGACGCGCCCGTGCAGCGGCCGCCGGCGATCCTCCAGCACGTCCAGCCGAAGTGGAAGTTCACCTTCCTGCAGCACGGCGTCATCAAGGACGACCTGTCGAAGTGGCTGAACCCCAAGCAGATGGACGTCTTCGTCACCTCGACCCCGGGGGAGTACGAGTCGATCGCCGGTGACGGCAGTCCGTACGTCTTCACGGCCAAGGAGGTCGCGATGACGGGCCTGCCGCGCTTCGACCGCCTCCACGAGAAGGCGCAGCGGATCACCGGTGACGCGTGCGACCTCATCCTCGTGGCGCCGACGTGGCGCAACTGGCTGGTGCCGCCGCTCAAGGCCGGCAGCCAGCGTCGCGTCATCGACTCGCACTTCTTCGAGACCGAGTACGCCCGTGCGTGGACGGCGTTCCTGCGCAGCCCCGAGCTGACCGAGCTCGCGGCCCGCACGGGTCGCACGGTGGCCTTCCTGCCGCACCCGAACATCCAGCCGGTCCTCGCCAAGATGGACCTGCCGGACTCGGTGCTGCGCCTGTCGTTCGACGGCGCGGACGTGCAGGAGTACTTCGCGCGCTCGGCCGTCATGGTGACCGACTACTCCTCGATGGCCTTCAACGCCGCCTACATGGACCGGCCGGTCGTCTACTTCCAGTTCGACGCGCAGCGCGTCATGGCCGGCGGTCACGTCGGGCGCGCCGGCTACTTCCAGTACCCGCGTGACGGCTTCGGCCCGGTCGTCGACGACGTCGAGGCCGCGGTGGCCGCGGTCGCCGACATCGCCGAGAACGGGTATGCCGCCCGCCCGGAGTTCCAGGCACGGATCGACGCGACGTTCCCGCTGCGTGACGGGCAGTGCTGCGCCCGGGTCACGGCGGCCGTCGAGGCGCTCGACCGGCCGCTCGCGCGCTGAGCACCCGTCGGCGCCAGCAGGCGGGTGCCGACGGGTGCCGGCGGGGTCAGCCGGCGGCGCCCACGCGGCGGAGCGACAGGTTGCCGTTGCGGGTGCGGTAGGCCTCGACGACGCCGCTCAGGGGCGTCGCCGCCAGGGCGTCCGTCAGCTCGTCCGCCGGCGGCGCCTCGACGGCTCGCAGGGGCCCGGGGCGGCGCGCGACGAGGCGGCGCAGCCCGCTCGCCCAGCCGACCTTGAGGTCCCACGTCGCGTCGGCAGCGCGGGGTCCGGAGGCCGGGAGGTCGAGCTCGACCTCGAAGGCGCCGTCGCGACCGACCCTCGCCGACGCCGTGGCGACCGGTGACGCCGTCTCGCGGTCGACGACGACCACCGTGACGCGCGCCGAGGAACCGAGGGTGGCGTCGCCGTCGACGACCGACCCCCGCAGGCGCAGCCGCGCGCCCTCGGCCGACAGGGCCGTGCACCGCGTCGTGCGCACCGAACGGCCGCGCGCGTGCAGCTGCTCGACGAGCCCGGTGAGGTCGTGGTCGGCCGTGGACCCGGCCGCCGGACGGTGCGGCCACCACCAGCCACCGGAGCGCCGGTCGAGCGGGCGGTCGACGTGGTGGGAGCGGAACGCGAAGAGGCAGGCGGCGAGGGCGCTCTCGGGCGTGCCGTCGACGATCTCGCGCACCACGAGGCGGTAGGGCTGCTCGAGCCCGGCCCGCAGCTCGGCGGGCACCCCGGCCAGGTAGTCCGACGCGGCGCCGAGGAACGCGGCGCGGTAGGCCGGCTCGCGGGCGTCGAGGTCCTTGGCGTAGAGCGCCAGGTCGTGCCGCACGAACTTGTCGAGCTTCGCGGCGGCGAGGTCGGGCCGACCCGCCAGCTGGTCGTCGATGGCGCGGTTGGCCGCGACGCGGTCGTGGAAGTTGTCGATCTCGTGCCGGCGGGCCGTGATCGACTCCTCGCCGGCGACGTTGTTGACGTACCAGTGGTAGACCACCTCGTCGAGGGTCGCGACCCGGCGGGCGGCCGACCACACGGCGACGGTGAACGGCTGGTCCTCGTAGAGGATGCGCTCGGGGAAACGGATCCGGAGCTCGTCGAGCAGGTTGCGCCGCAGCACCTTCGCCACCGCGATGGTGTCGAGCCACAGCGGTGAACCCGGCGCCAGGGGGCCGACCGGCCCGGACGTGTACGCCGTCGCTGGCAGCGGCGTCACCCGGTCGGTGCGCTCGTTGTAGCGGGCCACGGCACCCGCGGCGACGTCGGCGTCCCCGTCGACGGCGCGGTCGACGAGCCGCCGCAGCGTGCCCGGCAGGTACTCGTCGTCGCTGTCGACGAAGGCCACCCACTCCCCGCGGGCGTCGTCGAGGCCGAGGTTGCGCGGCGCGCCCGGTGCCCCGTCGTTGGTGCCGCGGTGCAGCACGCGCACCCGCTCGTCCGCCGCCGCGAGCCGGTCGGCCACCGCACCGGTGTCGTCGGTCGAGCCGTCGTCGACGACGAGCACCTCGATGCCGGGGCCGTCCCAGGCGGCCAGCGCCGAGGCCACGGCCCTGGGCAGCCGGTCGGGGTCGTCGTGGACGTTGCAGATGACGGTCAGCAGGGGAGCGGGGGAGCCCACGCGGGTCCTCTTCCGGTCGGGGAGCGGGACCCCATCGTAGGCGGGGCACGGCGGCGGGGTCGGGCGCGCGGGAGCGCACGAGTCGGCCCCACAGAGGTTCGTGCGTTATTTTGTGGGGGTTGAGGTCGGTCGACCCGAGGCCGGACCCGGGCCGTCGCGGATCCGGCCCCTGCCCGTGCGCCATGTCGCCGGTGCAGCCCTCCCTCGTCCAGCAGCGGAACCAGCAGTTCGGAGCAGATCCCTTGGCAGCACCCGACGCGTCGAGCGCCACGGCCACCGGCGCCCCGACGGCCGTGACCGAACGTCCCGCCCCGACCGGGCGCACCGCCAAGGCCGCGCCGCGCAAGGACATCCAGGCGCTGCGGGCCGTCGCCGTGACCCTCGTCGTGCTCTACCACTTCTGGCCGCAGCGGCTCACCGGCGGCTACGTCGGCGTCGACGTCTTCTTCGTCATCTCCGGCTTCCTCATCACGCTCCACCTGCTCGAGCGGCCGATCCGCTCCGGCGCCGACCTCCTCTCGTTCTGGGCCCGCCGCGTGCGCCGCCTCATCCCGGCCGCGACGGTCGTGCTCGTCGTCACCCTCGGCGCGAGCCTCGTCTGGCTGCCCCAGACTGTCCACACCCGGAGCGCGCAGGAGGTCATCGCCTCGGCGCTCTACGTCGAGAACTGGATGCTGGCGCTCACCTCGACCGACTACCTCGCGACCGACCAGCTCCACTCGGCGACGCAGCACTACTGGTCGCTCTCGGTCGAGGAGCAGTTCTACATCGTCTGGCCGCTGCTGCTCGGCCTCGCCTTCCTCGTGGCGCGCCGTCTCGGCCGGTCGTTCCGCTTCCCGCCGCTCGTCGTCATCTCGGCCATCACCCTCGCCTCGCTCGCCTTCTCCGCGTGGTTCACCGGCGAGGACGCCGCGCAGGCCTACTTCGTCTCGACGACCCGCGTCTGGGAGCTCGGCATCGGCGCCGTGCTCGCCGCCGCCGTGCACGCCGGGCTGCGGTTCCGCGTGCCCGTCGTGCGCGTCGGCCTCGTGTGGGCGGGTCTGGCCGCGATCCTCTGGTCGGCGGTCTCCTTCACGGCCGCCACGCCCTTCCCGGGGGTCGCGGCGCTGCTGCCGACCCTCGGCGCCGCGGCCGTCATCGCCGCGCGGTCCGACGACCTCGCTGCCGGCCCGCGCCGGCTGTGGTCGGTGCGTCCCGTCCAGTGGCTCGGCGACGTGTCCTACTCCGTCTACCTCTGGCACTGGCCGGCGATCGTCCTCGCTCCCTTCGTCCTCGACGACGACAGCGTCGCGTGGTGGCAGAAGCTGCTCATCCTCGCGGTCGTGCTCGTCCTGTCCGCCGCGAGCAAGCGGTGGGTCGAGGACCTCATGCGGTTCACCCCGCGCATCGCGCGGAGCACCGGTCGCTCCTTCGTCCTGCTCGCCGTGTGCCTCGGGCTCTCCGTCGGCCTCGCCGGCCTCGCCCTCTGGCAGACCCAGCGCACCGAGGCGGCCGCCGCCGCGGTGGTCGTCGACTCGAGCGCGCCGTGCGTCGGCGCCGACGCGTTCCGCACCGCCTCGTGCGCCGGTCGCGACCTCGGCATGCTGACGAACCCGATCCAGGCGGCCCAGGACAAGCCGCAGGTCTACGCCGACGACTGCTGGAACAACCGCCCGTTCACCCGGCGCAAGGTCTGCAGCTACGGCCCGAAGGACGCCGCGGTGAAGGTCGCGCTCTACGGCAACTCCCACGCAGGCCAGTGGTCGCCGCCGATCCTCGCCACGGCCCGTGAGCGGGGCTGGCGCGTCGACACCTACATCGCCTCCGAGTGCTACTCGGTCGACGTCCCCGTCGCCTTCGGCACCCAGGCGCTCGAGGACGCGTGCACCGCCCTCAACACGTGGGCCCGCGACCGCATCACGACGGGTGGCTACGACCTCGTCGTCATGTCGGACCGCACCCTCCAGCCGCTGGCGGGGGTGCCGGCCGCACGCAAGGTCGCCACGGCGAAGGCCGCCTACGGCCGGGTCGTCGACGGCTTCGTCGAGGCCGGCGCGCGCGTCCTCGCCATCCGCGACACCCCCGGCTCGGCCGAGAGCGTGCCCGACTGCGTCGCCCAGCACGCCGACGACGTCTCGCGGTGCGCGACCGACGTCGCCTACCGCGGCACGTCGGGCCTCGAGCCGGACCCGCTCGCCGACGCCGCCGAGGCCCGCGCGGGCGCCGACGTCCACCTCCTCGACGTCACCGACCTGCTCTGCCGCGACGGGTCGTGCCCGGCGGTGCTCGGTGGGCTCATCACCTACTTCGACCACGGCCACATGACACGGACCTTCTCGATGTCGCTCCTGCCCGAGGTCTCCGCAGCCCTGCGCGACGCGCTCGCCGGCGTCCCGGGCGCCTGAGCGGCGCGCGTCACACGGCATACCCCCTCGTGCGCCATGCGGCCCGCCCTAGGGTGGCGCCCATGCAGCACGACCACGACGTCGTCGTCATCGGGTCCGGGTTCGGCGGGTCGGTGGCCGCCCTGCGGCTCGCCGAGAAGGGCTACCGCGTGCACGTCTACGAGGCGGGGCGCCGCTTCGAGGACGCCGACTTCGCCCGCACGAGCTGGGACGTGCGTCGCTACCTGTGGGCGCCGCGGCTCGGCCTCTTCGGCGTGCAGCGCATCCACCGCCTGCCCGACTGCCTCGTGCTGGCCGGCGCGGGCGTCGGGGGCGGGTCGCTCAACTACGCCAACACCCTCTACGTGCCGCCGGACGCCTTCTTCCGCGACCGCCAGTGGGCGCACATCACCGACTGGAAGGTCGAGCTCGCGCCCCACTACGCGACCGCCTCGCGGATGCTGGGGGTGACCGTCAACCCGTGCGAGGGGCCGGTGGAGACGCTGATGCGCGACACGGCATCCGACCTCGGGGTGGGCGCCAGCTTCGCGAAGACGCCGGTCGGCGTCTTCTTCGGCGAGCCGGGCCGCCGCGTGCCCGACCCGTACTTCGGCGGCGAGGGTCCCGAGCGCACCGGCTGCACCGAGTGCGGCAACTGCATGGTCGGCTGCCGCGTGGGGGCCAAGAACACGCTCGTCAAGAACTACCTCGCGCTCGCCGAGCGCCGCGGCGTCGTCGTCGAGCCGCTGCGCACCGTCACGCGCGTGCGCCCGCTCGACCCGGCCTCGCCGGGGTCGGGGTATGCCGTCACGACCGTCCGCAGCGGCGCCTGGGGACGGCGCCGGGCCGACGAGCGCACCGTGACGGCCGGCCAGGTCGTCGTCGCGGCCGGCGCCTGGGGCACGGCGCAGCTGCTCCAGGCGATGAGGGCCGAGCCCGAGGGGCGTGGCCTGCCGAGGCTCTCCGACACCCTCGGCACCCTGACCCGCACCAACTCCGAGGCGCTCGGCGGCGCGATGACCGCGCGCGTGCCTGAGGGCATCGAGCTGACGCGCGGCGTGGCCATCACCTCGAGCTTCCACGTCTCGGGCACGACGCACGTCGAGAACGTCCGCTACGGCAAGGGCTCGAACCTCATGGGGGCCCTCGCGGTGCTCCAGGTCGACGGGGGAGGGCGGCTGCCGCGCTGGGCGCGCTTCGCCGGCAAGGCGATCCGGCACCCCGCCGTCTTCGCGCGGTCGCTGTCGACGCGGCGGTGGAGCGAGCGCACCGTCATCGCGCTCGTCATGCAGAGCCGCGACAACTCGATCACGGTGCGCCGCCGTCGCGGGCCGCTCGGTTGGCGTCTCACGTCCGAGCAGGGGCACGGCGAGCCGAACCCCACCTACATCCCCGAGGGCAACGAGGCGGTGCGCGCCATGGCCCGCCGGCTCGAGCAGGCGACCGGTGAGCGGTCGTGGCCCGGGTCGTCGGTCGGCGAGGTGTTCGACATCCCGATGACCGCGCACTTCCTCGGTGGCGCCGTCATCTCCGACTCGCCGCAGCACGGCGTCGTCGACCCCTACCACCGCGTCTGGGGCTACCCCGGCCTGCACGTGCTCGACGGCGCCGCGGTCTCGGCCAACCTCGGCGTCAACCCGAGCCTGACGATCACGGCCCAGGCCGAGCGGGCCGTGTCGCTGTGGCCGGCGCGCGACGAGCCGGACCGCCGACCCGCCCAGGGCGAGGCATACCGGCTCGTCGACGCCTGACCGACTCACCGACCGGCGGGTGGGTGGGGCCGTCACCCCTCAGAGACGACCCCACCCGTGGTGCCGGCCCACCGGTCAGGGAGTCGGCACCACCCGGACAACGAGCCGCCGGCCCCGGGGTTACGGCCCCGACGCCGCGGACCCGTTGCGCGCGGGGGTCGGTGGGTCAGTGGGTGGGGGCTGGCTCGTCGCGCCAGGAGCGCCAGAGGGCGGCGTAGGCGCCGTCCGCGCGCAGCAGCTCCTCGTGCGAGCCGATCTCGCTGATGAGGCCGTCCTCGACGACGCAGACCCGGTCTGCGTCGTGGGCCGTCATGAGCCGGTGCGCGATGGCCACGACGGTGCGGCCCTCGACGACCGCCGCGAGCGACCGCTCGAGGTGGCGGGCGGCCCGCGGGTCGAGCAGCGACGTCGCCTCGTCGAGCACGAGGGTGTGCGGGTCGGCGAGCACGAGCCGGGCGAGGGCCAGCTGCTGCGCCTGCGGCTCGCTCAGCCGGTGACCGCCCGATCCGACCACGGTGTCGAGGCCGGCGGGCAGCTCGAGCGCCCACCCGCGCGCGTCGACGGCGGCCAGGGCGTCGAGCAGCTGGTCGCGCGAGGCCTCGGGCCGGGCGAGCCGGAGGTTGTCCTCGAGCGAGCCGACGAAGACGTGGTGCTCCTGCGTCACGAGGGCGACCTGGCCGCGCAGCTGGGCGAGCTCGAGGTCGACGAGCCGCACGCCGCCGACGTCGACCCGCCCCTCGCGGGGCCCGTCGATGCCGGCCATGAGGCGTCCGAGGGTCGACTTGCCGGCGCCGGAGGGCCCGACGATGGCGAGCCGCTCGCCGGGGCGCAGGTCGAGCGAGACGCCGCGCAGCACGTCGCGGCCGGCGCGGTACGCGTAGTGGACGTCCTCGACCTCGAGGTGGTCGTCGGCCGGCTCCTCGCCGGTCGCGGCGCGGTCGGCGGGCACGTCGGCGATGCCGATGACCCGGGCGAGCGAGGTCGCGCCGACCTGGATCTCGTCGAGCCACGAGATGAGCTCGTCGAGGGGGCCGGCCATCTGCTGGACGTAGAGGGCCACGGCCGTCACGGTGCCGGCCGTCGCCACGTCGCGCGAGATGAGGAAGCCGCCCCAGAGCAGCGTGACCGCGACGGGGGCGAAGAAGGCGAACTCGACGGAGGGGAACCAGCGCATCCGCAGGCCGAGGGTGTAGCGCTCGGCGTCGTAGCAGTCGCGCAGGGCCTCGTCCATGCGGCGCCGGCGGCGGCCCCGCAGCCGGAGCGCGTCGACGGTGCGCGAGCCGTCCGCCGACTCGGTGACGACGCCGTTGAGCACGGCGTAGGTCGCCCGCTCGCGGAGGTAGCCGGCGGGCGCGAAGCGCAGGTAGCGCCGGGTCGAGAGCACGAGGATCGGGGCGCCGACGAGGACCGCCAGCGCCACCTGCCACCCGGTGAGGAAGGCCGCGACGAGGGTGATCGCCGTCGTCACGGCGCCGACGAAGATCGCCGGCACCCCGAAGCGGATGACGTGCGAGAGGGCCTCGACGTCGTTCGTCGTGCGGGAGACGAGGTCGCCCGTGCCGGCCCGCTCGACCGTCGAGAGGGGCAGCTCGACGACGCGCTCCATGAACTGCTCGCGCAGCTCGGCGAAGATCGTCTCGCCCATGACGAACGACGCGCGCCGGGCGAACCACGTGACGACCGTCTGCACGACGACCGCGCCGGCGATCCAGAGGGCGAGGCGGTCGACGACGTCGGCCGAGCGGCCGTGGCTGATCTCGTCGACGAGCAGGCCGATGACGCGGGGCGCGACGAGCGCGGCGACGGCCGCGACGGCGTGCAGCCCGACGACCGTGCCGAGGCTGCGCCGGTGCCGCCGCAGCAGGCCGCGGGTGTGCTCCTTGACGGAGGCCGTGTCGGCCACCGGGAGGGTGCGCGTGGTGGGGGCCGGTGTCAGCGACATCAGTCCTCCTCTCCGCGCACGACGGTGCGGCGGTAGTCGGGGTCGTCGGCCATGAGCCGGGCGTGCGTGCCGGTGGCGGCCACGTGGCCGTCCCGGAGGAAGACCACGGCGTCGGCCTGGTCGAGGATGAGCGGGCTCGCCGACATCACGACCGTCGTCCGTCCGGCGCGGGCCGCGGTGAGACGGCCGGCGATGCGGGCCTCGGTGTGGGCGTCGACGGCGCTCGTCGGCTCGACGAGCACGAGCGTCTCGGCGTCCGTCAGGAGGGCCCGGGTGAGCGCGAGGCGCTGGCGCTGGCCGCCGGAGAAGGCCCGTCCACGCTCCTCCACCTCGTTGTCGAGCCCTCCGGGCAGGGCCTCGAGCACGTCGTCGCCGCTCGCGACCGACAGCGCCGCGAGGACCTCGGCGTCGTCGTGCACGCCCCACGGGTCGAGCTCGTCGCGGAGCGTCCCCGTGAAGAGCCGGGGGTCGTTCTCCGACACGACGATCCGGCGTCGCACCTCGTCGAGGGAGGCGTCGGCGAGCCGGGTGCCGTCGAGCCGCACGTCGGTCGCAGCCGCCCCGAAGCGGCCGAGGCGGTCGGCGAGGGCCGACGTCTCCTCGGGACGGGCCGACACGACGGCGGTGAACCGTCCGGGCTCGATCGTGACGCCGCTCGCGGGGTCGTGCAGCGGTGCGGGGCCCTCAGGCAGCGGCGTGCCGCCGGTGGTGTCGACGTCGTCGGGCTCGACGCGCAGGATCTTCGTCAGCTTGCGCGCGCCGATGTGGGCGCGCGTGGCACGGTCGACCATCTCGGTGGCGGTGCGCAGCGGGATGACGAGGAAGGCGGTGTAGCCGTAGAAGGCGACGAGCTGGCCGGCCGTGATCTGCCCGTCGATGGCGAAGCGCGCGCCGAGCCACACGACGACGAGCACGAAGAGGCCCGGCAGCAGCACCTGCGCGGCGTCGAGGGCGGCCTGGTAGCCGGCCACCGTGTTGCCGACGCGGCGCACCGACTGCGACTGCACGGCATACCGGCTCAGGAAGGTGTGCTCGCCGCCGATGCCGCGCAGCACGCGCAGGCCGGCGACCGTGTCGGCGCCGAGGCCGATGAGCTTGCCCGACTCCTCGCGCTGGGCGAGCTGGCGCGCCTGCAGCGGCCGGACGATGAAGGTGAGGCAGGCGACGAGCACCGGCACGCCGATGAGGACGACGAGGCCGAGCGGCGTCGAGGCCCCGAGCAGGATGAGCGCGACGACGACGTAGGAGACGACCGCGCCGGCGAATCGCGCTGCCACGTCGTAGAGCCCGCCGATGCGCATCGCGTCGGAGCTGACGGTGGCGACGACGTCGCCGGTCGGCACGGCGCGCGTCAGGGCCTCGCCGGTGTCGGCGGCCTTGTGGCCGATGAGCTGGGCGGAGCGGAACGCACCCTGCATCCAGTTCGTCACGGCGTAGCGGTGGCGCATCATGCCGGAGAGGGCACTGACGACGACGAGCCCGACGAGCAGCAGGCACCAGCGCACGAGGGCGTCGGTGTCGCCACCGAGGATGCCCTCGTCGATGGCCTTGCCCATGGCGGCCGGGAAGAGCGCCTGGCTGACGAGCCAGACGACGCCGAAACCGATGGCGACGAGGAGCGTGCGCCACTGGCCCTTGCCCACCCAGCGCAGGTATGCCGTCGGGCTGGTCAGGTCGGGAGAGCCTGGGTCAGCCAGGGGCAGTGAGATCACTTGCTGCAGTGTACGTTCGGCGCCGGCGTGCCTCACACCATTTTTCGTCCGGCCCGGCGGTGGCGGGCGTCAGTGCGTCGGGTCCCAGCCGGAGCGGTCGAGCGCGTCGGAGAGCTCGTCGACCTCGAGGGTGTCCGTGTCGACGCAGCGGTTGCGGTAGGCGCCACGGCCGACGAGGTGCGCCGAGACCGGGCTGGTGAAGAACTGCGTGGCGGCCAGGAGCACGAGGGTCGTGACGGCGGCCCAGGTGCGCAGGGTCAGCGCGAGCCCGGTGAGGACGAGGATGAGGCCGAGGGTCTGCGGCTTCGTCGCCGCGTGCAGGCGCGAGAGCGTGTCGGGGAAGCGGAGCAGGCCGACCGCGCCGGCCAGGCAGAGGAAGGCGCCGAGCAGCAGGCACACGGCTCCCGCCACGTCGAGGACGGCTGACCACGTCATGACTGCTCCCACGACTCGGGCTGCTGGCGCGGCTCCGGGTGGTCGGGCACGAGCGCGTCGGCCTCGTCGGAGTCGCGGGACATGAAGCGCGTCACGGCCACGCCGCCGACGAAGCCGACGAGCCCGAGGATCATGAGCAGCGGCAGGTAGGTCGTCGTGCGCTGCCGCGCGGACTCGAGCGCCACCCCGGCGATGACGATGACCAGGAGGATCTCGGCGGCGACGATGCGGTCGAGGTTGCTCGGTCCGCGGAAGAGGCGCACGAGCACGAGGGCGGCGGCCACGCCGAGCATGGCGAGGGCGAGGCCGAGGACGACGGTCATGGGCGCTCCTCCGTCGGGGTGGTCGGGGCCGTGCGGGACGGCCAGGGGCCGTCGGTGTCGAGCGCGGCGATCTCCTCGCGCGAGCCCAGGGCTCGCACGACGCGGCGCTCGACGGCGAGCACGTGGGCGCGCTGGCGCTCGATCGTGCCCGGTCGCTCCACGTCGAGCAGGTGCAGGTAGAGCACCGAGGTCGAGCGCCGCGCGTCGACGACGACCGAGCCCGGCACGAGGGCGACGAGCTCGGCGGTCAGGGTGAGGTAGAAGTCCGACCGCGAGCGCAGCTGCACCCCGATGACGGCGTTGCGCGGACGTCGCCGGCCGAAGGCGAGCCGCATGACCTGCCACGAGGCGCCGACGAGGTCGACGAGGAACTGCCCGATGAGCAGGGCGACGCGGTGCGGCCGCAGGCGGCCGGAGTACTCGATCGACGGGAGCGGGAACGCGTACGTGACGAAGAGCCCGACGAGCAGGCCGTTGACGACGTTGCCCCACGTCACGCGGTCCCACAGCAGCACCCAGGCCAGCGCGATCGTCACGATCGCGCGCGGCTGGAACTCGCGCCGGCGCCGCCGGGGCGACTCCGGGCCCCGCGGGGCGGTGGCCAGGCGTGCCTCGCTCATCGGCGCACCTCCGGCGGGAGCACGCTCGTGACGTAGGGGTCGCGGTCCATGAGGTCGGTGGCCGCCCGCTGCGTGTAGGCGAAGAGCGGCCCGGCGACGAGGGTGATGAGCAGGCCCACGGCCGTCATCGCCGCGGTGGCCCCGAGCATCGTGCGGGGCAGGGCCCGGGGGCTCGTGTCGACGGCGACCGCGGTGGCGGGGTCGGTGGCCGGCTCGACGTCGAGCGTGCCGTCCTGCAGGCCGGCCACGGTCTCGGCCCCTCGGGGCGCGTCGGCGAGGGTGCGCCAGAAGGCCTGGCTCCAGACCTTGGCCAGGGCGTAGAGCGTCAGCAGGCTCGTGACGATCCCGCCGACGACGAGCAGCCACGCGAGGGGCGTGCCGACGGCGATGCCGGCGTGGAGCAGCCCGATCTTGGCGAGGAAGCCCGAGAGCGGGGGGATGCCGGAGAGGTTCATCGCCGAGACGAAGAAGAGCGTGGCGAGCACCGGCGACGCGACGGCCAGGCCCCCGAGCCGGTCGAGGGAGGTGGTGCCCCCGAGGCGCTCGACGAGGCCGGTGATGAGGAAGAGCGCGGTCTGGATCGTGATGTGGTGCGCGACGTAGAAGATCGCGCCGGCCGTGCCCTCCGGGGTCGCGAGCGCGATGCCGAAGATCATGTAGCCGATGTGGCTGACGAGCGTGAACGACAGGATCCTCTTCAGGCCCGACTGCGAGACCGCGCCGAGGATGCCGATGACCATCGTCAGCAGCGCGGCCCACATGAGCAGGCCCTGCAGCGGCGACTCGGGGAAGAGCAGCGTCTGCAGCCGGATGATCGCGTAGACGCCGACCTTCGTCAGCAGGCCGGCGAAGACCGCGGTGACCGGGGCCGGCGCCGTCGGGTAGCTGTCCGGCAACCACGCGGACATCGGGAAGACGGCGGCCTTGATCGCGAAGGCGGTGAGCAGGCAGAGCTGGAGGACGAGCGCGACGCCCGGTGCGAGGTCGCCGATGCGGATCGAGAGCTGGGCCATGTTGACGGTGCCCGTGGCCGCGTAGACGGCCGCGATGCCGACGAGGAAGAGCGCCGAGCTGAGCAGGCTGACGACGACGTAGGTCGTGCCCGCGTGGATGCGCGCGGCCGAACCGCCGAGCGTGATGAGCACGTAGGAGCTGAAGAGCAGGATCTCGAAGCCGACGAAGAGGTTGAAGAGGTCGCCGGCGAGGAAGGCGTTGGACACGCCCGCCGAGAGCACGAGGTAGGTCGGGTGGAAGATCGTGAGCGGCGTCTCGCTCTCGTTCTCGTCGTCGCTGTCGGCCTGGCCCTGCCCGATGGCGAAGACGAGCACGAGGAGCGTGACGATGGCCGAGACGAGGAGCATGAGGGCGCTCAGCCGGTCGGCGACGAGCGAGATGCCGAGCGGCTCCTGCCAGGCGCCGAGCCACAGCACCTGCGGTCCCGAGACGTCGGTCTGCCACACGAGCACGCCGGCGACGGCGACGACGGCCGCGAGCGCGGCGATGCTGACGCCGCGCTGGAGGCGCGGCGACCGGCGGAAGGCGAGCGCCAGGGCCGCGCCGAGGAGCGGCAGCAGCACCGGCAGCGGCACGAGGTCGGTCACGTGGAGGTTCACACGGTCTCCCTGCCGTCGCCGGCGGCGAGCTCGTCGGAGGTCGTCGTCGACGTCTCGGACGGGTCGTAGGTCGAGGACGTCTGGTCGTCGAGGGCGAGCCGCTGGATGCGGGCGTCCTCGGCGTCGTCGGGCACGTCGTCGGTGCCGGAGATCTGCCAGAGCCGGTAGGACAGGGCGAGCAGGAAGGCGATCGTCGCGAGCGAGATGACGATGGCCGTCAGGACCATGGCCTGCGGCAGCGGGTCGCTGATCGCGGCCGGGTCCTCGCCGACGAACGGCGCGCGCCCGGCCCTGCCGCTGACGACGAGGTAGAGCACGGCGACGCCGTTGCCGATGAGGACCATGCCGAGCAGCACCCGCACGAGGCTCCGGTCGAGGGCGAGCGCGGTGCCCGCCGCGACGAGTCCCGCCGTGACGAGCACGAGGGTGAGGTTGGGGGCCAGGGTCGGCTCGATGAGGGCCGGGGCGAGGGCCTGCAGCGTCGTCACGGGCGGGCCACCTCCCCGGCGACGGCCGCGTCGTCCTGCTCCTCGGCGATCTGGCGGTCGATGCCGGTGCCGAGGCTGCGCACGATGTCGAGCATCATGCCGACGACGATGAGGTAGACGCCGATGTCGAAGAAGAGCGAGGTCACGAGGTGCACCTCTCCCCACGGGGGGATCGTCACGTCGAGGGCGGCCGTCTCGAGGATCGTGCCGCCGAAGGCGAGGGGGGCGAGGGCCGAGCCGACGACGACGAGCAGCCCGATGCCGACGACGAGGCCGGCGTCGAAGGGGGCCGCCTCGTCGAGCTCGTAGCGCCCGCCCGCGAGGTAGCGCACGACGAGCGCGAGCCCGGCCACGAGGCCGCCGGCGAAGCCGCCGCCGGGCTGGTTGTGCCCGGCGAAGAGCAGGAAGAGCGAGGCGGCGAGCATGATGTGGAAGACGAGGCGCGTCACCACCTCGAAGATGACCGAGCGCTTCTCCTTGCGCATGGTGCGCCCGCCGAGGAGCCAGGTGCCGCGACCGGGGCTGCTCGAGGGCAGCGCCTTGGCCGTGGCCCGCGACAGTCGCGTGTTGCGGGTGCGCACGAAGATGAGGCTGGCGACACCGGTCGCGGCCGCGACGAGCACCGAGACCTCGCCGAGGGTGTCCCAGGCGCGGATGTCGACGAGCGTGACGTTGACGATGTTCTTGCCGTGGCCGAACGCATACGCCTCCGTGGGGAACCCGACCGACACGGGATCGGTGCGCCGGCCGCCCGACGCGACGAGGGCGATGGCCCCGACCGACGCACCGACCGCCACGCCGAGTGCGATCCGCCACGTGCGCGAGGGGGAGTGCGGGTGGCGCGTGAACTTCGTCGGCAGCCGCCGGAGGGCGAGCACGAAGACGACGAGCGAGACCGTCTCGACGAGCATCTGGGTGATCGCGAGGTCGGGCGCGCCGTGCAGGATGAAGAGGAGGGAGACGCCGTAGCCGGTCGCGCCGACGAGCATGACGGCCGTGAGACGGCGCCGGGTGACGAGCACGAGCACCGCGGCCGCCACGACGACGAGCCCGACGACGGCCTGGCCCGGGGTGTCCCAGAGGCGGACGTCGGGCAGCGAGCCCGCCCGCACCGCTGCGGCACCGGGGAGGGCGACGAAGACGAGCAGGATGGCCGCGAGGTAGATCGGCAGGGAGCCCCGCTGGGTGACGGCGGTCGTCTCGACGGCGCCCCGGTCGACCCACCGCAGCGTGCGGGCGAAGCCGCGCTCGCCGTCGACGAGGGCGGGCACGCGCGCCTGCGCCCGGCCCACCACGTCGCGACCGGCGAAGAGGGCGAGGCCCCCGGCCACGGAGACGAGCGAGAGCAGCAGCGGCACCGTGACGCCGTGCCACAGCGCGAGCGTCTGCGGGGGCGCCCCGACGGGGAACGACACGGCATACGGCAGCAGCCACGGCGACTCGAGCGGCGCGAGCAGGCCGAGCAGGAGGCACGAGACGCCGAGCACCAGCGGCGCGAGCACGAAGCCCGGGTGGGCGGCCTTGACGGGCGTCGGCGCGACCCCCGGCTTGGTCGCGAAGGCGCCCCAGAGGAAGCGGGCGGTGTAGGCGACCGTCAGGGCCGAGCCCGCGACGACGCCGGCCACGGCGAGCCAGCTCCACGGGGCGGGCAGGGGAGCCGAGGTGTGCACGTCCTCCCAGAGCGCCTCGAGCGCGCTCTCCTTGGACACGAAACCGGCGAGCGGGACGATGCCGGCCATCGACAGCCCGGCGAGCGTCGCCGGGATCGCGACCGGCAGCAGCCGCCGGCCGACGCCCGAGAGCTCGCGCAGGTCGCGGGTGCCGGTGCACTTGTCGACGACGCCGACGGTGAGGAAGAGGGTCGACTTGAAGAGCGCGTGGGCGATGACGAGGGCGAGCGCCGACAGCGCCGACGCCTTGGTGCCGAGGCCGGCGATGGCGACGATGAAGCCGAGCTGGCTCACGGTGCCGTAGGCGAGCAGCAGCTTGATGTCGTGCTGGCGCAGCGCCCGCCACCCGCCGACGAGCATCGTCAGCAGGCCGAGCCCGACGGTGAGCGCGTGCCACGCGGGGGCGCCGGCGAAGACCGGCGCGAGGAGCGCCACGAGGTAGATGCCGGCCTTGACCATCGCCGCGGCGTGCAGGTACGCGCTGACCGGGGTCGGGGCGGCCATCGCGCCGGGCAGCCAGAAGTGGAAGGGCACGAGGGCCGACTTCGAGAGCGCGCCGACGAGGAGGAGCACGACGGCCGCGACGGTCACGGCGTCGAGCGCCGGCGGGTCGGCGATGAGCTCGGCGATCGAGTACGTGTGGTGGACGCCGAGGGCGATGATCCCGACGAGCATCGCGAGGCCGCCGAAGGTCGTCACGATGAGCGCCTGCATGGCCGCGCGGCGGTTCGTCGAGCTCGCCGGGTTGTGCCCGATGAGGATGTAGGAGAAGACCGTCGTCAGCTCCCAGAACACGTAGAGCACGAGGAGGTTGTCGGTGAGGACGAGCCCGAGCATCGCGCCCGCGAAGGCCGTGAAGACCGACGTGAAGCGCCACAGGGTCGGGTCGCGGTCGGTGAAGTACCACGTGCAGTACAGCAGCACGAGGGCGCCGACACCGGTCACGAGCAGGCCGAGCACCCACGAGAGCGTCGTCAACCGGAAGTCGAGGTCGATGCCGAGACCGGGCACCCACGAGATCCGTTGCGTCGGGTAGGCGCCCGCCCGCACGTCGCCGGAGACGGAGACGAGCCACGCGAACGACGCCGCTGGGGCGAGGGCGAGCACCGGGAACGCCTTGGTGCGCAACGTCTTCGCGAGCCAGGGCGCGAGCGCGGCGGCAAGCAGGTGCAAGAGCAACAGTTGCGCCACGGCGGCCCCTCGGTCGTCGGGTCGGGCAGGTCAGGTCGTGAGGTCCAATCCTAAGGGCGTGACAGGGCCCCGCCGACCACGAGGGTCGACGGGGCCCTGTCGCGTGTGGGTCACCTCTCGAGGGTCACCGGGTGCGGGTCACCGCTTGGGGGTGACGAGCACCGTGAGCACGCCGCCCTTCTGGTGGGACTTGACGACCCGGATGACCGTGCCGGTCTTCGGGACGTCGACGGAGTACCAGCCGGGCTGGTAGCGGCCGGGGTGGGCACCCGTCGCGCCGTGGCGGTCCTGGTCGAACCACCACGTCTTCGTGTCGTCGAAGGCCGGGACGGCCTTCTTCGACGCGATCCGGCCCTTCGAGCCGTCGGCCGGGTTGTGCAGCGTGATCGCGTCGGTCTTCTCGAGGCCGAACGTCGAGTCGTAGCTGAGGATGCGGTTGCGCATCAGCGTGCCGTCCGACCAGTGGCTGAACTGCGGGTGCGCGTCGACGGGCAGCACGAGCCCCGAGCCCGGGTGGTCGCCGACGTTGTTGTCCGACTGCGAGCCGTCCCAGTAGTTGACGAGCATGCCGTTCTGGTAGCGGTAGGTCTCCACCCAGTCGGGCCGCTTCGGGAAGCCGAAGTTGTAGGCCGTCCGCAGCGACCGGTCGTAGCCGTCGTACTGCCGGTTCTCCGCGATGTACGCGTTGAAGAAGCCACGCTCGACGCGGCCGGTGCTGGCGCGGAACCCGCTGCCGTCGGCCGGGTCGAACGTCCAGCCGGTGTCGCTCTCGGCGCCGTCGAGCGGCTGGCCCGTCACGGTGATGGCGTCGACCTGCAGGCCCGGCGGCGGGGTGGCGACGCCGGGGTTGCCGACCTGCGCGGCGTCCATCTTGTAGCGGAGCTGCAGCTGCACGGTGCTACCCGCCCACGGCGTCAGGTCGGCCGTGAGGTCGGTCCAGTCGGCCTGGAGCCCCGTGAAGCCCTGGCCGAGGTTGTTGCCGTTGGGGTCGGTCGTGCGCGAGAGGTTGGTCGGCACCTGGGTCCACGTCGTGCCGCCGTCGCTCGAGACGCGCAGGTAGGCGTAGTCCCAGTCCTCCTCGATGTTGTAGCGCACCTTGGCGCTGAGGCCCACCGTGCCGGAGGGCAGCGCCACCGACTTCGTCATCGTCGTGTCGAGGTCGTCGGCCGCACCGCTGTAGTAGAGCTTCGACCCTTCGAAGGGGTCACCGAGCTCGAGCGGCACCTGCTTGTCGGGCAGGACGGTGAAGATCGCCTGCACCGTCCGCTTCTGCGCCGGCACGTTGGAGCCGAGGGCGTGCCACGATCGCTCGCCGGCGCGGGCCACGGCGTAGAACGGGCCCTTCTTGCCCTGCGGCTGGAGCCAGCCGAGCTGGAAGAGCTCGTAGGCACCGAGGTCGGTCGGGTTGTCGCCGATGCCGTCGCGGCCGCCGTCGCCGATGTTCGCGCCCGAGGACATCAGGCTCCAGAACGCCGTGTTGTTCTCGGCTCCGCCGGTGTTGCCGGACGTGTCGTAGAGGTCGGGCAGGCCGAGGTCGTGGCCGAACTCGTGGGCGAAGACGCCGAGACCGCCGTTCTCGGGCTGGACGGTGTAGTCGCCCACCCAGACGCCGGTCGGGTTGTTCGGCACGAGCGAGCTCGAGACGAGGCCGCTGTTGCTGCCGATGTCGACGCCCGCGCCGAGCGGGCCGCCGGCCTGCACGGCGGCGAAGGAGCGGTGGCTCCAGATGGCGTCGCTGCCCTGGTTCGGGTCGCCCGCGGCCTCGTCGCCACCGGCGTGCACGATCTGGAAGTGGTCGATGACGCCGTCGGGCTCGTCGAAGTTGCCGTCGCCGTCGATGTCGTAGCGGTCCTGCTGGTCGAACGTCTTGAGGTAGGCGCTGATCTGCTCCATCGTCTGGCCCGCGTCCAGACGGCCCTTGACCCAGACGGCGAGGGCGTCACGCACGAGCGCCGTCGAGGTGTTGCACACGATGCTGCCGCAGTAGTTGCGTCCGTAGAGCGCCTCGTTGAAGGGCACCTTGACCCACTCGGTGACCGCGCCCTCGACGGAGTAGCGGCCGGAGGACTGCCGCTCGTAGTACTTCGCCATGCGGTTGAAGTACATGTTCTCGTAGTGCGCCCTGGTGAAGTCCTTCTGCCACAGCGTCGAGTTGTCGACGCGACGGTTCGGGGCCGGGATCTCGTTGTGCCGCGGGCCGGTCACGTCGGTGGTGCTGCCGTCCGGCGGCGGGCCCTGGAAGATCGGGTTCGGGTACTGCTCGTCGCCGAACTCGACGAGCACGACGAAGATCTTGTCGGTGCCCTCGCGCTCGAGCTGGACGTACTGGCCCTTGTCGCCCTTGGTGTGGCCGCCCTTGCCGCCGCCCTTGGTGGAGCCGCTGGCGCTCGTGCTGCTGCGGGCGTTGGGGGCGGCGGTCGCCGCGTCCGCGGCCGCCGCGGCCGTGCCGCCGACCTTGACGACGGCGCCCTGGGCGGCGGGCTCGCCCCGGAGTCGGGCCTCGAGGGCCCGCTGGCGCAGGGCGTCCTGGCGCACCGCGAGCGGCGAGCGGAGGTTGTCGTCGGTGGAGCGCACGACCCCCTTGCCGCTTCCGGCCGCGGGGTGGACCCCGACGACGGGCACCGCGGAGGAGCCGCCGCCGGCGGCCGGGGCCGCGGATGGGGTGGAGGCGGCGAGGGCCGCGGGGACCGGGGACGCCGCGAAGGCTCCCACGGTCAGCGCCGAGGTGGCGACGAGGGCGAAGAGTCGACTGCGCCCGCCTAACGAGTGATGCGTCACGTGACCGTCCCTAACAGGTGTGAGTGGACCAGGGAGCTGCCGTGACGGGGATGACCCCGTGGCGACCGGCCCAGTCAAGTCCGCAGGGTGAGACTGGACCAGATCGACTGCAGATCGTTATCGTTTCGAGACCGTTGATACAGGCCTCACACAGCCTGTATGTCCTATGTGTGCCGCTTCGTCGGGTCAGAAGGTGACGAAGGTGTCGCGCGCGAGGAAGAAGCCGTGCCCCGCCGAGGTGTCGACGCAGGTCACCCCGAACTCCTCGCTGACGCAGCCCACCGGGCCTCCCGGCCGGGTGCGGGTGCCGTAGGCGAGCTTCGGCTCGGTGCCGGTGCGGATGGTGTCGGAGTTGCAGACCGGCACGGCGCCGTCGGGGCGCAGCTCGATCCGTCCGATGTCGCGGGGTCCACCCGCGGGGCAGATCGTCGGCAGCGGCGGGGCGATGCGGCCCTTGGCCACCTCGCAGGCGATGGAGCTGCCGGCGGCGCCTCCGCCCTGCACGCAGACGATGTTGCCGCTCGGGCTCTGGAAGCTCGGGGTGACGCCGGCGACCTTCGTCGTCCCCTCGACGCGCTTCCGCGCCTCCTCGAATGAGTGGGGTGCGCCGCGCTGTCGACCCACGGCGAGCGAGGTCGGCACCTCCGCCGGGGTGGCCCGTTCGGTCGGCACCGCCGAGGGGGTGGACGGGGTCGGGCTCCCCGTGCCGGCCACCCCGCCGCCGGGGGCGTCGACCTCGACCGTCACCGTGCGCGACGGGGTGTCGCCCCCGCCCGACCCGCACGCGCCCAGGGCGGGCGTCAGGGCGACGAGAGCGGCGACGGCGGCGAGCCTGCCCAGGCCGGCGAGCCTGCCAGGACGGCTGCGCGCGGTCCTCGTGGCGTGGGTCCGGGCGTTCGCGGGCACCGGCGGCGCGGGCAGCTGCTCGACCATGGGCGTCGAGTCTGGCACGGCCCCGGGGCCCCGGGCCAGCCTCCTCCGAGGCCGGTGACCTACCCTTGGCACGTGTTCCGGCGCCTGCTCACCCCCCGCTGGGTCGGCCTGCTCGCCGGCCTCGCGGTCGTCGTGGCCGCCTGCGTCCTCCTCGGGCTGTGGCAGCTCGGTGTGGCCCGTGACTCGGGTCGCCGTGACACGGTCGCCGCCGCCGGCACCCTCGAGCGGGCGCCGCTCCAGCAGGTGACCCGGGCGCACGCCGACTTCGCGGCGGACTTCTCGAACCGCCCCGTCACGGTGACCGGCACGTACGACGGCACCCGCAGCCTCGTCGTCGACGACCGCCGCCTCGACGGCCGGGTCGGCTCGTGGGTCGTGACGCCGCTGCTGACGGAGGGCGGCACCGTGCCCGTGCTGCGCGGCTTCGTCGACGGCACGCCGACGGTCGCCCCCGAACCGCCCTCCGGGGTCGTCACGGTCGCGGGAACGCTGGGCCCCGGCGAGTCGCCCCGCGACGGCGCCGACCTGCCGGCGCCCCAGGTGCGCTCCGTCGACCTCGCCGCGCTCGTCAACGAGTGGCCGGGTGACCTCTACAACGTGGTGGTGCTCGCCTCCGGCGAGTCGGAGGGGGCCGGCGCGGGCACCGCGCTGGTCACCCCGGGGCTGTCGCGGGTGCCACCGCCCGACGTCGCGACGCCCCTCAACCTGCGCAACGCGGCATACGCCATCCAGTGGTGGGTCTTCGGGATCTTCGCGATCTGGATGTGGTGGAAGATGTTCCGAGCAGAGCAGCAGGCCCAGACCGCGCCCGCCGCCCCGACAGAAGGTGTCACGACGTGAGCACGTATCCCCAGACCCTGGCGAAGCCGCAGCAGATCCGGTCGGCGCTGTCGGCCTACCGCGTGCTCGCGGTCGTCGCGGGCATCGCGCTCGTCGTGCTCGTGCTCGAGATGGTGATGAAGTACGGGCTCGACCAGACGAATGTGCTGACGCAGTACTGGAGCCCGGTCCACGGGATCATCTACATGGCGTATGCCGCGTCGGTCGCCAACCTCGGCATCAAGGCCGCGTGGGGCCCGGGCCGCATCGTCAAGAACCTCCTCGCCGGGTTCGTGCCGGTCGTGCCGTGGATCGCCGAGCGGCGCAACACCGCGGAGACGAACGCCCTCCTCACGCGGGCGTATGCCGCGGGTGACGGGAGCGCCCCCGACGGCCGATAGGCTGGTCGGGTGACCGACAGCGTGCCGACCGACCTGCCGACCGAGACGCCCACCGACCTGCAGGGACATCCCGTCCTCGTCGTCGACTTCGGTGCGCAGTACGCCCAGCTCATCGCCCGGCGCGTGCGGGAGGCCCAGGTCTACAGCGAGGTGGTGCCCCACTCGATGGCGGTGGCCGACATGCTGGCCAAGGAGCCGGCGGCCATCATCCTCTCCGGCGGCCCGAGCTCGGTCTACGACGACGGCGCGCCCCGGCTCGACCCCGCGCTGCTCGAGGCCGGCGTCCCGGTCTTCGGCATGTGCTATGGCTTCCAGTCGATGGCGCAGGCGCTCGGCGGGACGGTGGCGCGCACCGGTGCCCGCGAGTACGGCAAGACCGACGCGGCCATCAGCGACGTCGCGTCCACCCTCTTCGACGGCCAGCCGCCGAGCCAGACCGTCTGGATGTCGCACGGCGACTCGGTGAGCGCGGCTCCCGAGGGCTTCGCCGTGACGGCCTCGACGGCCGGCACCCCGGTCGCGGCCTTCGAGGACGACGAGCGCCGGCTCTACGGCGTGCAGTGGCACCCCGAGGTGCTCCACTCGGAGCAGGGCCAGCGGGTGCTCGAGAACTTCCTGTGGAAGGGCGCCCGGATCACGCCCGAGTGGACGCCCGGCCACGTCGTCGACGACCTCGTCGCGACGATCCGCGAGCAGGTCGGCGAGGACCGCGTGCTCTGCGCGCTCTCCGGCGGTGTCGACTCCTCGGTGGCGGCGGCCTTGGTGCAGAAGGCGATCGGCGACCAGCTGACGTGCGTCTTCGTCGACCACGGCCTGCTCCGCGAAGGGGAGGCCGAGCAGGTCGAGCAGGACTTCGTCCAGGCGACCGGCGTCGACCTCGTCGTCGTCGACGCGCGTGAGCGCTTCCTCGAGGCGCTCGCCGGAGTCACCGACCCCGAGGCCAAGCGCAAGATCATCGGTGAGCAGTTCATCCGCGTCTTCGAGCAGGCCGCGCGCGACGTCGTGCACGACCGCGGCGACGAGGAGCACCCCGTCAAGTGGCTCGTGCAGGGCACGCTCTACCCCGACGTCGTCGAGTCGGGCGGCGGCGAGGGCGCGGCCAACATCAAGAGCCACCACAACGTCGGCGGGCTGCCCGACGACCTCCAGTTCGCACTCATCGAGCCGCTGCGCACGCTCTTCAAGGACGAGGTGCGCCAGGTGGGCCTCGAGCTCGGCGTGCCCGAGGTCATCGTGTGGCGCCAGCCGTTCCCCGGCCCCGGTCTCGGCATCCGCATCATCGGTGCCGTCGACGCCGAGCGGCTCGCGATCCTGCGCCGCGCCGACGCGATCGCCCGCGAGGAGCTGACCCGCGCCGGCCTCGACCGCGACATCTGGCAGTGCCCCGTCGTGCTCCTCGCCGACGTGCGGTCGGTCGGGGTGCAGGGCGACGGCCGCACCTACGGCCACCCGGTCGTGCTGCGCCCCGTCGCGTCGGAGGACGCCATGACGGCCGACTGGGCCCGGGTGCCCTACGACGTGCTCGCCACCATCTCGACCCGCATCACGAACGAGGTCGAGGAGGTCAACCGGGTGGCCCTCGACGTCACGAGCAAGCCGCCGGGCACCATCGAGTGGGAGTGACCCCCACCCCCTGACCGTCGAAAGGCCACTCCTTGCGGCCCCCACCCGTCGAGTGGCCACCTCTTGCGGCCCCCCACCCGTCGAGTGGCCACCCTTTGCGGGTGCGTATGCGTCGAGTGGCCACTGTGCGCTGCTGGCCTCTCGACGCTCGAGGACCCGCGAAAGATGGCCTTCCGACGGTTGAGGACCCGCGAAAGGTGGCCCTTCGACGGTTGAGGACCCGCGAAAGGTGGCCTTTCGACGGTGGAGGCCCGGGTCAGCGGCCGGTGGCGGCGATGTAGACGGCCGCGTTGCCGTTCGGGTTGAGCAGCACGGCGGGGGCGAGGCAGCGCGCGGGCAGCGTCACCCTGGTGTCGATGACCGCGTTGCCGGCGGTGCTGAAGGGGACCGTCGCCGTCGGCTTGAGCGCCATGCCGTTGCAGGCCACCGTCGCCGAGACCAGGGGGAGGGGATTGATCCCCGTCGTCGGGATGACGAGGCCCTCGACCTCGACGCGGAGCCGACCGTCGGCGCGCAGTCGGGCCGTGCCCTCCGAGATGACCCAGGGGGCGCCGCCGCGGGTCAGCCCGAAGAGGGGCGGGTCCGCGAGCTGGCTGCCCTGCACGGACGCGCGGAGCACGTCGCCCC
Organism: Terrabacter aeriphilus; assembly: GCF_039542985.1. Taxonomy (NCBI): domain Bacteria; kingdom Bacillati; phylum Actinomycetota; class Actinomycetes; order Micrococcales; family Intrasporangiaceae; genus Terrabacter; species Terrabacter aeriphilus. Next base: position 301,605 of record NZ_BAABIW010000009.1, read on the forward strand.
GGGAGGCGCCACCGTCGTCGGCGGACGCGCTCGACGAGGCGGCGAGGGCGCAGACGCCGATGACGGCTCCGGCGACGAACGCGGCGGTGCGGGAGATCGTGTGCATGTCAGGCTCCTGTCGGTCACGGACGGGGGAGTGGACCCCCACCCGAGGACGACGGCGCCGGCCCCACCGGTTCAGCCGGTTCGGCCGGTTCGGCCGGGCTTCGCGCGGTGTCCGCGCGTCGGAGCGGCGTCCGGCGCACCTCTTCCGTGGAACTAGGGTGGAACTCATGTGCGGAATCGCCGGACACGTGGGTGTCCCTGCCGACGAGGCCCTGATCGAGCGACTCCTCGGAGCGCACCCCGGGGCGGCCGCGGCAGCCACGGCCCACGACGGCGACGCGGGCCTGGGCGCCCGCGCCGCTCGTGACGACGGGGGTGTGGGCCGCCTCGCGACGAGCCGCGGCGGCCGGTTCACGCTGGCGCTCGACGGCGAGATCTACAACCGGGGCGCGCTGCGGGCCGACCTGGAGGTGCTGGGCCACGACTTCGGCATCGGCAGCGACGCCGAGGTGGTGCTCGCCGCCTTCACGGAGTGGGGCACCGACGGGCTCGACCGACTCGACGGCGCCTTCGCGCTCGTCGTGTGGGACCGCGACGCCCGCCGTATGACGCTCGTGCGTGACCACTTCGGGGTGCGGCCCCTCTACGTCGCGCCGGCCGGTGACGGGTGGCTCGTCGCGAGCGAGATCCGGGGCATCCTCGACAGCGGCCACCACGACCGCCGGCCCGACGACCGCACCATCTACCGCTACCTCCGCTTCCGGGTCCACGACGACGGCCCGGCGACGTTCTTCGCCGGCATCGAGCGCGTCGGCGCCGGGGAGGTCGTCACGATCGGGCCCGACGGCCTCCAGCGCCGCCCGTACACCCGGCTCCGGGAGGAGCTGGCCGAGCTGGCGCGCACGCCGCGGCCCTACTCCCGCGCCGTCGCCGACGAGTTCCGCGACCTGCTGACGGCGGCCGTGCGACGTCGCGTCCCCTCGACCGGTCGCGTCGGCACCGCGCTCTCCGGCGGCATCGACTCGGCCGCCGTCGCCGCCCTCGTCGACGCCGTCGAGCACGAGCCGGGCCGGCCCGACGCCGAGCCCACGCAGGACGCGTGGTCGGCGGTCTACCCCGGTTCGCGCAACGACGAGGTGGCGCACGTCGACGCCGTCCTCGCGTCCCTCGGCGACCACGTCGACGCCCACCGCATCGAGCCGACGCCGACCGAGTTCAAGAAGGACCTGCGCGACCTCGTGCGCACCCAGGAGGAGCCGCTCGTCTCGACGGGTGCCTACACGCAGTACCGCGTGCTGCGCGAGGCCGCCGACCGTGACGCCGTGGTGCTCGACGGGCACGGCGGTGACGAGACCCTCGCCGGCTTCGGCCCGCACCACCTCATCCACCTGCGCGAGCTGCGTTCCCGCAGTACGGCGCTCGCGGCGACCGAGCTCAGCCACTCGCTCGACGTGCTCTACCGGCGTGGCCGCCCCGCCATCGGCGACCGGCTGCACGGCCGCAAGGACGTGCCGGTCACCTCGCTGCTCGATGCCGACTTCGCACGCGCCCACAGCGACGAGGGCTACGCCGTCGAGACCTCCGGCCTGCGCGCGCGGCTGCTCGACGACGTCTTCACCGGCTCGCTGCCTGCCCGCCTGCGCTACACCGACAAGAACGCCCGTCGTTTCGGGGTGTCGGTCCGCACGCCCTTCGTCGACCGCGAGCTCGTCCGCTTCGTCTTCGGCCTCGGCGACGACGCGCTCGTCAAGGACGGCATGGGCAAGCGGGTCCTGCGCGACGCCATGCGAGGGCTGCTGCCCGACTCCGTCGTCGAGCGGCGCGACAAGGTGGGCGCCACGACGCCGCAGGGCGAGTGGTTCATGCGGCTCAAGAACCACATCTACGGCGAGTTCCTCTCCGAGTCGTTCGCCAACCGCCCCTACGTCGACCAGACCGCGGTGCTGCACGCCTTCGAGGGCTGGATCAAGGGCACGAACTCGATCGACTCGATGACGGTGTGGCGGCTGCTCAACCTCGAGCTGTGGCTCCAGGAGTTCTTCGACGAGCGCGAGCCCGACGACGACGTCGAGGTCGAGCACGTCAAGACCGACTACGAGCCGAACGCGCGCAAGCAGCTCGACCTCGTCACCGCGGACGGCACGACCGTGCGCCGCTACCCGCTGCGCACCGACCTCTTCGCCCGCGAGGACGACCTCGAGGCCAAGGCGCTCGGCTACGTCGACCGCTTCTTCGCCGGCCTGCCGACTGCCGGCGCGGACCACGCCGCGGCGACGGGCGGGCGGTGGTTCTTCTTCATCTCCGAGAAGATCGTCGCGATCAGCCAGGGTCGCTCGTTCTTCATCTGGGACATCAAGGTGGGTCGACCGGCCCGGGTCCTCTCGCGCTACGTGACGCGCACGCCCGCGGGCATCGGGCTCGGCTCACCCTTCACCATGCAGCTTGCCATCGAGGAGGCCGGGCTGCCCCGCGTCCTCCTCGCCTCGGCCGGCGGCGCGGTCGGGAAGGTCATCGGCCGCCGGGGACTCTTCTACGACCTCGTCGGTGGCGACATCCGCGCGATCGACGGCCCGACCGAGTACTCCGTCTACCCCGCGAACGTCTCGGCCAAGCTCGGCCCCAAGGACCCCGACGACGTGGCGGCCGCGCTGTCGCGGGCGATCCGTGCGCGGGTGCCCGAGGCCTACCGCGACACCTTCGGCGGCACCGTCGTCATGGACGCCAACGACATCGGCCGCAACGTGCTCGGCAAGGACGCGCCGGGCACCAAGGAGCGCTACGAGCTGATGTTCGCCGACAACCCGCTCGGCCAGGGATCGGAACAGACCCCGATGGCGATCGTCTTCGAGAAGCCTTCTGCCTGAAGGTGATTCGGTATGCCGTCAGTGTGACTCGTGCGCTGACGGCGCTGTCCCCGACGGAGCCGGGACGAGGGCGAAGGCGCCCTCCTCCTCCTGCTGGTTGTGCAGCCGGCACACGGCGTAGAGGCCGTAGAGCAGGCGCCGGAGCTCGGTGACGTCGTCGGCGGAGACCTCCGTCGGGACGTCTGCGGCTTCGGCGTCGTCGAGGCCCTCGAGGAGCCGGCGCAGCCGGGCGACCTGGTGCTCGATCTCGGCGTGCGTGCGGCTCATCGTCGTCGTTGCCGAGCTGCCGAGGGCGCGGGCCACGATGGGCATCAGCTCCTCCTCGTCGGCGCGCTCGTGCGGCACGAGCTCGTGCTCGAGCAGGTCGAGGAGGGCCCGCGCCGGCCGGAGGTCGCAGTCGTGCGTGCGCAGGTCGTCGGCGACGTCGCGCACCTGATCGACCACGGCCGCCGCGGCGTCGTGCGCGTGCCGCAGCCGCGCCGCCGTCGCCACGTCGCTCGGCGACATCGGCACCGAGTGCAGCCGCGTGGGCAGCAGGGCCCGCAGCGCGATCCCGATGGCGAGGACGTCGATGCCCTCCTGCAGCACGGCACCCGCCGCGGCCGGCAGCAGGCCGGCGGTCGCCACGAGCATCGCCACGAGCGAGAGCCCCATCCCGACGACGACCGCCTGCACGGCGATGCGCCGCGACCTGCGGGCGATGAGGATGGCATCCGCCACGATGTCCACCCGGTCGACCGACAGCACGACGTCAGCCGCCTCTGACGACGCCGTGGCGCCGCGCGCGGCGAGCGCGACGCCGACCCCTGCGGCGGCGAGGGCCGGTGCGTCGTTGACGCCGTCGCCGACCATGATCGTCCGGGCGGTCGCCGACTCCTCGTGCACGGCGGCGAGCTTCTGCGCGGGGTCGTGGTCGGCGAGCACGGCGTCGGTGCCGACGATCCTCCCGACGCTCTCGGCGACCTCCGCCCGGTCGCCGGTCAGCAGCACCGTGCGCCGGATGCCGGCGCGGCGGAGGGCCGCCACCATGCGGGGCGCGTCGGGGCGGATCGGGTCCTCGAGGAGGAAGGCACCCGCCGGCCGGCCGTCGACTGCGGCGAACACGGTGAGGCTCCCGTCGAGGGCGGCGCGCCGGTGCACGCGGCGCAGCCAGGCCGGGTCGCCGGTCCCGACGATCCACCCCGCCTTGCCCAGGCGCACCGCCACACCCCCGACACGTCCCTCGAGGCCGTGGCCGGGCACCTCGCGCACGTCGGTCGGCAGCTCGAGGGCGAGACCACGGCTGCGCGCGGCGCGCACGAGCGCGCTGGCGAGCGGGTGCGGCGAGACCTGGTCGAGGGAGGCGGCGAGGCGCACCAGCTCGTCGGACGACACGGCACACGACACGGCATACGGAATGGGTGAGGTTGCGGGGGAGACGGACTCGGCCCCTGGGGGCTCGGCGGCGAGCACGACCGACGTCACCTCCGGCCGGCCGCGCGTCAGCGTGCCCGTCTTGTCGAAGAGCACGACCTCGCCCGCGGCGAGCGCCTCGAGGGCGGCCCCGCCCTTGACCACGACGCCGATCCGCGACGCGCGCGAGAGGCCGGACATGATCGCGACGGGTGCCGCGAGCAGCAGCGGGCAGGGGGTCGCCACCACGAGCACCGCGACCGCGCGCTCGGGCGACCCGGCGATCGCCCACGCGACGGCGGCGACGACGAGCGTCAACGGCACGAAGAGCGCCGCGAAGCGGTCGGCCGTGCGCACGAAGGGCGACGACGCCGCCTGGGCCTGCTCGACGAGGCGCACGACGTGGGCGTAGGTCGACTCGTCGGCGGTCGAGGTCGCGACGAGGTCGACGGGGGCCGCCGCGTTGACGACGCCGCTGCGCACGTCGTCGCCGACGGGCCGGTCGACGGGCATGGGCTCGCCCGTCAGCGCGGACTCGTCGAACGTCCCCGCCGTGAGCGCCCGCGCGTCGACCGGCACTACCTCGCCGGTCCCCACGACGAGCACGTCGCCGACCGCGACCTGCTCGACCGGGACGCGGGTGACGCCATCGCGGTCGCGTCGCCGGGCCGTGCGCGGGGTGCGCTCGACGAGCAGGCGCAGCTCCCGGTCGGCGCGGGCGGACGCGCGCGCCTCGAGCAGGCGTCCGCTCGCCAGCATCACGGTGACCATGGCGCCGGCGAACTGCTCACCCACCCAGAGCGCGCCGCCGAGGGCGAGCACGGCGATGACGTCGACCGTGGCGCGCCGGTCGAGGAGCGAGCGCACGGTCCACAGCAGGGAGAGCGCCAGCCCGAGCACCGTGGCCACGGCCCAGGTGCCGCGGGAGAGCTCGTCGGCGCCACGGGCGGCGGCGATCGCGCCGCCGGCGAGCAGAGCCGTCGAGCCGAGGAAGAAGGCGGCCGGCGCGCGGCCGCGCCATCCGGTCACACCTTCATCGTCCGCCCACGCGCCTGCGTCGGCGGCCGATCGCGAGTGACCTCACACCCGACGGTCGGGTGGCTGACGACCCAGCGCCTCCCGACAAGTCAGGGCAGGTCGGCGAAGACGTCCCGCCGGATCGCCGAGCCCGGGGGGAGGGAGCGGTCGACGAACCACTCGCGGCCGAAGACGAGGTCGTAGAGCGGGCGGGGGATGCGCAGGAAGGCGGCGAGGGTGCGGTCGGCGCCGCCGTCCGCGGTCGCCTGGGAGGCGTGGGCGCGCATCGAGGCCCGCTTCGCGGCGACGTGGCGACGCACGTTGACCCGGTGGGTGATCTCGCTCCGGGCGGAGAAGGCGCGGTCGAAGCTCGACCGGTCGAACTCCGGCGGGAAGCGGTAGACCTTGGCGGCGAGGTCGATGGCCCGGCAGATGGTGTCGCGCGGGACCGTGGCCTCGAGCACCCTCGGCGTCGCTGCCAGCTCGGCGGCCCGGGCCCCGACGACGTGCACCTGGCGGTGGTCCGGGTGGCCGTAGCCGCCGTTGGGCTCGTAGCTGAGCAGCACGTCGACCGCCTCCTCCCGGAGGATCGCGGCCAGGCGGGCGGCGGCTTCCTCGACGTCGGCGCGCACGAAGCGGGTGGCGCCGGGCGGGTCGGGGGCCACCTCCGGGCCGAGGCCGCTGTCGGCGTAGCCGAGGTGCTCGACGCGTGCCACACCGAGCGCGCGGGCGCTCGCGCGCAGCTCGTCCATGCGGGTCGCGGCGAGCTCGCCCGTGCCCGTGTAGTCGCTGGACGCGAGGCCGAGCTCGCCGTCGGTGGCGACGACCACGACGACCCGGTGGCCCTCGGCGGCGGCGCGCGCCATCGTCCCCGAGGTCAGCAGGGCTTCGTCGTCGGGGTGGGCGTGGAAGGCGAGGAGCGTGTGCGGCACGAGGCCCCATTCTGGCCCATGGCACAGTGGGGCCCGTGAAGGTGGCGCTGCTCTCCGACTGTTACCTGCCCCGGCTCGGGGGCATCGAGGTGCAGACGCACGACCTCGCACAGCACCTCGTCATCGCCGGGCACGAGGTCGAGGTGTTCACGGCGACCCGTGGCCCCGAGGGCGAGATGCACGGCGCGGTCACGGTCGTCGACGACGTGCCCGTCCACCGGCTCGCCGCGCGGATGCCGTGGGAGCTGCCGGTCAACCCGCGCGCGCCGGCCGAGCTGCGCCGCCGTCTCGTGGCCGGCGGCTTCGACGTGGCGCACGTGCAGACCGGGGTCGTCTCGCCGTTCGCCTGGGACTGCACGCGGGTCACGCTCGGCCTGGGCCTGCCGACGGCGATGACGTGGCACTGCATGCTGGCCGGTGTGGCGCCCGTCTTCGGTGGTCTGCGCTTCATCCGGCGGTGGGCCGCGAGGGGCGTCGCCATGTCGGCCGTCTCCGACGTCGCGGCCGAGCCGCTGCGGCGTCTCGTCGGCCCGGGTGCGTCCGTGGGGGTGCTGCCCAACGGCATCGACGTCGACCGGTGGACGGTCGGGACGGTCGGGCGTTCGCCCGGCCCGCTGCGCCTCGTCACCGCGATGCGCCTCGCCGCGCGCAAACGCCCCGCCGCGCTCGTCGAGCTCGTGGCGGAGGCCGCACGGCAGGCCGGACCCGGCTCGCTCACGCTCACGGTCCTCGGTGACGGCCCCGACCGGCGCAAGGTCGAGGCGTTCGTGCGTGAGCACGACCTCGACTGGGTCTCGCTGCCGGGGCGGGTCTCGCGCGACGAGCTGCGGAGCAGGTATGCCGCGTCGGACGTCTACCTCTCACCCGCCCGTCTCGAGTCGTTCGGCATCGCGGCCCTCGAGGCCCGCACGGTGGGTCTGCCCGTCATCGGCCGATCCGGTTCTGGCGTGAGTGAATTCGTGTCGCACGGCGTCAACGGCTTCGTCGTGTCGAGCGACGCGGAGATGGCGGCGTCGATCGCGCTGCTGGCCCGTGACCGGGAGGCACTCGAGACGATGCGGTCGTGGAACGTCAGCCACCCGCCCGCGCAGGACTGGTCGCGCGTGGCCCGGCTCGCCGTGGGTGAGTACGAGCGTGCCGTCGGGCTGGCGCGCCGATGAGGTCGAACGTGCCGGGCGGCATCCGGGTGGTCGCCACGACCGGCGCCGGTGACCGTCTGGTGGAGGCGCCGTTGGGCCACGGCGAGCACCCCGAGGTGGTGCTCGGCCGCGCCGGGTGGGCGATCGACGCGCCCGCCTTCGCCGACCTGGCCGACGACGGGGCGCTCGAGCTGGGCTACCTCGTGCGCGCCCTCGACGGTGAGCACCCGCGCCGTGAGGGCCCGGCCCGCGACGCAGGGGTCGCCCATGACGAGGTCGGAGAACCGCACCAGCGCGTGGCGGCATACGCCGTCGTCACCAGCGTCCGGGGAGTGCTGCTGACGCAGTTCAACGCCCAGACCCACGTCGCCGGCGACTGGGGGCTGCCCGGTGGCGGGCTCGACGTCGGGGAAGCGCCGACCACCGGGGTGCACCGTGAGGTGTGGGAGGAGACCGGGCAGCGGATCGTGCTCGGTGGTCTCCTCACGGTCCAGTCGCAGCACTGGGTCGGGCGCGCACCCGCCGGTGGGCTCGAGGACTTCCACGCCGTGCGCATCGTCTACGCCGCGACGTGCCCCGAGCCGACCGAGGCCGTCGTCCACGACGTCGGCGGCACGACGTCCGACGCCCGGTGGGTGCGCCCACCCGAGCTCGCCGGCTACCCGCTCAGCTCGTCGTGGCGGCGCCTCGACGACCTGCTGCGGATGGCGGGAAAGGGGCAGGAGGGCCACCGCTCCGACGCTCCGTAGGATGTCGGCCATGGACCTCGTCTACAACATCCTTGTCGCGCTGCACCTGCTCGGCATGGCCGCGGTCGTCGGCGGATGGATCGCCGTGCGCAGCGGCCGCACCGTCATCGCACCGATCGTGTGGGGCGCCCGGGCGCAGCTCGTGACCGGGCTGCTGCTCGTCGGCATCGCGTCGGCGATCACGGACGACGACCACACCGTCGACAACACGAAGATCGCGGTCAAGCTCGTCATCGCCCTCGGCGTGCTGGCCGCCGCGGAGATCGGTGCTGCGCGCGGCCGCAAGGGCCGCGACACGGGCCCGCTCCTCGACGTCGCGGGCGGCGCGGCCGTCGCCAACGTGCTCGTCGCGGCCCTCTGGTGATGCGCACCGTCCTCGTCTGCGGTCGCTGAGATGCGTTGGGACGCAGGCGTTCTCGCGGGCCTGCTGATCGGCCTCGTGTGGGTGGTCGCGGGTGTGACCCTCGTGGTGACCGGTCGCCGCCGGCGTCGCGTGTCCCGTGCCGACGGCGCCGGCAACATGGCCGTCATCGGCTTCTTCCTGCTCGCGGTGGCCGGCCTCACGTGGTTCGCCACGCTCCTGCTCGCGCTCGTGCCGGCCTGACCCGACCACGCAGACCCGACCTGCCGACCTGCCGACCGACGACCGACGACCTGCCGACCGACGACCGTTGGTCGCCTGCTCTCCCCGGGAGCAGGGGCGGCTGCGGCGTGTCGGGGGAGCGGCGCGAGCAACGGTCGTCCGTGTGCCTGTGGACGACGAGCCGGCCGGGCCGAGCCGCATCGCCATGCTGACGCCGTGGACGTCCTCACCGCGATGGAGCGCCTCGGCGGCGTGGCCTCGCACGGTCAGCTGAGAGCCGCCTGCGGCCGTGCCGCGCTGGACGACGCGCTCCGGGCGGGCGTGCTGCACCGGGTGGCGCGCGGGCGTTACGCCCTCGGGACGGCGGACGCCTCTCGCGTCGAGGCCCACCGGCTCTCCGCGATCGTCGGTCTGCGGAGCGCTGCCGCCTCCTACGGCTGGTCGCTCAAGGTCCCGCCGCCGCGACCCGAGCTCGTCGTGCCCCGCGGCCGCAAGGTCGGCGCCGAGGACCAGCGGGTCGCCCGCATCCGGTGGCGGCCCCTCGCGCCGGGCGACGTGGACGGCTGGCGCACGACGCCGCTGCGCACCGTCATGGACTGCGCGACGACGCTGCCCTTCGACGAGGCGCTCTGCATCGCGGACTCGGCCCTGCGGGACGGCACACTCCAGCAGGTCGACCTGCTGCGGGCGGCGGAGCGGTTGCCCGGACGGGGACGAGACGCCGCGCACGACGTCGCGTGGTTCGCCAGCCCGCGGCCCGCGAACGCGTTCGAGTCGGTGGTCCGGGCGCTCTCCTCGGAGGTGCCGGGCCTGCGCCTGACCCCGCAGGTGCGGATCCGCCTGGGCGGTCGGCGCATCCGCCCCGACCTCGTCGACCGCGAGCTGCGCATCGTCGTCGAGGCCGACAGCCACGAGTTCCACACGAGCGCTCGGGTCATCGACGCCGACTGCTGGCGCTACTCCGAGCTCGTCCTGGCCGACTGGTTCGTCATCCGGGTCTCGTGGGTGCAGGCGATGTTCGGTGCCGGCTGGGTCACGTCGGTGCTGACCCGGGCGGCGTCACGACAGGACGCCGCGCTGGGGCTCGACCTCGTCCGCCGCCGGGGTGCCGCTCGCCGGCCGACGACCGTTGCCCGGGCCTGAATGCCCCCTGCAGCGCAGCGAGCAGCACGCCGGAGCCACCCGCGTGAGCAACGGTCGTCGGCCGGAGCCACGGTCAGGTCGGTCGCCCGTGCCGCCGCCGTATGCCGTCCGGCTCAGCCGCGCTCGTACGCGAGCTCCCCGCCCACCCACGTCTGCAGCACGGCGGTGTCGCGGATCTCGCCCGGCGCCGTCGCCTCGAGGGCCCACAGGTCGCGGTCGATCGCGACGAGGTCGGCGAGCTGGCCCGGGGCGAGGCGTCCGACGTCGGTGCGCCCGACCGACTCGTGGGCGCCGACCGTGAAGGCGTGCACCGCCTCGGTCAGGGTGATCCGCTCCTCGGGCCGCCAGCCCCCGAACGGGTGCCCGTCGGCGCGCTGGCGCGTCACGGCGGCGTGCAGGCCGAAGAACGGGTTCGGGTCCTCCACCGGGGCGTCCGAGCCGAAGGCGAGGCGCACCCCCGCGTCGAGGAAGCTGCGCCAGGCGTACGAGGCGAGCCGTCGCGGGCCGATGATGGCGTCGGCCAGCTCGAGGTCGGCCGTGCAGTGGCTGGGCTGCATCGAGGCGACGACGTCGAGCGCGCGGAAGCGGGGGAGGTCGACGGGCAGCACGTGCTGCGCGTGCTCGACGCGCAGCAGGACGTCCAGGCCCTCGGCCCGCACCGCTTCGAAGGTGCCCAGCACGAGGCGGTTCGCCTCGTCGCCGATGGCGTGGGTGACCACGTCCAGCCCGTTGCGGGCCGCGAGGAGGGTGCGCTCGAGCAGCACGTCGTAGGGCATCGCTGCGATGCCGCAGCCCTCGTGGCCGACGAACGGCTCGGTCATGTGGGCCGTGTGCGACCCGAGGGCGCCGTCGCTGAAGAACTTGACGGGCCCGACGCGGAAGGTGTCGTCGCCCTGCCCCGAGCGCCTGCCCTCGGCGACGGCCATTTCGAGGTCGGGGTCGCGGGTGCACTTCGTGACGCGCAGCCGCAGCCGGCCATCGGCGTGCAGGTCGGCGTAGGCCGCCCGGGCGTCCTCGCCGTCGATGTCGGTGATGCTCGTGAGGCCGACGGCGAGCAGCGCCTGCTGGCACCGTTCGAGCCACGGTCGCAGCGGCGACTCGTCGCGGGGGATGACGTCGAGCAGCTCCTGCGCCGACTCGCGCAGGATGCCCGTCGGCTCGCCGGTCGCGTCGCGCGCGATCTCGCCGCCGACGGGGTCGGGGGTGTCGCGGGTGATCCCGGCGCGTTGCAGGGCGAGGGAGTTCGCCCAGATCGTGTGGCCGTCGACGCTCGCGAGGGCGGCGACGCGGTCACCGGAGACCGAGTCGAGGGCGTGGCGGTCGGGCTGGACCGGCACCGCCCACCGGTTGTGGTTCCAGCGCCCGCTGTGGAGCCACTCGCCTGCGGGAAGCGTCGCGGCGTGGGCGCGTACGAGCTCCAGGGCCTCCTCGAGCGAGCGTGCCTCGCGCAGGTCGACCGAGGCGAGGTCACGCGAGAGCCACGCCGTGTGGATGTGCGCGTCGTGCAGGCCGGGCATGACGAGCGCACCGGGCAGGTCGACGGTCGACGCGGCGCCGGCCTCGCGGGCATCGGCGCCGACGGCCACGACGCGGCCGTCCTCGACGAGCAGCGCGTCGGTCCATGGCGTGGTCGCGTCGCCGGTCCAGATGCGGTCGTGCCGCAGGAGCGTGCGGCTCATGCGCCCGGCACCAGGATGAGCTTGCCGGTGGTGCGGCGGCCCTCGAGGGCCTCGTAGGCCGCGGCAGCCTCGGACAGCGGGTAGCGACCGCCCACGTCGATGCGGAGCGACCCGTCGGCCACGGCTCCGAGCACCTCGCCGGCGCGCCAGACGTACTCGGCCCGGTCGGCGACGTAGTCGGCCAGCGTCGGGCGCGTCAGGAACAGCGAGCCGCTGCGGTTGAGCCGCTGGATGTCGAAGGGCGGCACCTGGCCGCTCGCACCGCCGAAGAGCACCATCATGCCGCGGGGGCGCAGCGAGGCGAGCGAGGCGTCGAACGTCGACGCGCCGACGCCGTCGTAGGCCACGTCCACGCCGCGCCCGGCCGCCTGCCGCACGTCGGCGGCGAGGTCGTCGGAGGTCGTGTAGTTGATGAGGTGCTGCGCGCCGAGCTCGCTTGCGATCTCGAGCTTCTCGTCGGTGCCGGCGGTCGCCACGACGGTCGCGCCGCGGGCCGTGACCATCTGGACGAGCAGCTGCCCGACGCCACCGGCGGCGGCGTGCACGAGCGCCACGTCACCGGGCTTGACGGCATACGTGCTCGTGACGAGGTAGTGCGCCGTCAGGCCCTGCAGCATCGTGGCCGCCGCGACCTCGAGGTCGACGGCGTCGGGCACGGGCACGACGAGGTGGGCCGGCTTGTTGACGAGCGTCGACTCGCTGCCGGCGGACTGGCACCAGGCCACGCGGTCGCCGACGGCCAGGTCGGTGACGCACGCCCCGACGGCCGTAACGGTGCCCGCGCCCTCCTCGCCGAGCACGAACGGCGTCGGCACGGGGTAGACGCCCTGGCGCTTGTAGACGTCGATGAAGTTGACACCCGCGGCGCCGACCTCGACCTGCACCTCTCCCTCAGCGGGGTCCGGCAGGTCGTGCTCGCGCACCTGCAGGACGCTGCGGTCGCCGGGCTCGGAGACGAAGACGCTGGTCGCTCGGTTCATGACCGCCACCCTACGACCGGCGGAACGCGGCCCGGTGGGGGGAGCGGCGTCCACGGCCGCCCGGCCGCGCGGCCCCGGCTCCTCCTGCGCCGGCGGCGTCGTCCGTCCCGGCCGCACCGATGCGCACGAGGAGGGCGACCTCGTCCTCGAGCGCCGTGAGCAGGCGCTCCGGCTCCGGCACCTCCGCGTCGTCGGCCATGATGCCGATGCGCACGGCCCCGTCGTAGGTGACGATGCAGAAGCCGACCGTGTGGCGCCCCGACCCCGGCACCCAGCCGAGCACCCCCGTCACGGGAACGCCGGCGAGGCGACGCGGCTCGCGGGGCCCGGCCACGTTCGTCGTGACGCCGATGGCCTTGTCCGCGAAGAAGTCCACGAACCGGCGCTGCAGCCCGGCGGGCACGCGCCCGATGACGGAGAGCAGCCCGAACGTGAGGGCCGCCTCGGGCGAGGCCTTGAGCCAGTCCATCCGGGCCTTGCACACGGCGAGCCGGCCCAGCGGGGTCGCGTCGCCGCTCGGGAAGCGGAGGAAGAGCAGGGCGAAGCGGTTGCCGAGCTCGCGGGGGAGCGGCTCGTCGAGCGGCCGCACGTCGACGGGCACCATCGTCGCGAGGTCGACCGGCGAGCGGCCGCTCTCGCGCTGGTAGGTGTGCAGGGCGCCGGCCACGGCGCTGAGCAGCACGTCGTTGAGGGTGGCCCCGACGAGGCGGCCGACCTGCTTGAGCCCGGTGAGCGGCAGGGGCGCCGTCCACAGCACGCGCTTGCGGTGGCCCGGCACGCCGCCGACCGCGCTCTCCGGGTTGCTCGTGAGGAGCACGTCGCCGACGACCTGGCCGGTGCGCAGCGCGACGGTCGCGGTGGCCGTCGCGGCGTCGACGACGACACGGTGTGCGCCCTTGTCGCGCAGCTGCATCCGGCTGGAGCGGAGGCCGGCTCGTGCGAGGCGCAGGCCGGCGGCCAGCACGCCACCGCGCGTCTTCCCGGCCTGGCCGAGGGGGAGGGCAGCGACCGGGAGGGCGGCGATCCCCGGCGTTGGTCCCGGGCCCACGAGGTCGCCGGGCACGCCGTCGGCGTCCTCGGTGAGACCGAGCAGCACGCGGGTCAGCGCGATCCCGTCCGCGAGCGCGTGGTGGATGCGGAAGACGAGGGCGGCGCCGGCGCCGGGGCCGTCGACGAGGTGGACCTCCCAGAGCGGGCGGGAGCGGTCGAACGGCCGGGGCAGGTGCTCCTCGACGTAGGCCTGCAGCTCCGCGTCGGCCTGGCCGCCCGCGCCGCTCTCGCTGCCCGCGCCGCCCTCGCTGCCCTCGCTGCCCGCGCCGCCGCCGCCGTCGGTCGCAGCGCCGGAGAGGGTCGCCCGGTGCACGTGGTGGGCGAGGTCGAAGTCGGGGTCCTCCTCCCAGCGGTGCGCCCCGAACGGGCGTCGGCGGTGGCGCGAGCGCTCACGGAAGACGGGGTGGGGATCGACGAGGCGGGTGCGCAGGACGTCGAGCACGGCGTCCCAGTCCGGTCGCGACTCGAGGAGCACCACCGAGGTGATGACCATGAGGTTCGTCGGGCGGTCCATCGTCAGCCAGAGGGAGTCGGCCGACCCCATGCGCCGGCTCGCGCGTGCCACCTACGGGCTCGCCAGTCGGGCGAGGGCGTCGCCGTCCACCCGGAACGTCGTCCACTCGTCGAGCGGCCGGGCGCCCTGCGCCCGGTAGAAGGCGATCGACGGGGTGTTCCAGTCGAGCACGGTCCACTCGAGGCGCGTCCACCCGCGGTCGACGCACGTCGCGGCGAGCCGGGCGAGCAGGGCCCGGCCGAGGCCGCCGCCCCGGTGGTCCGGCTCGACGAAGAGGTCCTCGAGCCAGATGCCCGCCTCACCGGTCCACGTGGAGAAGCTGCGGAACCACAGCGCCATCGCGACGGTCCGTCCCTCCCGCACCCCCACGAGGGCGTATGCCGTCGGGTCGCCCAGCGCCGGGAACAGGGCCTCGCGGAACTGCTCGGGCGTCGCGGTGGCCGCCTGCGGCTCCTTCTCGTACGCCGCCAGCTCGCGGACCAGCCGGATGAGGTCGGGCACGTCGTCCGGCGTCGCCTCACGGATCTCGAAGTCGCTCACCGCCCCATCCTCTCCCGCCGCGACCGGGCGTGCGTCCGCCCGCGGCGCGAGCGGACGGGGTCCGGGTGGCGCGTCGGGCGCTGTGGGTGGTTCGACGTAGGCTTGAGCGATCATGAGCACGCTCTTCGACGACCTCCCCATCCCCGGCTTCTCGCACGGTCAGGACGCCTCCCCCGGAGGCTCCGGGCGGGCGCCCCGGGGCGGCGAGGTCACCGAGCAGGGAGTGCCCACCTGGGCCGAGGCGGCAGCGCGGGGCGGCGTGGCGACCCCCGACGGGGGCCACGGCGGGATCGACCCCGACGCCCTGCTCCAGGGGCTCAACCCCGAGCAGCGCGAGGCCGTCGTCCACGAGGGCACGCCGCTGCTCATCGTCGCCGGTGCCGGCTCGGGCAAGACCCGGGTGCTGACGCACCGCATCGCGTGGCTGCTCGGCGAGCGCGGGGCGCAGCCGGGCCAGATCCTGGCCATCACCTTCACGAACAAGGCCGCGGCCGAGATGCGCGAGCGGGTCGAGGCCCTCGTCGGGCCGCGGGCGCGCGCCATGTGGGTCATGACGTTCCACTCCGCCTGCGTGCGCATCCTGCGTCGGGAGGCCGCCAAGGTCGGCATGAAGTCGACCTTCTCCATCTACGACGCCGCCGACAGCCAGCGGCTCATGAGCCTCGTGCTGCGCGACCTCGACCTCGACCCGAAGCGCTACCCGCCCCGCAGCTTCTCGGCGCAGGTGAGCAACCTCAAGAACGAGCTCGTCGACGAGGAGGCCTACGCCTCCCAGGTCACCGAGGGCAACCACTACGAGCGCACGCTCGCCAGCGCCTACTCGCAGTACCAGCGTCGCCTGCGCCAGGCGAACGCGCTCGACTTCGATGACATCATCATGATGACGGTCAACATCCTGCAGGCCTTCCCGGACGTCGCCGAGTACTACCGCCGCCGGTTCCGCCACGTGCTCGTCGACGAGTACCAGGACACCAACCAGGCGCAGTACCAGCTCATCAAGGAGCTCGTCGGCGAGGTGAAGGGGCCTGAGGGCGCCTATGCCGTGCCGCCCGCCGAGCTCTGTGTCGTCGGCGACTCCGACCAGTCGATCTACGCCTTCCGCGGGGCGACGATCCGCAACATCCTCGAGTTCGAGAACGACTACCCCGAGGCCCGCACCATCCTGCTCGAGCAGAACTACCGGTCGACGCAGCGCATCCTCCGGGCGGCCAACTCCGTCATCGCCCGCAACGAGGGACGCCGGGCCAAGAACCTCTGGACCGACTCGGGTGACGGCGCGATGATCGTCGGCTACGTCGCCGACAACGAGCACGACGAGGCCGCGTTCGTCGCCAAGCAGATCGACGACCTCGCGGCCGAGGGCGACGTGCGCCCCGGCGACGTCGCGGTGTTCTACCGCACCAACGCCCAGAGCCGGGCCATCGAGGAGGTGCTGGTCCGGGTCGGGCTGCCGTACAAGGTGGTCGGCGGCACGCGCTTCTACGAGCGGCGCGAGGTCAAGGACGCGCTCGCCTACCTCCGGGTCATCTCCAACCCGACCGACACCGTCAACCTGCGGCGCATCCTCAACACCCCGAAGCGCGGCATCGGCGACCGGGCCGAGGCGTGCGTCGCGGCGCTGGCCGAGCGCGAGCGCATCCCGTTCGTCGCGGCCCTCGGCCGCGCCGAGGACGCGCCGGGCATCGCGACCCGCTCGGTCGCGGCCATCCAGGGCTTCACGGCGCTGCTCGAGAAGCTGCGCGGCGTCTACGACGCCGGTGACGGGGTGGCGGCGCTGCTCGAGGCCACGATCGAGGAGAGCGGCTACCTCACCGAGCTGCGGGCCAGCCACGACCCGCAGGACGAGACCCGCATCGAGAACCTCGCCGAGCTCGTCGCGGTGGCGCAGGAGTTCGACGACCGCAAGCTGCAGGAGGCCCAGGAGGTCGCGGCCAACGGCGGCGAGCTCGCCCCGGGTCAGGAGCCCGAGGACGTCGGCCCCGCCGGGGCCCTCGAGGAGTTCCTCGAGCAGGTCTCGCTCGTGGCCGACGCCGACGAGATCCCCGACGAGCCCGAGGCGAAGGCGCTCGGCGTCGTCACGCTCATGACGCTGCACACGGCCAAGGGGCTCGAGTTCCCCGTCGTCTTCCTCACCGGCATGGAGGACGGCACCTTCCCGCACATGCGTGCCCTCGCCGACCCGAAGGAGCTCGAGGAGGAGCGGCGCCTCGCCTACGTCGGCATCACCCGGGCGCGCGAGCGGCTCTACCTCTCGCGCGCGGCCGTCCGCTCCGCGTGGGGCGCACCGCAGTACAACCCGCCGTCACGCTTCCTCGACGAGATCCCGGGTGACCTGCTCGACTGGCAGCGTCTCGGCCCGTCGTTCAGCGGCGCCCGTGGCTCCGACCGCCCCGCCGTGGCGACGCTCGCCGCCCGCCCGGGCGTGCGCAGTGCCGGCAAGCGGCCGGTCATCGCCCTGTCGGCGGGTGACCGCGTCACACACGACTCGTTCGGCCTCGGCACCGTCGTGCGGGTCGAGGGGGAGGGCGAGAAGTCGATGGCCCACGTCGACTTCGGGGCCGACACCGGCACCAAGCGCCTGCTGCTGCGCTACGCCCCCCTCGTCAAGCTCTGACTGCCCACAACCCCACCCCACCGTCGAAAGGCCACCTTTCGTGGGTGCGTCACCGTCGAGAGGCCACCTTGCGCGGGTGCGTGACCATCGAGAGGCCAGGTTCTGCGGATCTTATGCCGCCGAGCACCGGCATCGGACGGAGGCGCACGGAGACATCCGGCGGGGCACATCGCGAGGCAGCCGACCGGCGGGTTCGCCAAAGGTGACCTCTCGACGGCATACGGCCGCGAAAAATGGCCCGTCAACGGGTCAGGACCCGCACTAAGTGGCCTTTCGACGGGTCAGGACCCGCAAAAGGTGGCCTTTCGACGGTGCTGGGGGGCAGCGTCAGATGGTGACGCCGCGCTTGGCGAGCCAGCGCACCGGGGCGACGGCGCCGCCGTCCTCCGGGTGGATCTCGAGGTGCACGTGCGGGCCGGTGGAGTTGCCGGTGCTGCCGCTGTAGGCGATGCGCTGGCCGGGGCCCACCTCCTCGCCGACGGAGACGAGCAGGCGGCTGTTGTGCGCCATCCACGAGACGGTGCCGTCCCAGTAGCGGATCTTGACGAGGTTGCCGTAGCCCTCGTTCGACCAGCCGGCGAAGACGACGGTGCCGCTCGAGAGCGCGTGCACGGGGCTGCCGACGGGGCAGGCGAGGTCCTGGGCCGGGTGCATCTTGCCCCACCGCATGCCGTAGCCCGAGGTCAGCGTGTAGCCGGCGACGGGGGAGACCCAGCGGCGAGCCTTGGCGAGGGCGGCCTTTGCGGCCTTCTTCTTCGCCTCGGCCTTCGCGGCCTTCGCGGCCTTCGCGGCCTTCGCGGCCTTCGCGGCCGCGGCGGCCTTCACCTTGGCGGTGGCGGCCTCCTGCGCCGCGGCGGCGGAGCGCTGGGCGGATGCGCTCGCGGTGGCGATGAGCGCCGTGGCGTCGCGGGCCACGTCGCGCGAGGAGCGGGCGCCCGCCCGGTTCGCGGTGGCGGCGGCGACGGCGTCCGGGTCGGCCACGAGACCGAGGCCGGCGACCGACTCGGAGATGTTCTTCATGGACGCGGCCTCGGGGCTCAGCTCGCTCGCGCCGGCGTCGCGGATGACGAGTCCGGCCGCGACGGTGGAGGAGAGCAGTGCGACGGGGACGACGAGACGTCGACCCCGTGAGGGCTTGGCGGCCGGACGGTGCCGGCCCGTGTAGCTGCGTGTGGGCACGAAGAGATTACCTATCGGGTCACTGGAGGCGAGCGGTCAGCCTAACGTGATCGTTTCGTTATCCGAAATCGTGTCCACAGGCCCGGCGTCGCGGTCCCAGGGGTCGAGCAGGGGTCGAGCAGGGGTCGAGCAGGAGCCGACCCGGGACGCGGCTGACCTCGACACTAGGGCATCAACGGACGAAGCGGACAGCATTCGTGCGCAGGCGCGGTCCCTGCTCCGACCCGGCCGTCAGCCCGACGAGCCGGCCGGCCTCCCGCCGCTCGCGCGTCGGCCCCGGAGCGGACTGACCCCCCGCGTCACCGTCGCTCCGGTCGTGTCGAGGTGCGCGAGCGCGGTCGAGATGCCGTGGACGACGCTGCGGATGATCGGCAGACTCATGTGCCCGACGCCCTGCAGGCCGACGTGGTGCACGTCGAGGTCCTCGTGGTCGAGCCGCGCGTTCCGCTGCGGCACGACGACCTGGTCGAGGTCGCTCCAGTAGACGATGAACCGGGTCCGGCAGTCGGCGACCGGCCCGGCGAGCTCCTCCATCAGGGCGCTGCCAGGGCGCAGCTGGCGGGTCAGGGTGTTGTTCCACGTGTAGGCGAGGTAGCTGCCCTGGTGCGGTGTGCCGAGCGTCACGAGGGTGTGCACGTGCTGGTCACCGCCGAGGCGGGTCACGTAGTAGCGCGCGATGAGCCCGCCCATCGAGTGGCCGATGACGTGGATCCGCTCGTAGCCGGTCTCCTCGACGATGCGCTCCACCTCGGCGCCGAGGTCGGCGGCCGCGGCGCGCACGTCACCGGTGAGGATCGAGTAGTTGATCGTCTCGATGCGCCCGAAGCCGCGGCGCACGAGCCCCCGGCGCAGCACGGTGAAGATCGAGCGGTTGTCGACCATGCCGTGCACGAGCAGGATCGGGGTCTCGGCCGCCTCGACGTCCTGGATGGCGAGGCCGCGCTGGGTCGGCGGCAGGTGCTCGAGCCGGTAGCCGCTGCGCCGGTCGCTCGCCCGCGAGCCGAGCAGGCCGAGGGGGTAGAGCCCGAGGTGCAGCCCCATCCACGTGGCCTCGACGGCGGCGCCGGCCAGCCCGGTCGGCGTCATGAGCGCGCCGACCACCTCTCCGGCAGCCGCGAGGAAGCCCCGCGACCGGGGCGTCGTGCCGGTCGCGGCCGCGTCCGGGCGCGGCGTCCTCGCCGCTCGTGCTGCCGTTGCCACCTGGCGAACGTACCCCGATCGGTGGGCGATGCGTCACTATCGTCCGCCGCCTCGCGCGGCGCGAACTAGAGTTCCCCGCATGAGCCAGACCACCGGTGCCGAGGCCGCCGCCGTCCAGACCGCTGCGAGCCCGACCGGGGGCGGGAGCGCCGCCGACGTCATCCGCGTCGTCGTGGCCAAGCCCGGCCTCGACGGGCACGACCGGGGCGCGAAGGTCGTCGCCCGTGCCCTGCGCGACGCCGGCATGGAGGTCATCTACACGGGTCTGCACCAGACGCCGGAGCAGATCGTCGAGGCCGCGATCCAGGAGGACGCCGACGTCGTCGGCCTCTCGGTGCTCTCCGGCGCGCACCTGACCCTCTTCGCCCGGGTCGTCGAGCTGCTCGCCGAGCGCGACGCCGCCGACATCATCGTCTTCGGCGGCGGCATCATCCCCGCGGACGACATCCCCGAGCTCGAGCGGCTCGGGGTCGCCAAGGTCTTCACGCCCGGCGCCACGACGACCGAGATCGTCGGCTGGGTGCGCGAGCACGTCCACGCCGACTGAGCGGGCGCGCCCGACGACCGCGCCGGCATACGGCAGCGGCGCACCGAGGGCGTATGCCGGCCGCGACCGCACCGGTCGCCCGCACCGCGTGCGGCGGGCCGGCAGTGTGATCTTCGTCCGGTCGCCCGCACCCGGTGGCGTCAGCACAGGTCAGGGGCACTAGAGTCCGAGGGACAGCCTGATTCGGTTGCGCCTCGGCGCAGGGCCCCTCTCCGCGCGGAAGCGTGATGCACGTCGGGCCCCGGACGCCGCGGTGGCGCAGTCGACGACGATACGAATCGACGACGAGGACGGACCCCACCCGTGGATCTCTTCGAGTACCAAGCCCGCGACATGTTCGAGAAGCACGGGGTGCCCGTGCTGGCCGGCGCCATCGCCACCACCCCTGAGCAGGCCCGTGCGGCTGCCGAGCAGATCGGCCCGAAGTCGGGCGGCGTCACCGTCGTCAAGGCGCAGGTGAAGACCGGTGGCCGCGGCAAGGCCGGCGGCGTCAAGGTGACGAAGAGCCCCGACGAGGCGCAGGCCGCGGCCGAGGCGATCCTCGGCATGGACATCAAGGGCCACACCGTCGGCACCGTGATGATCGCCCAGGGCGCGCGCATCGCCGAGGAGTACTACTTCTCGATCCTGCTCGACCGGGCCAACCGCACCTACCTCGCCATGTGCTCCAAGGAGGGCGGCATGGAGATCGAGCAGCTCGCCGTCGAGCGCCCCGAGGCCCTGGCCCGCGTCGCCGTCGACCCCAACACGGGCATCGACGAGGCCAAGGCGAAGGAGATCGTCGACGCCGCCGGCTTCGACGAGGGCGACAAGGCCGCCATCGCGGACGTCATCCAGAAGCTCTGGACCGTGTACCGCGAGGAGGACGCGACGCTCGTCGAGGTCAACCCCCTCGTCAAGACCGAGGACGGCGACATCGTCGCCCTCGACGGCAAGGTGTCCCTCGACACGAACGCCGGCTTCCGCCACGCGGACCACGCCGCGCTCGAGGACACCGCCGCGGCCGACCCGCTCGAGGCCGCCGCCAAGGAGAAGGACCTCAACTACGTCAAGCTCGACGGCTCCGTCGGCATCATCGGCAACGGCGCCGGGCTCGTCATGAGCACCCTCGACGTCGTCGCCTACGCCGGTGAGGAGTTCGGCGGCCAGAAGCCGGCCAACTTCCTCGACATCGGTGGCGGCGCGAGCGCCGAGGTGATGGCCAACGGCCTGCACATCATCCTGTCGGACCCGCAGGTCAAGAGCGTGTTCGTCAACGTCTTCGGTGGCATCACGTCGTGCGACGCGGTCGCCAACGGCATCGTCGGCGCGCTCGACGCGCTCGGCGACGAGGAGAACCGCCCGCTCGTCGTGCGCCTCGACGGCAACAACGTCGAGGAAGGTCGGCGCATCCTGCAGGAGCGCAACCACCCCCTCGTGACGATCGAGCCGACGATGGACGGCGCCGCGCGCCGTGCCGCCGAGCTCGCCGCCGGCCCCGCCGCCCACTGACCCCGAGCCACAGAAGAGAGAACGAGCAACCATGGCCATCTTCCTCAACGCCGACTCGAAGGTCATCGTCCAAGGCATGACCGGGTCGGAGGGCATGAAGCACACGCAGCGCATGCTGAAGTCCGGCACGAGCATCGTCGGCGGCGTCAACCCCCGCAAGGCCGGCACGACCGTCGACTTCGAGGGCGGCGTCTCCGTGCCCGTCTACGGCTCCGTCAAGGAGGCCGTCGAGGCCACCGGCGCCAACGTCTCGGTGATCTTCGTGCCCGCGCAGTTCACCAAGGCCGCCGCGGTCGAGGCGATCGACGCCGAGATCCCGCTCGCCGTCGTCATCACCGAGGGCGTCGCGGTCAAGGACACCGCGGAGTTCTACAACTACGCCAAGGACAAGGGCACGACGCGCCTCGTCGGCCCGAACTGCCCCGGCCTCATCACGCCGGGCGTGTCCAACGCCGGCATCATCCCGGCCGACATCTCCGGCACCGGCCGCATCGGCCTCGTCTCGAAGTCGGGCACGCTGACCTACCAGATGATGTACGAGCTGCGTGACTTCGGCTTCAGCTCGGCCGTCGGCATCGGCGGCGACCCGATCATCGGCACGACGCACATCGACTGCCTCGAGGCGTTCCAGAACGACCCCGACACCGACGCGA
This sequence comes from Terrabacter aeriphilus, assembly GCF_039542985.1. Classification (NCBI taxonomy): domain Bacteria; kingdom Bacillati; phylum Actinomycetota; class Actinomycetes; order Micrococcales; family Intrasporangiaceae; genus Terrabacter; species Terrabacter aeriphilus. Next base: position 323,916 of record NZ_BAABIW010000009.1, read on the forward strand.
TCGTCATGATCGGCGAGATCGGCGGCGACGCCGAGGAGCGGGCCGCGGCCTACATCAAGGAGCACGTGACCAAGCCCGTCGTCGGCTACGTCGCCGGCTTCACGGCCCCCGAGGGCAAGACGATGGGCCACGCCGGCGCCATCGTCTCCGGCAGCTCGGGCACGGCCCAGGCCAAGAAGGAGGCCCTCGAGGCCGCCGGCGTCAAGGTCGGCAAGACGCCGTCCGAGACCGCCGACCTCATGCGCGAGATCATGCAGGGGATCGCGAAGTAGCCTGCGCGACAATGCATTCGGAGCGGGCGGCCACCTTCGGGTGGCCGCCCGCTCCGGCTGTCAGCAGGCCATCAGGCCGATGACGTAGCCGCGGGCCCGCAGCTTCGGGATGAGCAGGTCGAGCGCGGCCACGCTCTGCGACCGGTCACCGCCGCCGTCGTGCATGAGGATCCGGGAGCCGTCGCGCACGGCGGCGAGCACCCGGTTGACGATGGTCGTCGTGCCGGGCCGCGACCAGTCGCGCGGGTCGACGGTCCAGAGGATCAGGCGCTGCCCGCGGTTCGCGATGATCGTCGCGATGCGCGAGTTCGTGGCGCCGTAGGGCGGGCGCACGCAGCGGGGTCGGTAGCCGAGGGCCGACTCCATCCGGTTCAGCTGCGAGGTGACCGACGTGGTCGAGAGCGCCGTGAGGTCCGGGTGGCTCCACGTGTGGTTGCCGATGAGGTTGCCGTAGCTGCACAGGCTGCGCGTGATCGACGGGTACCACGACACGTTCTCGCCGACCTCGAAGAAGACCGCGTGCACGCCGTACTTCCGCAGCACCGCCAGCATCCGGGGCGTCCACGTGGCGTGCGGGCCGTCGTCGAAGGTGAGGTAGACGGTGCCGGCGTAGGCCACCGCCACGGTGGAGCCGGGGTCGGCACGGGCCGGCTCCGGGAGGCCGGCGAGCGGTGCGGCGAGGGTGAGGGCCGCGAGCAGCGCGGCGAGCAGGGCGGTGAAGAGGTGGGTGGTCAGCAGGTGGGCGGTTCTGGTCCTCATTTCGGGTCATCCCTTTCACCTCCAGTCTCCGTCGGGCCGGGCCAACCGGCGGCGGTCGAGCACTGATCCGTGCCTCACACCTCGCGACCCGCCCCTCCTTCGGGGCTGCGCGGCGTGGGCGCTCGCCCCGGGACGGCGATCTTGTGACCATGGGACGGCGCGCCAGACCCGCGTGACCGCCCGACCCGACCGACCCGCATACGCAGGAGTGAGACCACTGGCCCCGCCCAGCCCGACCTCGACGCCGACGGCCCCGTCGACCCGTTCCACGACGGGCCCGAGCTCGGCCCTCCCCGCCGCCCTGCGCACCGGCGCCCTCGCGGCCGTCGCCACCTGGGCCGTCGTCGTGCTGCCCGCACTCGTCGGCTGGGTCGCCGCGCCCGAGAGCACCGTCGGCTGGTTCTCGGCGGTGTCGCTCGGCAGTGCCATCTGGTTCCTCGGCCACGGCCAGTCGATCGGGGCGGGCGGCGTCGCCGTCTCGATGACGCCGCTGCTGCTGCTGGGCGTCTTCGTCCTCATCACCTATCGCTGGGCCCGTCGCCTCGCCGCGACCGAGCGCCTGCGGGTCGGCTCGTCCGACTGGAGCCGCGTCGCCCTCCGGGGCGTCGTGCCGGGCTTCCTCGTCGGCTACGGCCTCGTGGCCGCCGTCCTCGCCCTCTTCACCCTCGGCGGGCCGGCCACGCCGGGTGTGGCCGCGGTCATCGGGTCGCTGCTCGTGCCGCTCGCCGCGCTCGGCTTCGTGCTCGTGCGCCCCGACGACGACGAGGCCCCGGCCTTCGTCCGGTCGTGGTTCCGCCGGGGGCCGACGTGGCTGCCGGCGGTCTGGCGCGTCGGCTGGCGCGGGGCGGGGCTGCTGCTCGCCGTCGGGTTCGCCGTCGTCGTGCTCCGGCTCGCCATGTCGTGGTCTGCCGTCGCCGACATCCAGGCGCAGTACGACGCCAACCTCGCTGGCGCCCTCGTCATCGGCGTCGGCCAGCTCGCGATCCTCGGCAACGCCGCGACGTGGGCGCTCGCGTTCGTCGCCGGCCCGGGCTTCCAGGTCGCCGTCGGCTCGGCGATCGCCCCCGCCGCGGCGCACCCCGGCCTGCTCCCGCTCGTGCCGGTGCTCGGTGCTCTCCCGCGCTCGAGCGACTACCCGCCGCTCATGTATGCCGTCCTGCTCGTCCCCGTGGCCGTCGGCGCCTGGCTGGGCCACCGGGTCGACGCCGAGCTCGAGTTCTTCGGAAACACGCGCGCCCGCCTCACCGCCACGGCCGTCGCCGCGCTGATCGCGGCGGGCGTCGTCGTGGCCCTGACCGCCCTCGGCAACGGTGCCGTCGGCCTCGACCGGCTCTCGTCGGTGGGCCCGGCGCTCCTGCCGTTCGGCCTGGCCCTGGTGGCCGAGGTCGTGGCGGGCGCCCTGCTCCTGCTCGGGGTGCTCCTGCTCCTCGAGCGCCGCCGTGAGCGCGCAGCGCAGGCCGGCGTGACCACCGCCGGCAGCTCCGACGAGGGCGCGCCCACTGCCGGCTGAGACGGCCGGGGGGCTGCGTCGACGTCTTGGACATCGGAGCGCGGCGCGCATTTGCGCGCAGGCACGGGAGGGGTGGGTGTACTAAATTCCGCGGAGGGCTGGTCACACACCGTGCTGGCAGTTACGATTTGCCCGAAATGGTCGACTTGAGTACCCCCTCAGGTGGATCGCGGACGGCTTAGCACCCCCCTCTGGCGGGCCGCCGCGTCACGTTCCACAAAGGACGCCCCCTCATGAAACTTGCTCTCCCCACGACCGGATCGCGCACGTCGCGTGCCCGCACGATCGTCGCGGTTCTTGCCACCGCCATGGTATCCACAGGCCTACTACCCGGTACGGACGGCCCTGCGCAGGCGCTCGAACCGGTCGCGACGGGCTACCCGGTCGGCGACTTCGAGACCGGCACCGTTCCGGAGGGATGGTCGGTGACCGCCGCAGCACCCAGCCGAGCGGTCGTCTCGACGGGGGTCGCCTTCTCCGGAAAGCGGGCCCTGTTCGTGGAGGACACGTCCTCCACGAGTGCCGTCACCGCACGGCGCAAGTTCGCGGTGGTGGGAGGCGTGGAGTACCACGCACAGGCCTACGTCTTCACCAAGAGCGGGCTCCAGTCGTTGGGTCTCAAGTTCTACGACGCCTCCGGCCGGGTCGTGGGCAGCGCCAGCACCCCCACGACGGGTGCGCGGATGATCTGGTCGAGGGTCGAGACGAGGGCTGTGGCTCCGTCGACGGCCACGACGGCATCCATCGACATCGCGACGTCGTCCGCGACGCTCTCCCAGGCGTGGTGGGACGGCGTCGGCGTCATCCGCCCCGACCTTCCCAACGGAGGCTTCGAGGCGACGTCGACGTCGGTCAGCGTGCCGGGCTGGACCGTGAGTGCGCCATCGGGCACCTCGGCGGTCATCAGCACCGCCCAAGCGCGCACGGGTCGCCGGAGCCTCCTGCTCACGGACGCCAGCAGCACCGCCGGCGTGTCCGCCACGAGCAGCGCGGTCCCGGTCTTCCCGGGGGTCACGCACAGTCTCCGTGTCTGGGTCCGTCCGACGTCCGGTGCGTTCGTCGCCACCGTCCGTTTCCTCGACGCCGCGCGCCACGTCGTGCGGAGTGAGCGGGTCGACATCCGCAAGGGCCTGCTGGCCTGGGGTCTGGTCACCAAGCAGCTGACCGCTCCATCGACCGCCTTGACGGCCACGGTCGAGATCTCCAGCGCCAGCACCAGCCGTGGCGCCGCGGCGTTCGACACCATCGATCTGCGCCCCGCCATCGGCGCGGGGGTCCACACCTTCGCTGCCGGAGCGTCGACGCGCCCCGTGGATGCGTTCAGCAACACCAACGTCGTCGACGGAATGGTCGTCAACGGCAGGGCCAAGCTGATGGCGGTCGTCTCCGGCAGCCCGGCGGAGTTCCAGGTGGTCGACATCGAGACCGGGCGCGTCGATAGTCGCTTCCCGCTCGGCGGGATGAAGATCAGCTTCGCGATCACCAAGGGCCGCGACGGGCGGGTGTACATCGGCGGCAACGACGGGCACCTCTGGCAGTGGACCCCGGGCGCGACGGTCATCAAGGACCTCGGCCGGGCCACGGCGAAGGCCACCACCGTGTGGGACGTCGAGGTCGCCGGTGACGGCAAGATCTGGGGAGTCACCTACCCGGCATCCGAGCTGTGGAGCTACGACCCCTCGGCTGGGACGCTTCGCAACTACGGAACCCTGAGCGCGGCGCACCAGTACGCGCGCAGCCTCGCGCTCGACAGCCGCTACGCGTGGGTCGGGCTGGGGTCCGAGAACCCCGTCATCATGCGCGTCACCCTGGCCAACCCGACGGAGCGAGTGCTCGTCGCCCTGCCCAAGCCGGTCGTCGCCGGCAACATCGCGGACATCGAGTCGCTGGGTCGGTACTTGGAGGTGTGGACGCCCGCGGGGAGGACTCCCGGTGGCGCCACGGTCACGAGCGAGCGGCGTCTCTACGACACGACGCTCAAGTCGTGGAACGTCAGCTCGAACCTCGCGATGCAGAGGCCGTCGACGCTCGACAGCCGGGGGTACTTCTACTACTTCCGGTACAAGGAGCTGTGGGCCGTCAGCTCGGCCGACGGGACCATGACGTCGCGGGGCAAGATCGTCTCTGGCCCCGGCCGGGACCGGTTCCCGCTCAAGGCGACCCTGGGTGGCGTCGCCGGGGAGTGGTTGCTCACGTACGACACCGACGGGACGGTCGCTGCCGTCAACCTGGGCACGCTCAGCGAGCGTTCCTACACCGTCAAGTTCGCAGCGACGAAGATGCGCATCAAGTCGCTCGGCACGGGTTCGTCGACGTTGTACGTCGGCGGTTACGGCGGCTCCAGCCTGGCCGTGCTGGACCCGGACATGACGAGTCGCCAGCAGTACCCGCGGGTGCCCTTCGCGGCCGGAGTGATCGGCGAGGTCGAAGGCACGATCAACCACGGGGCCTACCAGTATCTCGGTACCTACACGGGCGGCCAGATCTTCCGCTTCGACACCACGAAGCCGTGGGTCGACGGCTCCAACCCCAAGATGGTCGCGTCCCTCGGTGGCTCGTACCAGCAGGATCGGCCGCTCGCCTGGGCGACGTCGGGTTCGCGGGTCTTCTTCGGGACGATCCCCAAGTACGGGATCCTGTCGGGGGCCATGGGCATCTTCGACAGCGACTCCACGACGCCCAGGATCGTCAACGCGCCGGTCAAGGACCAGAGCGTGGTGGCGCTGGCAGCGTCCGGCCGGGTCGTCTACGGCGGCACGTCGCGATGGGGCGGTCTCGGCGCGACGCCCACGCAGGCGTCCGCCAAGGTCTTCGCCTGGGACGCGACCACGAACAAGAAGCTGTGGGAAGTGGCACCGGTGCCCGGGGCCCAGGCCTTTGGGGCTGTCACGATCGGACCGCAGGGCTCCCTGTGGGCCGCCTACGGTTCCGCCGTGGTCGAGCTGGACCCCGCAACAGGAGCCGTGAAGCGTCAGGTCGTGCTCCAGCCGGCCACGGCTTCCACATCCAGCGCCGCGGTCCTGCGCAATGCCGACCTGGCCTGGGTGGGTGGACTGCTCTACCTGACGTCCGGAGGCAAGGTCTACACGTTCGACCCTGCCACCCTCAGGGTCGACGTGCCGGTCGAGAGCGGAGTCAGCACGCCGCAGATGGTGGTCCAGCCGGGACGCTTCTACGTTCCCTTCGAGACCACGCTGCGGGAGTACGTCGTCCGCTGAGCACGTGAGCGCACGCCGAACCGGCCCGGACTCCTTCCCCGATGGAAGGGCCGGGCCGTTGCGGTCACCCCTTGACGTACCAGAGCAGGCCGGCGAACAGATCTCGAGCCGCGCGGAAGTGCACGCGGTTGCTCGGGGTGCGGCGCAACAGGGTGTCGATCGCGCGCTGGTTGAACACCTCCATCGCCTCGCCGCCGGTCAGGGACGTGGTCAGCGTCTTGAGTCCGTCACGGATCACCGGGAACTGGGCCGCCAGCCTGGGTGGCATCGACAGTCGCGCGGCGATCGCCCGGTCGTCGGCGGTCACTGCGGGCATCCTGATGCTCGAGGCGTTCATGGGTGCCGCGTTGCGGCGGCCGTCGAGCTCGGGGGGACCGGAGGTCGTGAACGGGATGGGCTCCGGGACGGGCCGCAGTGCCGCCCAGGCTTCCCCGAAACGCGGGCGGTCGAACGGACGGCGAGAGAGTCCCGGGGCGAAGGACTCCATGAGGTCGATCCCTGCCACGTTGGCGTTGCGCTCGGCGCCGGTCAGCTGCAGGGCGAGCGACGCGGCCGCCGGGGAGTAGAGCGGATCGATCCTGGCGGTGAACGCGGAGACAGATCGGGAGATCTCACCGACGTAGTAGCGGTTGCGCCGCGTGAGGTACATCAGGTCGAGCAGGGCGTCCTCGCGGACACCCATCAGCCGCCCGTCACCCATCGTCTGCTCGAGGCTCAGGGTCTGGCGCGCCACGGACCGCTCGGAGAGCAGGCGACGGAGAGGGTCAGAGGAGAATCCCAGGCTGCCGAACATCTGCTCCATGGCGCTCGAGGGCTCCACGCTCGGCCTGCCCTGGTTGTAGAAGGACCGGAGCAGCTCTCCGTAGCCGCCGCTGACGATGAGGTCGCGAGAGGGCAGACAACCTGCGTGGGACGGACCGGAGATGATGCCGTACGAGTGCTGGAAGGGCTGGAGCAGCTGCTGCTCGAGATCCTCAGGCGCCGTGCCGACGTCGAGCCCCGAGTGCTCCGTGAAGCGCAGTCCGTACTCTCGCGCGAGCTGGCGGGCCACCTTCTGGTCGGGCTCCTCGAGGCCGCCGGAGCAGAAGAAGACGAACGCGTCCGTCGTACCCGAGGCGAGGATGGCGGCGAGCACGAGTCGGGAGTCGATCCCTCCCGTCAGGTGCGCGATCTTGCGCTCGTGACCGGAGGATGCCAGCGCCGAGACGTTGGCCGCGATCTCCTCCTGCGCCGTCGCGAGCAGACTGGACCGGTCCTGCACCGGCGAGAAGAACGTGCGGCGCGCCGGGTAGTCGACGACGGTCGCGCCGCTCGGCGACATGGACAGACAGGTGAACTGAGGCAGGACCGTGATGCCCTCGTAGCTGGACTCGACGAGGCCGCCGCTGCCCGTCGCCACGTAGGAGGCCACGTAGTCCAAGGACTTGCGGGGTCGTTTGCCCTCGGTGTCGAGGAAGTCCCGGAGGGCGCCGAGGTCGGAGCAGACGGCCGTGCCGGCAGCATCGCGGTGCACGTGCACGAGCCCGCCGCCGAGGGGATCCGGGAGGATGACGACCCGTCGCTCCGACGGGACGTCCAGGTAGAGCGTGACGGAACCCCGGAGGGACTGTCCCACCTCGCCCACCGGGACTCCCTGGAAGTCGCGCAGGGCGACCGCCGCCGTGTCGGCATCAGTGACCACGCGCCGGCCGAGGATGCCTGCTCCATGAGCAGCGATGACCGTCCGGTCGGTACCTGAGCGCCCCGGCCCACCGATGACGTAGACGTCGTCGTGGACTCGGGATCCGGAGAGGTCCGGACGATCGACCCTGGAGTGGTAGACGACGGGCGGGCGGGTCAAGAGGAGACCTCCGAAGGCAGGGGACACCGAGGTGACGAAAGCACAAACCTATCGCCCGGGTGCGGCCACTGCTCTCGTCGACGTCAGCGGACGATGAGCCCGAGCATGCCGCTGTCGCGCAGCTGGGCGCAGGCATCCTGCGCGATGCCGGTCTGCGCCCCGGCCAGGCACTCCTCGTAGGCGCTCACGCTGTCGTAGAAGGCGACCTGCATCGCGAGCGTCGAGAGCAGCATGATGCTGATGACGAGCGTCACCGCGGGCCAGACCTTCTCCCGCCCGCGCCGAGAGGAGAGGAACCGGAGCAGGCGCACCGTCAGCACGATCGCGATGACGAGCGGCAGCACGGCGACGAAGCGCTTGGGCAGCGGGAGGTACATCGCGACGAGCGCGAGCAGCACGAGCAGCGCGACCGGCAGGGTGCGCTTGGCCTTCTCGCGCGCGAACGTGATCTCCTGCTCGGGCGTCGGCTCGGTCATGCGTCCATCCTCACCCATCGGCCGCCGGGTCCCCACATCGCCCCGTGGGGCGGCCCACCCCAGCAGACGCCTCGGCCCGCAGGTGCGGCGGCCGACTACACTCCGGCGCGTGACGACCGACGCCGCGCCCGCCCCGCACCTCCCGGTCGACGTCGTCGTCCTCGTCTCCGGGTCGGGCACGCTACTGCAGGCGCTCCTCGACGCGAGCGCCGACCCCAACTACGGCGTGCGCGTGGCCGCCGTCGGTGCCGACCGCCCATGCGTGGGGATCGAGCGGGCCGAGCACGCCGGCATACCGACCTTCGTCGTCGCCCCGTCGACGTATGCCGACCGTGCCGCCTGGGACGCCGCGCTCGCCGAGCGGGTGGCCGGGGCCGTGCCGCGGTTCGTCGTGACGGCCGGCTTCATGCGCATCCTCGGCCCGGCGACCCTGGGCATCGCCCCGGTCGTCAACACCCACCCGGCGCTGCTGCCGAGCTTCCCCGGGGCGCACGGGGTGCGCGACGCGCTCGCCTACGGCGTCAAGGTGACGGGCACGACGTGCCACGTCGTCGACGCCGGCGTCGACACCGGGCCCATCATCGAGCAGCGGGTCGTGGCCGTCGACGACGACGACACGGAGGAGAGCCTGCACGAGCGGATCAAGGTGCAGGAGCGCGAGCTGCTCGTCGACGTGGTGCGGCGGCTGGCCCGCGAGGGGTTCGTCGTGGAGGGGCGACGAGTTCGGCTCGGGAGCGCCTGACCGCTACGCTGGTCGCACACGACTGGCGCGGGTGGGACACCACCGGGGAGTGACGTCGGGAGCATCGACCGCCTGGGTGCCTCGCGAGAACGGGTGCCGACGTCTGACCGACGGACCACCCGCGACCGATGTCACCGAACCAGGAGTGCACCCATGACCGCAGCCCCGTCCGCGCCCGGCACCGACGGCCGCCGCCCCATCACGCGGGCCCTCGTCTCCGTCTACGACAAGTCCGGCCTCGAGGAGCTGGCCCGCGCGCTCGACGCCGCCGGCGTCGGCATCGTCTCCACCGGCTCGACGGCCAAGGCGATCGCGGCGCTCGGCATCGAGGTGACCCCCGTCGAGGCGCTGACCGGCTTCCCGGAGTGCCTCGAGGGGCGCGTCAAGACGCTGCACCCGAAGGTGCACGCCGGCATCCTCGCCGACACCCGCAAGCCCGACCACCTGCGCCAGCTCGACGAGCTCGGTGTCGCGCCGTTCGAGCTCGTCGTCGTCAACCTCTACCCGTTCCTCGAGACCGTGGCCTCGGGCGCCACGCCCGACGAGTGCATCGAGCAGATCGACATCGGCGGGCCGTCGATGGTGCGCGCGGCCGCCAAGAACCACCCGAGCGTCGCCATCGTGACGAGCCCGTCGGCATACGGCGAGGTCGTCGACGCGCTCGGGGCGGGCGGGTTCACGCTCGAGCAGCGCCGGCGGCTCGCGGCGGAGGCGTTCGTGCACACCGCGTCCTACGACGTCGCGGTCGCGAGCTGGATGGGCAACGTCGTCGCCGACACGAGCGACGGCACCGGCTTCCCGGCGTGGGCCGGCGCGACGTACGAGCGGTCGGCGGTGCTGCGCTACGGCGAGAACCCGCACCAGCGCGCGGCGCTCTACCGCACCGGGCGCCCCGGGGTGGCGAGCGCGGAGCAGCTGCACGGCAAGGAGATGTCGTACAACAACTACGTCGACACCGACGCGGCCGTGCGCGCGGCCCACGACCACGGCGACCAGCCCACGGTCGCGATCATCAAGCACGCCAACCCGTGCGGCATCGCCGTCGGCGCCACGATCGAGGAGGCGTACGAGCGGGCGCACGCGACCGACCCGGTGAGCGCCTACGGCGGCATCATCGCCTCGAACCGCACGGTCACGGCGGCCATGGCGGCGGCGGCCAAGCCCGTCTTCACCGAGGTCATCATCGCGCCCGACTACGAGCCCGAGGCGCTCGAGATCCTCACGGCCAAGAAGAACCTCCGCGTGCTGCGGCTGCCCGCCGGCATGACGCAGGCGGGCGCGGCCGTCGAGACGCGCCCGGTCGGCGGCGGGCTGCTCATGCAGTCGGTCGACCGCGTGGACGCCGTCGTCGACGGCGAGGACGGCGACGTGACCGGTGGTGACGACGCGGCGAACTGGCGCCTCGTCTCGGGCGAGGCCGCCGACGAGGCGACCCTCGGCGACCTGCAGTTCGCGTGGCGGGCCATCCGCGCCGTGAAGTCCAACGCCATCCTGCTCGCCGACGGCGGCGCAGCGGTCGGCGTGGGCATGGGCCAGGTCAACCGCGTCGACTCGTGCTACCTCGCGGTGCGCCGGGCGGGGGAGGAGCGGGCCCGTGGCTCGGTCGCGGCCTCCGACGCGTTCTTCCCGTTCGCCGACGGCCTGCAGTTCCTGCTCGACGCGGGCGTGCGCGCCGTCGTCGCGCCGGGCGGCTCGATCCGCGACGACGAGGTCGTCGCGGCCGCGCAGGCGGCCGGCGTGACGATGTACTTCACCGGCACCCGCCACTTCGCGCACTGACGCGACGGCTCCGAGGGCCACGAGGGCCACGAGGGCCACGAGGGCCACGAGGCGGCCACGACCTGGACGGGGTCGTGGCCGCCTCGTGTCCGGTGCACTCGGGGTGGGCCGAGGGTGGGCTGGGGTGGGCCGTCGGTCGACCGGGCCCGCGGGGGGTGACAGGCTTACCCGCATGCCCCACCTCTCCCGTGCCGCCGGCCCCGCCGGCTCCCGCTCCCGCGGCTCCGACCGCACCTGGCTCGTCGCCCTCGCCGCCTCGTTCTGGGGCCTCTCCGCGCTGTGGCGCGAGCCCCTCGCCCGCGAGTACCCGGCGCTCGCCATCGTCTTCTGGGAGCACCTCGTGCTCGTGGTGCTCGTCAGCCCGTGGGTGGTGCCGGCCGTGCGACGCGTGCTCGCCGCCGACGCGCGCACGAAGGTCAGCGTGCTCGTCATCGGCGCCGGCTCGTCGGCGCTCGCCACGACGCTGTTCACGGCCGCGTTCCGCACGGGCGACCCGATCACGCCGCAGGTGCTGCAGAAGCTCCAGCCCGTCATCGCCGTCGCCCTCGCGGCGGTGATCCTCGGCGAACGGCTGCACGCGCGCTACGTCCTCTTCGCGGTGCCGGCGCTCGCGGGCGCGTGGCTGCTCGCCTTCGCCGACCCGCTCGGCGTCACGGTCTCTAGCGCGAAGGCCGCGGCGCTCGCCGTCGGCGCCGCCGCGCTCTGGGCCGCCGGCACGGTGCTCGGACGGGCGGCGAGCGCGCAGCTGCGTTTCGCCGACATCACGGCGCTGCGGTTCGTCGTCGGGCTCGTCACGCTGCTCGTGCTGAACCTCGTGACGTCCACGCCCCTCGCGCTCGGCTGGGACGCCGCCCCGAACATCCTGCTGCTCGCGGCGATCCCGGGCCTGCTCGCGCTGCTGCTCTACTACCGGGCGCTCGGGCGCACGCCGGCCTCCCGCGCCACCCTGGCCGAGCTCGCCTTCCCGCTGACGGCGGCGCTCGTCGGGGTCGTGGCGCTCGACGCGAGCCTGACCGGCTCGCAGTGGGTCGGCTTCGCGGTCGTGCTGGCCTCGGTCGTCGGTCTCGCCGTGCACGAGCAGGTCGCGAACCGCCCGTCGGTCGTGGCTCCCGCCCGCGCCGAGGAGGCACTCGCCCCGACCCGCTGACGGATCCCGCCCGCGACCCACCTGAGCCTGCTCGACCGGGGTGGGGGTGGGGACGTGCGAGTGCCCAGGTCCCCGTGGGGACCTGGGCACTCGGCATACGTCGGACCGGGGGGTCAGCGGGTCCAGCGGTAACCGGTCGGCTCGCCCTCGCCGAGGTCGACGATGGCGGCCACGGGGCCACCGCCGTCGGGGCCCTGGTGCGCGGCCGAGACCGACACGAAGACGGCCGGGTCGCCGGTCACCGCGGCCGTGACGCCGCCGACGCACGACTTGATCTGGCGGTGCCAGTGCACGTCGGAGTCGTCGAGCATGGCGTTGCGACGGCCGTGCACCTGCCCGTCCTGGCTCACCTCGCACTTGAGGAAGACGTTGACGAGGCGGCCCTGGATGTCGCTCGTGTGGGCGCGCTCCGGCAGGTCGAGCCCGGCGTCCTTGATGGCCGACCAGATGCCGTCGGCGTCGAGGGCGTCCTGCATGACGGAGTGGCCGATGCGGTAGCGCCCGCCGACGCCGCGGGCGTTGCCGACGACGACGACCTGCGCCTGGTCGAGCTCGACGCCCGAGCTGCACGAGGCGACCGAGGAGTAGAGCGAGCGGTTGTGCATGACGTCGGCGTCGGTGGGCATCTCGATCTCGCCGAGGGCGACGGCGATGCCGAGGCCGGTCGTGCCGTTGGAGAGGTCCATCGACTCGTGCGTGTGCTCGGTCCAGACCTGCTGGCCGCGCGACTTCGCGTCGCGGATCGTGTGGATCGTCAGCAGCGGGGTCTTCGTCTGCACGTAGTGGACGTCGGCCGGGTCGGTGATGCCGGCCCGCTCCATGGCGACCTTGACGGCGTCGGCGACCTTGCTGACCATCGCGACGTAGCCGATCTCCTCCGGCTTGATCGGCTCGCTCATCGCGAAGCCGACCGTGAGGCGCAGGTCGTCGGACGGCTCGGCCTTCTCGGCGGGCACCGTCGCGAAGATCGTCGCGTGGGGGCTGATGACACCGTCGGTGCCGCCGGACCACACGATGGGGACCTGCTTGACCTGCTCGGCGGGCGCCCCCTTCTCGACGAGCACCTCGCGGAAGGCGCGGTCGGCGATGATGCGGGTGTAGTCGTTGACCCCACCGTTGCCCTCGGTCTTGCCGATGATGGCGATGACGCGGCTCGCCTCCATCACGCCGTCGTCGATGAGCTTCGCGAGCTCCGACGCGTCGGCGACCGAATGGATGGGGACCTTGCGCACCTCAATGGCTTCGGGCACGGAAATCACCTTTCTGTTTGCGGGTTCTCGATGACGGTCCCGACCTGGCCGTCGATGGCTGGAGCGAGCTGGTCGAGCGCGGTGATGATGGAGCGTCGGCCTCCACCACGGACGAACCGGAGCGCGGCCTCGACCTTCGGGCCCATCGAGCCCGACGCGAAGTGGCCCTCGGCGGCATACGCCTCCATCTCGGCGAGCGTGACGCGGCCGATGTCGTGGGCGTCCGGCGTGCCCCACGCGGCGACGGCGTGAGCGACGTCGGTGGCGATGACGAGCACGTCGGCGTCGACGGCGCGCGCGAGCAGCGCGGCCGTCAGGTCCTTGTCGATGACGGCCTCGACGCCCTGCACGGCACCGTCGGCGCCACGCACGACGGGGATGCCACCACCGCCGGCCGCGACGACGACGTAGCCCGCGCCGAGCAGGGTGAGCAGCGTGTGCGTCTCGAGCACCTCGATCGGCTCCGGCGACGCGACGACGCGGCGCCACCCCTTCTCGCCGCGGTCCTCCCAGCGCTCACCGTGGTCGATGAGGGCCTGGGCCTGCTCGCGCGGCAGGAAGCGGCCGACGGGCTTGGTCGGGTGGGTGAAGCCGGGGTCGTCGGCGTCGACGAGGGTGCGCGAGACGAGGGCGGCGACGGGGCGCGCGGCGTCGCGCTCGGCGAGCGCCGCCTCGAGCGTGTCGAGCAGCGTGAAGCCGATCGTCCCCTGCGTCTGCGCGCCGCACCAGTCGAGCGGCACGGGCGGCACGACGGCGGCGGCGAGCTCGTTCTTGACGAGGAGGTTGCCGACCTGGGGACCGTTGCCGTGCGTCACGACCACCTCGTGGCCGGCCGCGACGAGGTCGGCCAGGTGCCGGCTCGCCTCGGCGATGGCGGCGCGCTGCGCCTTGGGCGTCGCGCTGCCGTCGGGCCCGGTCATGGCGTTGCCGCCCAGGGCGACGAGCACCCTCACGGTGCGTCCTCGGTCGTCATGGCGTGAGCCTAGGCAGCCGGGGCGAGCGGGCGCGTTGGCACCTCCTGCCCAACGCGGGCCCCGACATTGGCAGATGTATGCCGTCCGCCCCGGTCACGGGTTCGCCCGCGGATGCGTGGGCGAGGTAGGCGGGTCCGTGCCGGTAGGGTCGGGGGAGCGCCGTGAGGCGCACGAGCCGTCGAGCGGAGAGGTGGCCACGCTGTGGGAGTCGGAGTGCTGCTCGCCGTCATCGGCGCCATCCTGGCGTTCGCGGTGCGCGCCAACACGTCGGTCGTCAGCCTGCCGACCGTGGGCATCATCCTCATGATCGCCGGTGGGGCGCTGATCTGGCACGGGCGCAGGGGAACCCGTCACCAGCGGGTCATCACCCGCGAGGAGCGGGCGGGTGGTTCGACCGGCCCGTCGAGCACCGTGCGCCAGACCATCGAGGACCGCGACATCGACTGAACCGTCGAAAGGCCACTTCTCGTGGGTCCCCACCCGTCGAGTGGCCACTGTTCGCGGGTCGCGCCTGGTCGAGGGGCCACTTCTCGTGGTCCCGCAACCGTCGAGTGGCCACCTTTTGCGGGTCCTTCATGGTCGAGAGGCCACGTTCCGCACTTGGCCTCTCGACGAGGCGGACCTACAAACGTTGGCCTTTCGACAGGTAGGGACCCACAAAGGGTGGCCTTTCGACAGGTAGGGACCCACAAAGGGTGGCCTTTCGACGGGTGGGGACCCGCAAAGGGTGGCCTTTCGACGGGTCAGCGGCGGCCGAGGCGGCGGTAGCGGTCGAGCCTTGCGGCGAGGCGCTCCTCGGGTTGCTCACGGGCGAGGACCGCGAGCTCGTGCTGGATCGTCTGGCTCATCCGCCGGCAGAAGTCCTCGGGCTCGTCCGCGGCGTCGGGGTGCTCGGCGACGATCCGGTCGACGATGCCGTCCGCGAGCAGGTCGAGCGAGCGCACCCGCTGCGCGGTCGCGAGCTCGGGCGCGTGGTCGGTGTCGCGGTGCAGGATCGCCGAGGCGCCCTCGGGCGGCAGGGGGGAGAGCCACGAGTGCTGCGCGCAGATGACGCGGTCGGCGGGCATCACCGCGAGGGCCCCGCCGCCGGTGCCCTGCCCGAGCAGCACGCACAGGGTCGGCGCCTCGAGCGTCACGAGCTCGGCGAGGCAGCGGGCGATCTCGCCGGCGAGGCCGCCCTCCTCCGCCTCCTGGGAGAGCGCGGCGCCCGCCGTGTCGACGATGCTGACGAGGGGCAGGCCGAGCTCGCGGGCCAGGGCCATGCCGCGCCGGGCCACCCGAAGGCCCTTGGGCGACAGCGGCGCGTCGAGCGTCTGGCCGCGGCGGTCTTGGCCGAGCACGACGCAGGGCGCGCCGCCGAAGCGCGCGAGGGCCATGAGCAGGCCGGGGTCGTACTCGCCCTGCCCCGTGCCGTGGAGGGGGAGGACGTCGGTGGCGCCGAGCCGCAGGAGAGCCCGCACGCCGGGCCGGTCCTCGCGGCGCGACCGGCCGATCGAGTCCCACGCCGGCAGGTCGGCGAGCGGCTCCTTGAGCAGCTCCGGCACGTCGGGGAGGTCCTCGCGGGGTGCCATCAGCACGTTAAGCGCCCGGTCGGCCGTCTCGGCGAGCGCCTCGACGGGCAGGACGGCGTCGATGAGGCCGTGCTCGAAGAGGTTCTCGGCGGTCTGCACCCCGTCGGGGAACGCCCGGCCGTAGAGGGCCTCGTAGACGCGGGCGCCGAGGAAACCGATGGTCGCGCCCGGCTCCGCGACGGTGACCTGACCGAGCGAGCCCCACGACGCGAAGACGCCACCGGTCGTGGGGTGGCGCAGGTAGACGATGTACGGCAGCCCGGCCGCCTTGAGCTGCGCGCAGGCGGCGCTGATCTTCACCATCCCGACGAACGCGGGGGTGCCCTCCTGCATCCGGGTGCCGCCCGAGCTGGGCGCGGCGAAGACCGGCAGCTCCTCGCGGCGGGCGCGCTCGAACGCGAGCACGATCCGCTCCGCGGCCACCGCGCCGATCGAGCCGGCGAGGAAGGAGAACTCCCCGGCGATGACGGCGACGCGCCGTCCGCGGAGCCGGCCCTCGCCGGTGATGATGGCCTCGTCGCACCCGCTGCGCTCGGTCGCGGCAGCCAGCTCGGCGGCATACGTGCTGCCCGGCTCGGCGGGCTGGTCGGGGGGCGCGTCCCAGCTGCTCCACGTGCCCGCGTCGAGCACCGTCTCGAGCAGCTCGCGTGCGCCGAGTCGGCGGGGCTTCGGCCGGTCGGTCGGCGCAGGGGAGGGCTCCTCGCCTCCCGGGCGGGTGGCGGTGGCCGCGGGGTCGGGCGATCCGGACACGGTGCTCCTCGGCGCCCGCGGTCTCCGGCGCTGCGGTCGGCTCCGCAACGCGCACTGCGCGGGCCCGTCCCACTGTGCCGCAGCCGTGCTCGGGCAGCGTCGGCAGCCCTTGCCGGAGACGGGCCGTGTGCCTTGGCGCACCCTGCCAGCGCCCCCGACGCCCGCCCGACGCCGGCCCGCGGCCCGCCCGCCGCCCGCCCGACTCCTCGTCCGACTCCCAGCGACTTCCCAGCCGGCCACCGACCGCACCGCATGTGCGACCGCCACGATGGCGCCATGAGAGCCGACGAGCCCAGGGTGCTGCGATGGGAGGCGCGCACCGGCTGGGTGCTCACCGCCGCCGCCGTCGCCTTCCTCCTCGCCTACGCCCTGCCGATCCTCGACCCCGGGCTTCCGGCGGGGCAGCAGTCGCTGTGCGCCGCGGCGACATGGGTCACGTGGGCCGTCTTCGCCCTCGACTTCGGCGTGCGGGTCGGACTCGCCTCGGACCGCTGGCGTTTCGTGCGGAGCCACCTGCTCGACCTCGTCGTCGTCGTGCTCCCGGTGCTGCGCCCGCTCCGCCCGCTGCGCCTCGTCACCCTCATGTCGGTGCTCATCCGGCACGCCGGCAGCTCGCTGCGGGGGCGCGTGCTCACCTACGTCGTGGGCGCGACGTCGCTCGTCATCTTCGTGGCCGCGCTCGCCGTGCTCGACGCCGAGCGGCAGAGCCCGACGGCCAACATCCGCTCGTTCCAGGACGCGCTGTGGTGGGCCGTCTCCACCGTGACGACGGTCGGCTACGGCGACCGCTACCCGACGACGATCGAGGGCCGTTACGTCGCAGCGGGTCTCATGATCGCGGGGATCGCGCTGCTCGGCGTCATCACCGCCGCCTTCGCCTCGTCGCTCGTCGACCGGGTGCGCGAGGCCGAGCAGGAGACCGGCGCGGCCACCCGTCGCGACGTCGCGGCGCTCGCCGACGAGGTCGCGGCGCTGCGGCGCGAGCTGGCGAGGTCGCGGGTGCTGGCGCTCGTCCCGGATCCGGGACGCACCGCGTCGGAAGGCGACCAGAGGGTCGAGCTCGCCGAGCTGGAGACCGTCGGCGCCTCGTGAGTGCGGCTCGTGCGGCCACGCCGCGGGTCAGCGCGTGAGCACCCCGGCCCACGTGGTGGGCCGCCTTCCGAGAAGGGCCGTCAGGGCCGCCGGGTCGCCGACGAGACCCCCGCGGTCGTATGCCGTGAACATCGCCAGCAGGTCGGCGCGGGACTGCTCGCCCAGGGCGGCTCCTGGCCCCTCGGCCCACGCCTCGGGGACGAGCTGCTCGGCGACGACAGGGTGCCCGAGCACGTGGGCCGCGACCGCGGCCTGCTCGCGCACGGTCAGCTGCTCCGGGCCGGCGAGGTCGTACGCGCGGCCCTCGTGACCGGGGGTCGTCAGCACTGCGGCCGCGACCTCGGCGACGTCGTGGAGGTCGACGTTCGTGAAGGGCGTGTCGAGCGAGTGCGGCACGGCGATGCGGCCGGAGAGGGCGGCCCCGACGAGGTTCTGGTGGTAGGCGGCCGGGCGGAGCACGGTCGCGTGCGGCAGGAGCTCGCGCACCACGGTCTCGGCCCGCCCCTTGCGCACGTGGTGCGGCATCGAGGTGTCGTCGGGGTGCAGCACGGAGTGGAAGGCGAACCGGGTGACCCCGGCGCGCGCGGCGGCGGAGGCCACGCGCTCGGCGATACCCACCTCGTCGGGGTGGACGTTGGGGGCGAGGTGGTAGACGGCGTCGACGCCGTCCACCGCCTCGTCGAGACCCAGCCCCGACTCGAGGTCAACGACCGAGATCGATGACGCCCCAGCGGCATACGCCGTCTCGGCCCTCGCCGGCGATCGTAGGGCAGCGCGGACGTCGACGCCGCGCCGCGACAGGGCGGCCGTCATCGCGCGGCCGGTCTTGCCGGCCGCGCCGACGACGAGCACCGTCGCCCGAGTCGGCGGCTGCGGTGCGCTCGTCGTCACGGATCTCGTCCCCTGCGTCAGAGCCAGTCGACATCCGCGGCCACCTTGCCCTCGGCCAGGGCCGCGTAGCCGGGACCGCGGTCGAAGAACGGGGACTCCTCCGGACGCTCGGCTCGGCGCCGCTCGCGCTCCGCGTCGGACGCGGCCGCGTCGATGACGGGGGCCTCCTTGTCGCCCGAGGCGACGACGCCGTAGTCGCGGAGCGCGCCCTCGATCGAGACCTTGCCCCACCGGAGGTCGCGCTCGACCTCGTCGTAGGGACGCTCGAGCGGGTCGCCCCAGCCGCCGCCGCCCGTCGTGCGGATGCGGATGACCTGGCCGGCCTTGATGAACTCGGCGTCGGCCAGCGCGTCGACGGTGCGCTCCTCGGGGCCACCCACGTCAACGGTCACCTCGAAGGGACGACCGGCCTTGCCGCCCTTGACTCCCCAGCACGCGAGGATCGAGCGGTCCGCGATGGACATGAAGTTCGCGTCCTTGAGCATGCGGATGTGCTTCTCGTAGCCGAGCCCACCGCGGTGGCGACCCGCGCCACCGGAGTCGACGGCCAGACCGAGCCGCTCGACGATGAAGGGAAAGCGGCTCTCGGTGAACTCGGTCGGCAGGTTGCGGCTGTCGGGCACGACGTGGATCGTGTCCTCGCCGTCCGCGTAGTAGCGGCCGCCCGAGCCCCCGCCGAGCACCTCGCGCATGAGGTAGTCGTTGCCGTCGCGGTCCTTGCCGTAGACGCCCGTGTAGCGGATCGTCTCCTGGTCGGCGGGCATCCGGCCGTCGACGGCCTTGGCGACGACGCCGGCGAGCACGCCGAGGAGGCGCAGGATGACGAAGGTACGGGCGTTGGTCGGCGCCGGGTAGATCGGCGTGAGCAGCGTGCCCTTCTCCGGGAACTTCATCTCGATGAGCGGCACGATGCCCTCATTGACGTCGAGCTCGGCCATCCGCTCGGGGGTGTCCGCGAGGTTGCGGAGGATCGGGGCGAGCCACTTCTTGAGGAAGTTGCCGCCGACGTAGTCGCCGCAGTGGTTGATCGGGCCCTTGGCCTGCTTGGCCGTGCCGGTGAAGTCGATGACGAGCTTCGGACCGCCGTCGCCGGGGCCGGGGCCGCCGGTCGAGACCTTGGTCAGGGTGATCCGCTGCGTGTGCAGCATCGGCTCGTCGACGCCGTCGTGCTCGGCGTAGTCCTCCCAGACGTAGGTGCCGTCGGGGATCTTGCTGAGGATCTCGCGGCGGTAGGTCTCCGTCGTCTTGTCGAGGATCGCGTCGAACGCGGCCTCGATGGTGTCGCGGCCGTAGCGCTCGAAGAGCTCGCTGAGGCGGCGCGCGCCCATGAGGCAGGCCGAGCACTCGGCGTCGAGGTCGGCGGCCAGGCTGTCGGGCATGCGGCTGTTCCGCGTCATGATGCGCAGGGCGGCCTGGTTCGGGACGCCCTTGTCCCACAGCTTGATCGGCGGGACCGAGAGCCCCTCCTCGAAGACGGTCTGTGCGTTGCTCGGCATCGAGCCGGGCACGGCGCCACCGATGTCGTCGTGGTGACCGAAGGCCTGGACGAACGCGACGACCTCGCCGCCCGAGAAGACCGGCACGGTGACGCAGAGGTCGGGCAGGTGGCCGATGCCGCCCTCCGACTCGTAGACGTCGTTGTGGAAGAAGACGTCGCCCTCGCTCATCTCGGAGAGCGGGAAGTCGCGGGCGATGGGGTGCACGAGCGCGCTGTAGGAGCGGCCGGTCAGCTTGCGCAGCTGGCGGTCGTGGATGCCGGCGCGGAAGTCGTGCGCGTCACGGATCATGGGGGAGCGCGACGTGCGTGCGATGGCCGTCTCGACCTCCATCTCGACGCTCGCGAGGGTGCCCTCGACGATCTCGACGAGGATCGGGTCGACCGAGCTGCCCTCGGGCGTCAGCCGGTTGCCGTGCTCGTATGCCGTCGGGAGCCCCGCGGGGTTGACGGGCCCGTCCGTGTGGCCGGCCTCCGTGCTGCTGGCGTGGGAGCCGACGGCGGCGTCGACGGGGGCGAGGCGCGTGGCCGCGGTCTGGCAGGAGAAGCACATCTCAGGCCTCCTTGGTGATGACGAGGTTGCCGAGGCTGTCGACGCGGACGACGAAGCCGGGGTGGACGGGGACCGTGGAGCCGAACTCCTCGACGATCGCGGGGCCGGTGACGACGTCGCCGGCGAGCAGGTCGGGACGCCACCAGACGTCGGTGTCGACGTAGCCGTCCTCGGGGTCGAAGCAGACCGGGCGGGTGCTGCGGTGGGCCCGCTCGCGCACGTCGGCGGCGCCCTCGGCGGAGGCGAGCTCGCGCAGCTCGGGACGGGTGATCGGGCCGACGCCGGTGACGCGCAGGTTGACCCACTCGACCTGCTGCGTGGGGTCGTCGCGGAAGTCGTAGCCGTAGAGGGCGCGGTGCTCGTCGTGGAAGCGCTCGGCGACTCCGGCGGCATACGCCGCGTCGACCTCGCCGTCGGGGGCGCTGACGCGCACCTCGTAGGCCTGGCCGAAGTAGCGCAGGTCGACGGTGCGCGTGTAGCGGTGAGCGTCACGGGGGAAGCCCTCCGCGTCGAGCGCCGCGGCGGCGCGGCCCGTCAGGTCGTCGAACGTCTTCTGCACGGCCGCGAAGTCGAGGGCGTGCTGGCGGGCGACGGCGGTCTGCACGTAGTCGTTCTTGACGTCGACGGTGAGCAGGCCGAAGGCCGAGACGTTGCCGGGGTTCTGCGGCACGACGACGCCGGCGAGGCCGAGGATGTCGACGAGGCGGCAGGCGAGCAGCGAGCCCGAGCCGCCGAAGGTCGCGAGCATGAAGTCGCGCACGTCGAGGCCGCGCTTGACCGAGACCTGGCGCAGGGCGTTGGCCTGGTTCCACGCGGAGATCTCGAGGATGCCGGTGGCGCAGCGCTCGAAGTCGAGCTCGAGGCGGGCCGCCAGCTCGGTGATGCCGGCCCGGGCGGCGTCGACGTCGAGCGGGATCTCGCCGCCGAGCAGGTGCGGGGGGATGCGTCCGAGGGTCACGTGGGCGTCGGTGATCGTCGGCTCGGTGCCGCCCTTGGCGTAGCAGAGCGGGCCGGGGTCGGCACCGGCCGACTGCGGGCCGACCTTGAGCGAGCCCTCGGGGGAGACCCACGCGATGGAGCCGCCGCCCGCGCCGACCGTGACGACGTCGATCATCGGGATCTTGCTCGGGTAGGCGCCGACCGAGCCCTCGGTCGTCAGGGTCGGCTCGCCGCCGAGCACGACGGAGACGTCGGTCGAGGTGCCGCCGCCGTCGCAGGTGAGCACCTTCTCGAAGCCCGCGCGGCTCGCGATGAGGCCCGCGCCGAGCGCGCCGGCCGCCGGCCCGGAGAGGACCGTGGTGATCGGCTGGTGCACGACCTCGTCGGCCGAGAGCACGCCGCCGTTGGACTTCATGATGTAGAAGGGCAGCTTCGCGCCGCTGCTGACGAAGTCGTCGAGCCGCTGGTGGATGTTGGCGACGTAGCGCGACACGTTGGGCTTGACCGCGGCGTCGACGAGGGTCGTCATCGACCGCTCGTACTCGCGGTACTCCCGCAGCACCTCGGAGCTGATCGAGACGACCGCCTCGGGGTGCTCGCGCCGCAGCACCTCGCGCAGGGCGAGCTCGTGGCTGTCGTCGGCGTAGGAGTGCAGGAGGCAGACGCCGATCGTCGTGATGCCGCGCTCCTTGAACCAGCGGGCCGCGCGCACGGCGCTCTGCTCGTCGAAGGGCCGGATCTCGTTGCCCTCGAAGTCGATGCGGCCGCCGACGGTCTTGACGTAGTCGGCCGGGACGATGCGCGGCGGCTTGACCCAGAAGTAGGAGTTGCCGTAACCGTCGGGCACGGCCTGGCGGGCGATCTCGAGGATGAACTCGTAGCCCTCGGTCGTGATGAAGCCGAGGGCCTCGACCTTGCCCTCGAGGAGCTTGTTCGTGGCGACGGTCGTGCCGTGCGACACCGCGGTGATGTCGTCGCCGCTCGCACCCATGAGGTCGAGCACCTTGCGCACGCCGTTGAGGAAGCCGTCGGCGGGGTTGCCGGGCGTCGACGGGGTCTTCGTCGTGACGAGCTCGCCCGACACCTCGTCGAGCGCGACGACGTCGGTGAACGTGCCGCCGGTGTCGATCCCGATGCGGATGCGACGGGTGGCGGCCGCCCCGGTCTCGGCGGGCTGGGTGGTCGCGTCGGGCATGCGCGCTCCTCGGGTGTGACGTGCTGGCTGGGCTGCACCGATTCAACGGCAGATGGCCGCGCCGTTTCGTTGGCACAACCTGCCAACGGAACGGCCCTCCCGGCTCACACCTCGCCAATCCCGCAGGCCGTCGCCCCCGCGTGCTCTCACCCGCGGCGCATGATGCCGCGCGCGGCCGCCGCGGCGACGCTGGGTGGGCGACCCGGCATCCGGGCGCGGGTGGGAGGAGGGCGGCATGGCCGACGAGGACAGGCGGGCCGACGTCGCTGCGCTCGAGGCGGAGGTGGAGCGGCTGCGCCGCCGGAACGCCGCGCTCGAGTCGCCCGGCGGGGCCCGGGCCCGTCGCCTCTCCCGCAGCGTCGCGGTCGCCGTGCTCGTCGTCGTCGGGGCGCTCTGCCTGACCCTCACGGTGCCGGCCGTCTGGGCCCGCAACCAGGTGCTCGACACGGAGCGCTACGTGGCCAACACGGCGCCGCTCGCCACCGACCCGGGTGTGCAGGCGGCGGTCGAGGGCGTGGCCAACCGGCAGATCGCCGCGCGCCTCGACGTGGGCGCGCTCGTCGCCCAGGCGTTGCCCCAGCAGGCGCAGCGGCTGCGCGCGCCGATCGCGTCCGCGGTCACGGGCCTCGTCGCGACCGCCGTGCACCGCGCCGTGGTGAGCGAGCAGTTCGCGGCGGTGTGGACGGCCGCCAACCGGGCGGCGCACGCGACGCTCGTCGGCATCCTGACGGGCGAGGACGAGGGGCAGGCCGTGACGGTCGCCGGGGGCGCGGTGCTGCTCGATCTCGCACCCGTCATCGAGCTCGTCAAGGCCCGGCTCGTGGCCTCGGGTCTGACGGTGGCGCAGTCGATCCCGGCGGTGGGGACCTCCATCGAGATCGCCCGGCTCGACGGCGTCGAACGAGCCCAGCAGCTCGTGCGGTGGCTGCGCACCCTCGCCGACTGGCTGCCGTGGATCGGGCTGGCGGCGGTCGCCGGCGGCGTCGCCCTCGCGCGCGGTCGCCGGCGCCGGACCGTCCTGCGGGCCGCGCTCGCGACGGCGCTCGGCCTGCTGCTCCTGCGCGCCGGTCTGCTCGTGGCCCGTGAGGTCTATCTCGACCGGATGCCGACCACGGTCCTGTCGACGTCGGCCTCCGCCGCCGTGTTCGACACCCTGACGCGCTTCCTGCGCGACGGCATCCGGCTCGCGTTCGTCGTGGTCCTCCTCGTCGCCGGGCTCACGGCGCTGCTCGGCCACCGCGCCACCGTGGCCCGCCTCGGCGGGCGGGCGCTCGCCGTCGGACGCGGGCTGTGGCACGACCTGTCGCGTGGCCCCCTCGGTGTCGCCGTGACGCGTCGCCCGCGCGCGGCGGCCGGCTCCGTCGTCGCCCTCGGGGCCCTCGTCATCGTGCTGTGGGACGACCCGAGTGGCGCCGTGGTGCTGACCGTCCTCGTCGTCGTGCTGCTCGTGCTGGCCGGGGGTGCGGCGCTCGTCGCGCGTGGTCCCCGAACGGCACTCGGGGAGGATGTCGAGGGCGCGCCGCCGGCTCCGTCCCACGGGTGAGCGTGCCACGCTGGCACGACACGACGAAGGAGCAGACGAATGGCCAGGTACCTCATCGGCGTCGACTTCCGCTCGGGCCCGGACGACACCCCCATGTCGGAGTGGGAGCCCGCGGAGGTGCAGGCGCACCTCGACCACTACGGCGTCCTCAACGACGAGCTGATGGCCTCGGGCGAGCTCGTGGAGGGGACGATCCTCACCGGCCCCGACCTCGCCAAGATCGTGACGAGCGACGGCGGCGCACCCGTCGTGACGGACGGGCCGTTCTCGGAGTTCAAGGAGTGGCTCGCCGGCTTCCAGGTCGTCGAGGTCGCCTCGGAGGCGCGGGCGATCGAGATCGCCGCGCGGGTCTCGGCCGTTCCGGGACGCGGTGGACGCCCGACGCAGCAGCCGGTCCACGTGCGGCAGGTCATGGACGAGCCGCCCGCCGACCCAGAGGGCATGGACGCCTTCCTCCGCACCGCGGAGGGCGCGTCCTGAGCGCACCGGCGCCCGTCGACGACCTGCTGCGCGAGCTCGCGCCGCAGGTCGTCGGCATCGTCAGCCGCAGGTTCGGCGACTTCGACGCGGCCGAGGACGCCGTGCAGGAGGCGCTGCTCGCGGCATCCGGGCGCTGGCCCGTCGACGGCGTGCCCGCGGAACCCCGGGCATGGCTCGTCACCACGGCGTCGCGCCGGCTCGTCGACCTGTGGCGCAGCGACTGGCGCGCCGCGCGCGGGAGGCCCGCGTCATCGCCTGGGACGTGCCGGCCGTCGACCCGGACGACCGTGACGACAGCCTGGTGCTCCTGCTGCTCTGCTGCCATGCCTCGCTCACGCCGGCGTCGGCGATCGCCCTGACGCTGCGTGCCGTCGGCGGTCTCACGACGGCCGAGATCGCGCACGCGTTCCTCGTTCCGGAGCCGACGATGGCGCAGCGGATCAGCCGGGCCAAGGCGACGGTCCGCGCGTCCGGCGCCCGATTCCGTATGCCGCCCGCTGCCGATCTCGACGCCCGTCTGCCGTCCGTGCTGCACGTCCTCTACCTCGTCTTCAACGAGGGCCACACGAGCTCCCGTGGGGTGCAGCTGCGGCGGGTCGACCTCTCCCGCGAGGCGATCCGCCTGGCGCGCCTGCTCGTGGCGGCCGTGCCCGACCACGCGGAGGCCACTGGTCTGCTCGCCCTCATGCTCCTGCTCGAGGCGCGCGGCCCAGCCCGCACCGACGGCCGCGGCGAGCTCGTGCCGCTGCCGGAGCAGGACCGCTCGCTCTGGGACGCCGACCTCGTCGCCGAGGGCCTCGCCGTGCTCGACGACGCGCTCGCCCACGGCGCGGTCGGGAACTACCAGCTGCAGGCGGCGATCGCGGCCGTGCACGACCGCGCCGCCACGGCGGCCGACACCGACTGGGCCGAGATCCTCCGGCTCTACGAGCTGCTCGAGCGGGTGACCCGCAACCCCGTCGTGACGCTGAACCGCGCTGTCGCGGTGGCGATGGCGCAGGGACCCGACGCGGCCCTCGCCGTCGTCGACGCCGTCGAGCCGGACCTCGGCGCGACGCACCGGTGGCTGGCGGTGCGCGGACGGCTGCTCGAGATGGCGGGTCGCTCCGACGAGGCGGCCCAGCACCTCGAGCGGGCGGCCGGGATCGCGACGAACGAGGCGGAGCGTCGGCACCTCGCCAGCCGGGCCGCGGCGGTCCGACGCGCGGGAGGCAGCTGAGCCCACCGGCCGACGGACGACCGTTGCCCACCCACGCGTACGCCGGCACGCGGCAGGAGCCGGCTCGCCGCGGGGCCGGGCCCACCAACGGTCGTCGGTCGGCCCGGCCGGGCGGTGTCGTGCGTGTCGCTCGGCGTCAGCCGGCGTCGCCGCGGTGGATGGGGGCGTGCGGGAACGACGTCTCGGCGGCGCCCTCGAGCTCGACCCGGTGGTTGCGGATGAGGTCGAGGTTGCGGTCGCGGAGGTGGTCGAACGCCTGGCCGACGTTCGAGCCCGGCGTCAGCGAGGCGAGCGCGTCGGCCGGGTCGAGCCGGGCCGCCACCCAGCCGGGGTGCGTCGCGGCCTTGGCCACGATGTGCCCGATCGGCGTGACGATGTGCGAGTTGCCGAAGTAGAGCACCCCGGCGGGGTCGGCGCCGACGGCGTTGGCGCCGATGACGTAGACGTGGTTGTCGTACGCCCGGGCCCGCGAGGTGAGGTCCCAGATGTCGGCCGAGCGCAGCAGCGCCGACGGGCGGCAGATGACCTCGGCGCCCTGCACCGCCTGGATGCGGGACAGCTCGGGGTAGTCGCCGTCGAAGCAGATGATCATGCCGATGCGGCCGAGCTCGGTGTCGCACACCGTCACGGTGTCGCCCGGCGTGACCCAGCCGCCGCCCGAGACGATCTCGGAGCAGAACGGGTGGGTCTTGCGGTAGACGCCGAGCACCTCGCCGGCCGGGTCGACGAGCACCGACGAGTTGTAGACGACGCCGCGCTCGGGCCCGCGCTCGTAGGTGCCGAAGCAGAGGTGCACGCCGAGCTCGCGGGCGACATCCTGGAGGGGCTCGGTCATCGCGCCGGGCAGCTCGGAGACGAGGTCCCAGAGCTCCTCCTTGGAGCAGTTCGGCGTGAACCCGGTCGTCGCCGACTCGGGCAGCACGACGAGCTCGGCGCCCGTCGCGGCCACGCACTCACGAGTCATCTCGACGCAGCGTTCGAGGTTGGCCCGGATCGACTCGGCGGTCAGCGGTCCGGCGACGGGGGCGACCTGGACGGCCGCGGCGGTGAAGGCGCGCACGTCAGCCCCTCCGTCCCACGGCCCAGCCGACGAGGACTCCGACGAGGGCGACCACCCCACCGGTCACGACGCCCAGCGCGAACTCGCGCCCGGCGAACCCGGCTGCGGGGCCGGGCTGTCCGGCATACGTCGTCGGCGCGGCGACCGCCTCGCCCGTCGTCACCGCAGGGATGCCGGGTGCCGCGGCGGGCGCGGCGGCGGGAGCGGCCTTGGCGGCGGGGCGGACCCCGCTGATGTCGGCGTCGACGGCCGAGAAGAACTGACCGGCCATCTTCTTCGTCACGCCGGCGAGCATCCGCTGCCCGACCCCGCCGATGACGCCGCCGACGGCCGCGTCGGCGTCGTAGGTGAGGGCGGTGCCACCGCCGGCTGCCGGGGCGAGGCGCACGACGACGTCCGCGTCGACGGTGCCCGGCGCGCCGGAGCCGGTGGCCTTCATGGTGAAGGAGTCCGGGTGGTGCGGGTCGCGGAGCGAGACCTCGCCGTCGTAGGTGCCCTTGATGGCGGCCACGCCCGCGGTGACGGTCATGGCGTAGTGGTCGGGGCCGACCTCGGTGAGGCGCTCGCAGCCCGGCAGGCAGCGCGCGAGCACGGCCGGGTCGTGGAAGGCGTCCCACACCTGCTGCGGGTCGGCCGCGAGAGTGGCGGATCCGGTGATCTTCATGCGGTCGGCTCCTTCGAGAGCGGGCGTGACGGGCGGGTCGTGCGGTGCAGCGAGGGGATCTCGCCGTCGGCGTGCCGGCGGCGCAGCTCCCAGAGCTCGTAGGGCGAGATGGGCATGCGGGTGATCGGGAAGCCCTCGGCGTCCTCGATCGCCGAGGCGATGACGGCCGTGACGGGGATGCACCCCGCCTCGCCGGCGCCCTTGATGCCCAAGGGGTTGAGCGGGCTGGGCGTCTCGAGGTGGTCGGCCTCGATGGTCGGCACCTCCGACGCGTAGGGCATGAGGAAGTCCATGTAGGAGGCGTTGAGCAGCTGGCCGGACTCGTCGTAGGCCATCCGCTCGTAGAGCGCGCCGCCCACCCCCTGCGCGACGCCGCCGTGCACCTGGCCCTCGACGATCATCGGGTTGATCATGTTGCCGCAGTCGTGGATGACGCAGTAGCGCAGGATGCGGATCTCGGCCGTCACGGGGTCGGTCTCGACGATCGCCGCGTGCATGCCGTTGGCGAAGGTCGCCTGGGTGGGGGAGTAGAAGCCCTTGCCCTCGAGGCCGGGCTCCTCACCCTCCGCGACGGGCGGCTTGTCGGGGTCGAAGGTCCCGGCGAACTGCGTCGCGGCCTGGGCCGCCTCGTCGAACGCGTAGCGCAGCGGGTTGGAGAGCACCGACACCGTGCCGAGGCTCATCGACGTCGTCGGGGCGCCCTTGACGCGGACGGTCCCCTCGACGATCTCGAGGTCGTCGGGCGACACCTCGAGGGCGTCGGCGGCGATGCGCAGGGCCTTCTCGCGGACCTTGCGGGCCCCGAGGGCGATGGCGCTGCCGCTCATGACCGCGGCGCGGGACGCGAAGGTGCCGACGGCGTACGGCATCTTGCGGGTGTCGCCCGTCGTGACGTGGACGTCCTCCATGCGCACACCGAGCTCCTGCGCGACGATCTGCGCGAAGGCCGTCTCGTGTCCCTGGCCCTGCGACGTCAGGCCGGTCGCGACGTTGACCCGGCCGCTCGTCTCGATCTGGATGTGGCCGCCCTCGTAGGGGCCGACTCCGGTTCCCTCGACGTAGCAACCGATCCCGAGGCCGACCTTGCGGCCCTCGGCCTCGGCGGCGCGGCGGTAGTCGGCGAAGTCGTCCCAGCCGACGAGCTCCTTGAGCTTGGCGAGGCTCGTCGGGAAGTCGCCCGAGTCGTACTTGAGCGGGCGGCCGTCCTGGAAGAGCAGTCCGTGGTCGAACGGCATCTCGCTCGGGAGGATGAAGTTGCGGGCGCGCACCTCGGTGCGGTCGAGGCCGAGCTCGTCGGCGATGGCGTCCATCGTGCGCTCCATCGCGAAGCAGCCCTGCGGACGACCAGCACCCCGATAGGGCGTCACGAGAACGGTGTTCGTGTAGAGAGACCAGAACTCGCAGCGGTAGGTCCCGGGCTTGTAGGGCCCGAGCAGCTGGGTCGAGGTGATGATCGGGACGATGATGCCGTAGGGCGTGTAGGCGCCGTTGTCGTGCCAGAACTTCACGTCGAGGGCGAGCAGCCTCCCGTCGTTGTCGAACCCGACCGTGACGCGCTGGAGCTGGCCGCGCTCGTGGGCCGACGAGATGAAGTGCTCGCGACGGTCCTCGGCCCACTTGACCGGGCGGCCGAGGAGACGGGCTGCCCACGGGACGAGCACCTCCTCGGGCCACGGGTGCATGATCTTGACGCCGAACCCGCCGCCCACGTCGGGCGCGATGCACTCGACCTTCGCCAGCGGCAGCTCGAGGCGCGCGGCGACGGCCGCCCGCACGCCCGTCGAGGTCTGGGTCGAGGAGTACATCCGCAGCTCGCCGCGCTCGGAGTCCCAGCGGGCGTAGACGCCCTTGCCCTCCATCGGCATGCAGGCGCTGCGCTCGATGTCGAGGTCGAGGCTCAGCGTGTGCGGTGCCGACGCCATGGCGGCGTCGACGTCGCCGACCTCCTGGAGCATGTGGGCCGCGACGTTGCCCGGCACGTCGTCGTGCACGAGCAGGTCGCCGTCGCGGGCCTTCTCGATGCCGACGACGACGGGCAGCTGCTCGTAGCTGACGCGGATCCGCTGGCAGGCGTCCTCGGCGACGTAGCGGTCGGTCGCGACGACCATGACGATCGCCTCGCCGACGTGGTTGACCTGGTCCTTGGCGAGCGCGTAGCCGGTGCGGCCGTGCGTCAGCGTCGGGTGCGGGATGAGGAGCGGCATCGGTTCGCCGACGCGGGTGGGGAGGTCCTCGTGGACGTAGATGCCGACGACGCCCTCGACGTCGATGGCGTCGGCCACGTCGATGTCGACGATCCGGGCGTGCGCGTGCGGGCTGCGCACGAAGGCGGCTGCGAGCGCGTCCTGGCCGAGGTCGTCGAGGTAGCGCCCGCCGCCCGTGACGAGGCGGGGGTCCTCCTTGCGCTTGATCGGCGCGCCGAACATCTGTGTCGTCATGCCTGCTCCTCGCCCGACGCGCCGTCAGCGCGCTCGGCCTTGATCTCGGCCTTGATCTCGGCGGCGCGGAGCACGCTCTTGACGATGTTCTGGTAGCCCGTGCAGCGGCACAGGTTGCCCGAGATCGCCTCGCGCGCCTGCTCGCTCGTCGGGGCCGGGTTCTCCTCGAGGTAGGCGGTGACCGTGGTGAGGAACCCGGGGGTGCAGAAGCCGCACTGGAGGCCGTGGCACTCGGCGAACGCCTGCTGCACCGGGTTCATCGACTCGCCGGTGGGGGCGACCCGGGCGTCGGGGGCCGTGCAGAGGCCCTCGACGGTCGTGATCGCGTGGCCCTGGGCCGTGACGGCGAACATCAGGCACGAGCGCATCGGCTGACCGTCGACGAGCACGGTGCAGGCGCCGCAGACGCCGTGCTCGCAGCCGACGTGGGTGCCGGTGAGCTCGAGGTCGTGGCGCAGGAAGTCGGACAGGAGGCGCCGGGCCGGCACGGCGGCCGAGCGGCGCAGGCCGTTCACCGTGACGGTCACGTCGTGGAGGGTCTCGCTCGTGGTCTCGCTCGTGGTCTCAGACATCGCTGGCTCCTGCACTGTCGGCGGCTTGGGGGAGGACCCGTCGGGTCAGCTCGGTGACGAGCATGCGGCGGTAGTCGGCGCTCGCGTGGATGTCGCCCTCCGGCTCGACGTGCGCGTGGACCGCGTCGGCGGCGGCCTCGAGGGCCGAGTCCCACGCGCCCGACCCCGGCTCGACGCCGCCCAGCGCGGGGGCGAGGTCGAGCACCGACGGCACGTCGGTCACGGAGACGAAGGAGGCGCGGGCGGCGGAGACGACGCCGTCTGTGACCGTCACCGCGACGCCGATCCCGGCCATGGCGTAGTCGCCGTGCCGGCGGGCGGCCTCGACGAAGGCGGTGCCGGTGCCGGCGGGGAACTGCCCGAAGCGCACCGCCACGGCGAGCTCGTCGGCGGCGAGGGAGGTCTCGAGCGCGCCGAGGAAGAAGTCCGACCACGCCACCTCGCGCGACCCGGACGGGCCGGCCACCTCGATGACCCCGTCGGTCAGGGCGAGCACGGCCGGCATCTCCCCGGCGGCGTCGGCGTGCGCGATCGAGCCGACCGTCGTGCCGCGGTTGCGGATCGCGGGGTGGGCGACGTTGACGAGCGCCTGGCGCAGGAGGGGGAGGGCGGCATACGCCACCTCGGAGCGCTCGAGGCCGGCGTGGCGCACGAGGGCGCCGACGCGGACGGCGTCGGGGCGGACCTCCACCGCGTCGAGGCCGGCGACCCGGTTGATGTCGACGAGGTGCGCCGGTGACGCGAGGCGCATGTTGAGGATCGGGATGAGGCTCTGCCCACCCGCGAGGACCTTGCCGTCATGACCGACCTCGGTGAGGACGGAGACGGCCTGCTCGACGGTGAGCGGGGCGTGGTGCACGAAGGGGGCGGGCTTCACCGAACTGATCCTGCCTCTCGATGACGGTCGGGTACTAGTGACGGTTGTGCATGGCTGGGCGTGGGCTTTTGGCAACATCTGCCGTGAACGACCGTGGGCCCCCGATTCGAGATCGGGGGCCCACGGGCCGCGGGGGAGCAGGTGCGTCAGCGGCGGCGCAGGTCGGGCCCGCCGGGACGGTCCTGGTAGAGGTCGTCGATGCCGTCGGCATCGCCGTAGTCGCCTTCGCGTTCGCCGAGCGAGATCATCGTGCCTCGTGCGCTGTCGGCGCGTGCACGCAGGTCGGCCGGGGCGAGGCTGCGGGCCAGGTGGAAGGCCGCGACCGCGACGATCGTGCCGAGCGCGATGCCGCCGAGGGTGAAGCTGTCGGTGAACTTCAGCTCGACGTTGCCGATGCCGATGATGATGCCGGCGGAGACGGGGACGAGGTTGATCGGGTTGCCGAAGTCGACCCCGTTCTCCTTCCAGATCTTCGCGCCGAGCAGGCCGATCATGCCGTAGAGCACGACGGTGATGCCGCCGAGGACGCCACCGGGCACCGAGGCGACGAGCGCGCCGAACTTCGGCGAGAGGCCGAAGACGATCGCGACGATCGCCGCGACGTAGTAGGCGGCCGTCGAGTAGACGCGGGTGGCCGCCATGACGCCGATGTTCTCGGCATACGTCGTCGTCGGCGAGCCGCCGACCGCGGACGCGATGACCGTGCCGACACCGTCGGCGGCGATGGCCCGGCCCATGTAGGGGTCGAGGTCGGACTTCGTCATCTCGGCGACGGCCTTGACGTGGCCCGTGTTCTCGGCGACGAGGGCGATGACCGCCGGGAGCACGAGGAGGATCGCGGCGATCGAGAACGACGGGGCGTGGATGCCGACGATCTCCTTGCCGTCGGAGCCCATCGTCGTGGAGGGCGGGAAGCCGAACCACGGCTGCGCGGCGAGGTTGTCGAAGTTCGTGCGGAAGTGCGTCGTCACCTTGCCGGCGCCGGCGTCGTAGGAGGTGATCTGGCCGAACGCCTTGTCGAAGATCCAGCTGATGACGTAGCCGAAGATCAGCGCGAGGAAGACTGCGATGCGCGAGACGAACCCGCGGAAGGCGACCGCGCAGACGACGGTGAACGTCATGACGAGCAGGGCCACCCACTGGTCCTGGGGCCAGTAGATGCCGGCGACGACCGGCGCGAGGTTGAAGCCGATGAGCATGACGACGGCGCCGGTGACGACCGGCGGCAGCACCTTGTGCACGATCGCGGAGCCGAGGAAGTGGATCGCGACGCCGACGAGCGCCAGCACGAGGCCGGCGACGAGGATCGCGCCCGTCACCTGCTGCGAGGTGCCGCCCTGCGCGCGGATCGCGACGACCGCGCCGACGAAGCTGGCCGACGTGCCGAGGTAGCTCGGCACCTTGCCCTTGACGATGAGCAGGAAGCAGATCGTCGCGATGCCGCTCATCATGATCGCGAGCTGCGGGTTGAGACCCATGACGAGCGGGAAGACGAAGGTCGCCCCGAACATCGCCACGACGTGCTGCGCACCGAGCCCGATCGTCCTGCCCCACGCGAGCCGCTCGTCCGGAGCGACGACGTCGTCGGGGCCCATCGTCTTGCCGTCCCCGTGAAGTTTCCAGCCCAAAGCCATTCCGACTCCCTTGGTTGCCACGTCTCGTGACGTGGGTCACGCCCCCAGTCGGGGTTGGCCGAAAACTACTCCCACCGCAGGCGATTCCGTTCGTCAAACGTTGATACACGCCGAGGTGGACGCTCTGGCAGGAGATGACGTATGCCGCCCGCTCCCCACCCCGTGCCCGCACCCTGCGCGGCCTCCTCCCGTCCACCGTGGAACTTCGGGCTCCCTCACGGGGGACCGATGCTCCACGGAGGTGGGGTGGCACCGAGGGCGCAGGTCGAGCCGCAGCGGCAGGCGGCTCCCTGCCAGCCCTTCGCCCGGAGCACCAGTGCGACCTCCCCCGCGAGCACGCACGCCGAGGGCACGAGGTCGCTCCAGAAGCACCGGAGGGTGGTCCGGCCCGCGACGGTGGCGGCCCGGTCACGCCGGCCGTCGCGTTGCACCTCGAGCCACCCGGCGTGCCCGAGGCGGCCGTCGACCTCGACGACGACGCCCTGCTCGTACTCGCGGTCGCGGCGCCCCGACCGGCCGAACGGCGACTGGGAACGGCCACGGGGAAGTCCGTGCGCCCGCTCGGCGTCCCGGACGTAGCGCCGCTCGGCCGGGCTCTCAAAACCGTCGGCGACCTCGGTGAGCAGCTCGAGCAGGAATCGCCGGCCGGACTGCCGCGGCCGGCTCGCCAGGGCCTCGCGCAGCAGTGCCGGGGTCGTCAGACCGAGACCCAGGGCCTTGGCGGTCACGGCGACGACGCGGTCGGCGCCCTGATGGTCGCAGAGGTCCATGACCGTGTGCTCGACGGTCGTGCGGTGCGGCCACGCGAACGGGTCGACGCGCCCGTCGGCCTGCCGGCTGCGGAGCACGACGACGCCGGCCACCGGACGCACGCGCCGGGTCGCCGGGATGACCACCGTGATGGGGGTGGGGGCTGCCCGCACGAGCCCCCAGAGGTGGGCGGCACTCGTGCCGTGCAGGGCGGAGCCGGCGCCGGCGTGCAGCAGGGCGGCGACGGCGGCGGCCTCCCAGTCGTCCCGCCCGGGCAGGGTCTGGTAGACGCCCGGGTGCACGAGCAGCCACCGACCGCTCGCCAGGCGCCACTGCACTGCCTTGCGCGTCAGGCCGCCGTCGAGCGCCTGGGCCCGGGTGAGCAGCCCGGCCTGCCCGGCGGCCCGGGCCCGGAGGAGTGGGTGCACCCCGCGATCGTCACCCGCGGCGACGACCGGGCGTCACGCCTCTCCACAGGGCCCGTGACCGTGGAACATCGGTCCCCGTCGCGGGGGTGCGATGTTCCACGGACGAGGCGGACGGCATACGTCGGCGGGTTGGGACCGGGTCAGATGCCGCGCATCTGGTGGATCTTGAGGGCCAAGGCGAGGGTGAGGCGCAGGTCGGGGTCGGTCGTGAAGGGTCCGAGGATCTTCTCGAGCTTGCCGATGCGGTAGCGCAGCGTGTTGTAGTGGAAGAAGAGCAGCCGGGCCGTCTCGGCGACGTTCATGTTCGTGTCGATGAGGATGCCGAGGGTCTGGCGCAGGCCGGCGTACTCCGGTGAGTCGTCGGTGGCCAGCTCGCGCAGCGACTCGTGGACGAAGCGGCGCAGGTCGGTGCCGTCGGGGATGAGCGCCAGCAGGCGGTAGATGCCGAGGCCGTCGACGTGGGTCAGGGCCCCGTCGCCGTGCATCTGGCGCCCGACCGTGACGGCCGAGAGGGCCTCGTCGTAGGCCTGGGGGAGGCCGGCCACCGAGCCGATCGGGCGGGAGACACCGGCCGAGAAGCTGCGCCGGCCGCCGCCGCCGTCACCGCGCACGACCCGGACGTACTCGCCGACGATGCGCATCACCTGGTCGGTGTCGGAGCCCTCGGGCACCCCGATGAGGGCGACGACCTCGCGGCTGAAGCCCATGACGGGCGAGGCGGCGTCGCGGACGGCGACGGCGTGGGTCCAGGCCCGGGCGAAGCGCTGCTGGAGGAAGCGCACCTCCTCGCCGTCGCGCGTCGACCGGTCGTCGTCCTCGTCGGTCTCGGCCACGACGACGACGAGGGGTCGGTCGATGTCCCAGCCGAGCGAGCGCGCGTGGGCGACGGCGTCGACGGGGGTGCCGGCCCGGCCGGCGAGGGCGTCGCGGAGGAACTCGGCGCGGTACTTGCTCTCGACGGCCGACACGGCCGAGTCCTTGGTGATGGCGAGCGCGGCGACCGTGGCGGCCCGCTCGAGCAGGCGCACGTCGTCGGTCGTCAGCCGCCGCTGGCTGCAGAAGGCGATGAGCAGGCCGTGGTCGAGGTGCCCGGCCACGATCCGGACGGCGGCCCGGTTGGCGTTGGGGCCGTCGGGTCGGGGGCCGGTGGGCTCGGCCTCGGTGAGGAGGCGCCCGGTGCGGTCGAAGCAGTCGAGGCCCTCGGCGTGGGCCAGCTCCCGGGCCGAGCCGGCGCGGGCGATGACGCGCCCGTCGGTGGTCGTCACCATGGCCGCCCCGTCGAGGAAGCCGACGACCTGCTCGCACAGGTCGTCGAGCGAGCCGCCGGCGAGCACGATCTGCACGAGGGCGCGGTCGGCGTCCTCGAGCCGGCGCAGGGTCGCGGTCTGGTGGTCGAGGATCGCGCTCAGCACCTCGGTCGTGAAGGCCGCGATGCGGTCGAGCGGGATCTCGATGACGGGCAGGGCGACCGGCTCCGCCGCCGCGACGAGCTCGGCGGTTGCCGCGTCGTCGAGGCCCGAGACGACGAGGCCCGCGGCCTCGGCGGAGTGCAGGAGCGCGACGACGCCGGCCATCCGGGAGCCGCCGTCCTCCGACGGTGCGCCACTTTCGCCCGACTCGGCGAGCGAGGCCGCGTCGGCGAGGACGAGGCGGTGGCCGAGGTGCGCCCCGGCGACGGCGTCGCGGAGGGCCGTGCGCAGGGGTGCGGTGCCGTCGACGGTGACGTCGAGGCGGCTGGAACCGGCCCGCACCGACCCGTGCGCCGTCGCCGCGAGGCCGGCGATGAGCCGCAGCGAGATGCCCGACACCTCGGGTTCGGGCTCGCCGGAGCGACCCACCGCTGGCAAGTCACCCTCGGTGCGGGACGGATCGTTGGCAACTTTCACCATGAGCGCACCCTACCCAGCGTCGGTAGCGTCGCGGCAGCGGTCCGCGTGGACGACGCTCCACCGGAGCCCGCACGCGCGTCCGGCGAGCACCACGCGACCGCACGGCACAGGCACACCCACACACGGCATACGGCACACGGTTCGAGGAGCGGAGGCGCGATGGGCGAGCGACCCGGCACCGCCCTGCTGCCCGGCGCGGTGTCGCCCCTCGTGCTGGCCGAGGTGACGGGTGCGCCGCGACGGGCCCGCGTGCTGGCCGCCTTCCCGACGTGCGTCTACCTCGACCTCGGCGCGCACGAGCGCGTCCTCGCCGTGCTCGCGTCCGACGCGCTGGCCCTGCCGATCGGGGTGCGGCTCGCCGTGCCTGCCGCCGCGGTGCGGTGGGGCGTCGAGCCGGGTGACGTCGTCGCCGTCGGCGAGGGCCGTGTGGTCCTCCCGGGCCTCGAGGTCGTCGCCTCGCGCACCCAGCGCCCGGCGCGCGTGCGGCCGGTGGCCCCGAGACGTCGCCGGCTGCTGCGCGTCGGCGCGGTGCCCGTGCGCCTGCCTGAGCCGGGGGTGCTCGGTGACCTCGCACACGACCTGACCGCTACCGCGCTGGCCGGGCGGCCGGTCGGTCCGGGCGTGCGCGGTCTCGTCGGCGTGGGCCGCGGGCTCACACCGAGCGGCGACGACGCGCTCTGCGGCGTGCTGCTGACGCTCGGCGCCGTCGACGCCCCGGCCCCCCGGCGGGCCCTCGGCTCGCTCCGTGACGCCGTCCGCGAGGCGCTGCCCTCGACGACGAGCCTCTCGGCCGCCCTCCTCGTGGCCGCCGGCGCCGGGTATGCCGTGCCCGACGTCGCGCGCCTCGTCAGCCTCGTCGCCGCGGGCGGGGCGCCTCTCTTCGACCGCGACCGCCTGGTCGACCGCGTGCTCTCGATCGGGCACTCGTCCGGTCGGGACCTGCTCTCCGGCGTCTCCGGTGCCCTGCGCGCCGTCGACGCCTCCCTCGAAACCGCCCCCCAGGAAGGAGCCCATCGTGGCTGACCACGTCGAGCTGAGAACCGGTGCCTACTTCGACTCCGTGACGCTCATGCAGGTGTCGCGCACCGTCGCCGCCGCGCCCGGAGTCGAGGCCGCCCAGGTCGCCATGGCGACCGAGCTCAACCTCGAGGTGATCCGGGGCATGGGCTTCGAGGTGCCCGAGTCGGCGCCCAACGACCTCGTCGTCGCCATCCGCGGCGACGAGTCCGGCATCGCCGCCGGCACCGCTGCCCTCGAGGCGGCGTTGACCCAGAAGCACTCTGCAGCTAGCGGTTCCGGAGGTTTCGGCGACGCGCCCGCTGCGCGCACCCTCGGCGGGGCCCTTCGCCTGTCGGGCGCCGAGCTCGGCCTCGTGTCGGTGCCCGGTGAGCACGCCGTGGCCGAGGCGCTCGACGCCGTGCGCGCCGGCGTCTCGGTGATGGTCTTCTCCGACAACGTGCCGGTCGAGGACGAGGTGCGCCTCAAGGAGGCGGCCGCCGCGGCCGACGTGCTCGTCATGGGCCCGGACTGCGGCACGGCCGTGGTCGGCGGCGTCGCCCTCGGCTTCGCCAACGTCGTGCGGGCCGGCTCGGTCGGTCTCGTCGCGGCGTCCGGCACGGGGGCCCAGCAGGTCATGTGCCTGCTCGACGCGGCCGGGGTCGGCATCAGCCACTGCCTCGGCGTCGGCGGGCGCGACCTGTCCTCGGCCGTCGCCGCGCGCTCGACGAAGCAGGCGCTCGCGGCCCTCGCCGCCGACCCCGACACGACGTCGATCGTCGTCGTGTCCAAGCCCCCGGCGCCCGAGGTGCTCGCCGACCTCGAGGCGTATGCCGCCGGACTGGGCAAGCCGGTCCACTGGGCGACGCTCGGAGCCGGTCGCCCCGACCTGACGTCGGCCGTCGAGGTGGCTCTCGCGGCCACCGGTCACGAGGTGCCGCAGGCCTGGCCGTCCTGGGGTTCGACTGGAGCCGCTACCTCGAACACCTCTGGTGCACAGGGCAGCTCGCTGCGTGGCCTGTTCTGCGGTGGCACGCTCGCCGACGAGGCGATGCTCGTCGCCGGCGAGGTGCTCGGCGACATCCGATCCAACATCCCGCTCCGGCCCGAGCTCGCCCTCGGGGCCGACCTGCGCGATGCCGGGCACGTCGTGCTCGACTTCGGCGACGACGCCATGACGGTCGGCCGCGCGCACCCGATGATCGACCCCTCGCTGCGTCTCGAGCGGATCGCCGCCGAGGCGGCCGACCCGACGTGCGGCGTCCTGCTGCTCGACCTCGTGCTCGGTCACGGCGCCCACGCCGACCCGGCGCCGGAGCTCGCCGAGGCGGTGCGCGCGGCGCGGGCCACGGCGGCCGCGGACGGGCGGCGCCTCGACGTCGTCGTCTCGCTGACCGGGTCGGAGGGCGACCCGCAGGGGCTCGAGAAGAGCGCGGGACTGCTCGTCGACGCGGGCGCCGCCGTCCTGCTCTCGAACGCGGCGGCCACGCGCGAGGCCCTGCGCCTCCTCGGCCACGAGGCCGGTGCCCCCTCGACCGACGGAGCTGCCGCGTCGTCGACTCAAGGCGCCCCCGCGAAGGGCGAGACGGAGGGCGAGCCCGCAGGCGAGGCCGCGGGCGAGGACGCGGGTGAGGCCGGGGGTGAGCCGCTGCACGGGCTGCTCTCGCACGACCTGTCCGTCGCCGCCGCCGGCGTCTCCCTCTTCTCCGACGCCCTGCGCGCGCAGGCGGTCTCGGTGACCGAGGCGGCCTGGCAGCCGCCGATGCCCGGCACGGCCGGCGACCTCTCGCGGGTGCTCGCCGACTCCCGGCGCGACGCCGCCAACGCCGAGGCGCTGCGCCGCATGACCGCTGCGGGCGCCGACCTCGTCGACGTGCGCCCGGCCCACGAGGTGCTCGGGCTGGAGCGGGGCACGTTCCTGCACGCCGGGCCGCCGATCACCTTCGACCGGGCCTCCGGTCCGCTGCGCGGTGCCCTCATCGGCGCGATGCTCTTCGAGGGCCTCGCCGAGACCGCCGAGGAGGCCGAGGCCAAGCTCGAGAAGGGTGACGGCATCACGCTCGAGCCGTGCCACCACCGCGACGCGGTCGGCCCGATGGCCGGCGTGACGAGCCCCTCGATGTGGGTCTACGAGCTGCGCGACGAGGTGCACGACAACACGTCGTGGTGCTCGCTGAACGAGGGCCTCGGCAAGGTGCTGCGCTACGGCGCGTACGGCCCCGAGGTCATCGAGCGGCTGACGTGGATGAACACGGTGCTCGGCCCGATCCTCCAGCAGGCCGTGCGGGCCCGCGTCGAGCAGCAGGGACCGATCGACGTCAAGGCGATCATCGCCCAGATGCTCCAGATGGGCGACGAGGGACACAACCGCAACCGGGCCGGCTCGCTCATGCTGCTGCGCGAGCTGCTGCCGACGATGATCACGGCCGACGCCTCGTCGACCGACATCGCGGAGGCCGTGCGGTTCTCCGGCGCGAACGAGCACTTCTTCCTCAACCTCGGCATGCCGGCCTGCAAGCTGAGCACCCTTGCGGCGCACGGCATCCCGGGCTCGTCGGTCGTCACGACGATGGCTCGCAACGGCACCGACTTCGGTATCCGGGTCTCCGGAACCGGCGACCAGTGGTTCACCGGACCGGCGAACACGCCCGAGGGCCTCTTCCTCGGCTCCTACGGACCGGACGACGCGAACCCCGACATCGGCGACTCGGCGATCACCGAGACGGCCGGCATCGGCGGCTTCGCGATGGCGGCGGCCCCGGCCATCGTCAAGTTCGTCGGGGGCGACGTGCCGTTCGCGCTGCGGGCCACGCAGACGATGTACGAGATCGCCGTGGGGGAGCACACGGCCTACCAGGTGCCGATCCTCGAGTTCCGGGGCACGCCGACCGGCATCGACGTCGCGGCCGTGGCGCGCACCGGCATCCTGCCGCAGATCAACACCGGCATGGCGGGGCGCGTGGCCGGCACCGGCCAGGTCGGCGCGGGTCTCGTGACGCCGCCCGAGCAGTGCTTCACCCAGGCGCTCACGGCCCTCGCCGAGGCAGCCGCGCGGTAGGAGCGCGACGCGCACCCGCCCGGGGAAATTGGGTGGGTGCGTGTCGGTGCGCCCGCCTAGGGTGGACACGCCATGCGAGACTTCCCGCCCGAGATCCGGGCCTACACCGACCGGGGCGCCGACGTGCCCGACACGCGCACCCCGCGGGCCTTCCTGTGGTGGATGGTGCGCCAGAACGGCGTGCTCTTCTGGGCCGGGCTGCTCGCGGCGCTGGCGTGGATGGTCCCGCAGACGCTGGGGCCGTGGATGGTCGGTCGCGCCATCGACACCGGCATCGTGACCGGCGACTCGTCGGCGACGACGCGCTGGGTCGTCGCGCTCGCCGTCGTCACCACGCTCGGCGCGGCGAGCGGCATCGTCTTCCACACGATCATCGTCCGCGAGTGGCTCATCGCCCTGTACGGCACGACGAAGCTCGTCACCCGCAAGGCCCTGCAGCTCGGTCACGTGCTGACCCGCCGCACCCCGACCGGTGAGGTGCTCTCGGTCTCGGGCAGTGACGGCGACCAGTTCGGCGCCCTGATGGAGATCTGCACGCGCGCCTTCTCGCAGCTCGTCGCCTACCTCGCCGTCGCAGCCATCGTGCTGACGACGTCGGTGCGCATGGGCGTGCTCGTGCTCGTGTCGGCGCCGCTGCTCGTGCTCCTCGGCACGCCCCTGCTGCGCCCCATGCAGCGCTGGCAGGGGGTCGAGCGCTCCCGCAACTCCGAGCTGACGTCGATGGCCACCGACATCGTCGGCGGCCTGCGCATCCTGCGGGGCATCGGCGGCGAGGAGACCTTCGGCGGCAACTACGCCTCCCAGTCCCAGCGCGTGCGCCACTCCGGCGTGTCGGCCGGCCGGTGGCTCGCCGCCGTCGAGTCGGTCGGCGTGCTGCTCTCCGGCGGCTTCGTCGTCGCGCTGCTCTGGCTCGGCACGCGCGAGGTCGCGCAGGGCCGGCTCACCGTCGGCGAGCTCGTCAGCTTCCTCGGCTACGGCCTCTTCCTCGTGCAGCCGATGCGCACCTTCGTCGAGTTCGCCCAGAAGTGGACGCGGTCGGTCGTCTCGGCCCGCAAGGCCGTCGCCGTGCTGTCGCAGCGACCGCCGTGGGTGCACCCCGACGCGCCGCAACCGCTCGACACCACCGCCGAGATCGTCGACACCGAGTCGGGCACGACGATCCGCCCCGGCGTGCTGACGATGGTCGTCTCGGCCGTGCCCGACGACTCCGCGGCGCTGGCCGACCGCCTCGGGCGCTACCTGCCGAGCGAGGAGGGTGCTCTCGTCAGCGACGAGATCCCCGAGGAGC
Source organism: Terrabacter aeriphilus (assembly GCF_039542985.1). NCBI lineage: Bacteria > Bacillati > Actinomycetota > Actinomycetes > Micrococcales > Intrasporangiaceae > Terrabacter > Terrabacter aeriphilus. Next base: position 365,265 of record NZ_BAABIW010000009.1, read on the forward strand.
TCAAGGGCCGCGCCGCACGCCGGGAGCGCTCGGCCCGCGCCCGGGCCCGCGAGGAGCAGGCCCGCCGCGACGAGGAGCGCGCCCGCCAGCCGTGGGGGGTCAGCGTCGGTGGGGTCGACCTCTCGCGCGTGGACCTCGACGAGGTGCGCGCCCGCATCCTCGTCAGCGACACGGCGCCCCAGGTCTTCGCCGGCACGCTGCGCTCGGCCATCGACCCGCTCGGTCGGCTGAGCCGCGCGGAGGCCGAGCGGGCCCTGCACACGGCCGCCGCCGACGACGTGTTCGACGCGCTCCCGGGCGGCTGGCAGGGCGAGCTCGAGGAGCGCGGCCGCGGCCTCTCCGGCGGCCAGCGCCAGCGCCTCGTGCTCATGCGCGCGCTCGCTGCCGACCCCGACGTGCTCGTGCTCGTCGAGCCGACCTCGGCCGTCGACGCCCACACCGAGGCCCGCATCGCCGAGCGTCTCGGCGCGCACCGCCACGGCCGCACGACGGTCGTCATGACGGCGTCGCCGCTGCTGCTCCACCACGCCGACGAGGTCATCCTCCTCGAGGACGGCGCCGCCACCGCGCGCGGCCGCCACGCCGATCTGCTCGCCGAGTCCGCGGCCTACCGGTCCGTCGTCGTGCGTGGCGAGGCGACCCCCGGCTCGAGCCCAGAGCCGGCTGACCTCGACGCCCTCACCGTCGCCCACGGGCCCCAGGACGTCGACGTCGACCCCGTCCACCACGACGACCGGGAGGAGCTGCGATGACCGACGTCGACCAGCACATGTCTCCCGCCGGCTCCCCGCCGCCCTCCGGCGCCACAGCAGGTGTGCCGGCCCTGTCGCCGGACCTGCCCGCCGACCTCGCGGCCGAGTCGGCCCGCACCTGGGACGCACCCGCCGCGCCGCCCGCCGTGCCCGACGAGCTGCGACCGCCCACCGACGTCTCGGTGCGCGAGCGGGTCGTGGCCCTGCACCGGCGCCACCTGCTGCGCGAGCGCCGGGCCCAGGAGTTCGTCGCCGACACGATGAACGCCCGCACCGGCCTGCCCATCGCCGACAACCGGCGCGTCGTGCGCTTCGTCGGGCGGCTGCTCTCCGACGAGCGGCGCCTCGTCGTGGTCGTCGTGCTCGCCAACGCCCTCGCCGCCACGGCCGGCCTCCTCGTGCCCCGGCTGCTCGGTGAGCTCGTCGACTCGACGGTCGCCGACGTGCAGGCCGGGCGCGTGGACGCCGCTCTCGCCGGGGCGAACTCGGCCGCCCTGGTCGTGGCGGGGCTGGTCATCGTGCAGAGCGCCTTCACCCTCGCCGCGAAGATCTCCTCGGCGGTGCTCGGGCAGAGCGTGCTCGCCAGCGCCCGTGAGTTCGTCGTGCGGGCCATCCTGCGCCTGCCGCTCTCGCGCGTCGAGAGCGCGAGCTCCGGCGACCTCGTCACGCGCGTCACCCGCGACGTCGGCACCATGAGCGAGAGCGTGCGCTGGGCCCTGCCCGAGTCGATCGTCGCGAGCATCACGGTGGTGCTGACGCTCGTCGCGATGCTCAGCAACTCGGCGCTGCTCTCCGCGCCGTCGATCGTGCTCATGGGCCTGGCCCTGATCCAGGTCCGTCGCTACCTGCAGCGCGCGCCCAAGGGTTACCTCACCGAGGGCGGCACCTACTCGCGGATCAACACGACCCTGACCGAGACCGTCGAGGGTGCCCGTACCGTCGAGGCGCTCGGCCTGCGCAGCCACCGCCTGCGTCGCGGCGACGACGACATCGAGGTCTCGGGCCAGGCCGAGCGCTACACGCTGACGATGCGCAACCTGCTCTTCGCCGTCATGGACATCGCGTTCAGCACGCCGCGCGTGCTCGTCCTCCTCCTCGGCGCGATCGGCTACACGCAGGGCTGGGCCACGCTCGGCCAGATCACGACGGCCATCCTCTACACCGAGGCGCTCTGGGGCCCCTTCGACATGCTCGTGCACACGGTCGACCGCGTGCAGGTCGGCATGGCCTCGACGACCCGCCTGCTCGGCATCGCCACGGTGCCGCCCGACCGTGAGGCCGGTGACGACCTGCCGGCCGGCCCCGACCTCGTCGGGCGCGACCTGCGCTACGCCTACCGCGCCGGCCACGACGTGCTCCACGGCATCGACCTCAGCCTCACCACCGGTGAGCGGCTCGCCGTCGTCGGGCCGAGCGGCTCGGGCAAGTCGACGCTCGGTCGCCTCCTGTCGGGCATCCACGGCCCGCGCACCGGCTCGGTGGCGGTGGGCGGCGTCGAGCTGACGTCGCTGCCCCTCGACGTGCTGCGCACCGAGGTCGCCCTCGTGACCCAGGAGCACCACGTCTTCATCGGCTCGGTGCGCGACAACGTCGTGCTCGCCCGCGAGGGCTCCACCGACGAGCAGGTGCGCGACGCGCTGCGCGCCGTCGACGCGCTCGACTGGGTCGAGCGGCTGCCTGAGGGGCTCGACACGAAGCTCGGTTCGGGTCACCAGGCGCTGACACCGGGTCGTGCCCAGCAGATCGCCCTGGCCCGGCTCATCCTCGCCGACCCGCACACCATCGTGCTCGACGAGGCGACCTCGCTCATCGACCCGCGCACCGCGCGTCACCTCGAGGGCTCGATGAACGCGCTGATGACCGGCCGGACCGTCGTGGCCATCGCGCACCGGCTGCACACCGCGCACGACGCCGACCGCATCGCGGTCGTCATCGACGGGCGGGTCGCCGAGCTCGGCAGCCACGACGAGCTCGTCGCCCAGGACGGGGAGTACGCCGCCCTGTGGCGGGCCTGGACGTCCTGACCACCCGGCCGGGGCGGCCCTCGACGGTGGGCCGTCCGCATGTGAGGGTGAGGCATGGACACTGACACGACCGCAGGGCCGGAGCGCACGGCATACGTCATCGTCGGCGGGGGGCTGGCGGCAGCGAAGGCGATCGAGGGCATCCGCGAGAGCGACACGACGGGCTCGATCGTGCTCGTCACCGAGGAGGACCGGCTGCCCTACGAGCGCCCGCCGCTGTCGAAGGGCGCGCTCAAGGGCGACGACGAGCTCGAGTCGGCCTACACGCACGACCGGGACTGGTACGCCGACCACGACGTCGAGCTGCGGCTCGGCACGCCGGCCACCTCGCTCGACGCCGAGGGGCACGCGCTCACCCTCTCCGACGGCACCGCCCTCTCCTACGAGCGGCTGCTGCTCGCGACCGGCTCGTCCGCCCGCGCGCTCGAGGTGCCCGGGGCCGACCTCGACGGCGTGCTCTACCTGCGCGAGATGCAGGAGTCCGAGGCGCTGAAGGCCCGCCTCACCGACGGCGCGCGCGTCGTCGTGGTCGGCGCGGGCTGGATCGGCCTCGAGGTGGCGGCCGCCGCGCGCGAGGCCGGCTGCGCCGTGACCGTCGTCGAGCCGCAGGCCGCCCCGCTCCTCGGGGTCATGGGCGAGCAGGTGGGCGCGTGGTTCGCCGAGCTGCACCGCGGCCACGGCGTCGAGTTCCGCTTCGGCGAGGGTGTGGAGCGCATCGAGGGCGATGACGCCGTGACCGGCGTCGTGACGACGTCGGGCGACACCCTGCCCGCCGACGTCGTCGTCGTCGGCGTCGGCATCACCCCGAACACCGGCCTCGCCGAGGGGGCCGGCATCCGCACCGACAACGGCATCGTCACGGACTCCTCGCTCCGCACGGCCGCCGACGGGGTGTGGGCGGCCGGTGACGTCGCGAGCTGGCGCAGCGTCACCCTCGGCACCAACGTCCGCGTCGAGCACTGGGCGAACGCCAACGACGGCGGGCTCGCGGCCGGCCGGTCGATGGCCGGGCAGGACGTCACGTACGACCCGGTGCCGTTCTTCTTCTCCGACCAGTACGACGTGGGGCTGGAGTACGCCGGCCACGTCGCGCGGGGCACCGATGCCGAGGTCGTGCTGCGCGGCGAGCCGTCGGGCAACGAGTTCATGGCGTTCTGGGTCGTGCCCGAGGGCGACGGCGTGCGGGTGCTCGCCGGCATGCACGTCAACGTCTGGGACACCATCGACGACGTGCAGCGGCTCGTGCGCGACCGCACCGTCGTCGAGCGCGACCGGCTCGCCGACCCCGACGTCGCGCTGTCGGAGCTCACCTGAGGTGCGGCGGCCGGTGACCGGGATGGCAGGATGGCCTGCGTGACGGCACAGATCCTCGACGGCAAGGCCACCCTCAAGGCGATCAAGGTCGAGCTGACCCAGCGGGTCGCCCGGCTGCGCGAGCAGGGCGTCGTGCCCGGGCTCGGCACCGTGCTCGTCGGCGACGACCCCGGCAGCCACTGGTACGTCAACGCCAAGCACAAGGACTGCGCCGAGATCGGCATCACGAGCATCCGCCGTGACCTGCCGACCACGGCCACCCAGGCCGAGGTCGAGGCGGTCATCGACGAGCTCAACGCCGACCCCGAGTGCACCGGCTTCCTCGTCCAGCAGCCCACCGGCCTCGACGAGATGGCGCTGCTCTCGCGCGTCGACCCGGGCAAGGACGTCGACGGCCTGCACCCGATGAACCTCGGCTGGCTCGCGCTCGGCAAGCCCGCGCCGCTGCCGTGCACCCCCATGGGCTGCATCGAGCTGCTCCGCCGGCACGACGTGCAGATCGCCGGCGCCAAGGTCGTCGTCATCGGCCGCGGCCTGACCGTCGGCCGCCCGCTCGGGCTCATCCTCACCCGCAAGAGCGAGAACGCGACCGTGACGCTCTGCCACACCGGCACGAAGGACCTCGCGGCCGAGGTGCGCCAGGCCGACATCGTCATCGCCGCCGCCGGTGTGCCCGGCATCGTGACGGGCGAGATGGTCAAGCCCGGCGCCGCGGTGCTCGACGTGGGCGTGAGCCGCGTCGACGGCAACATCGCCGGTGACGTCGCGCCGGACGTCGCCGAGGTGGCCGGCTGGGTGAGCCCGAACCCCGGTGGCGTCGGCCCGATGACCCGCGCCCTGCTGCTGACGAACATCGTCGAGGCGGCCGAGGCCTCGCTCGCCGCCGGCGCCTGAGCAGCCCCTGATGCAGTGGCGGGGGAGCGGCTTCGTCGTCCTCAGCTGGTGGTACCTCGTCGCCGCCGTCGCGGCCGCCGGGGTCTTCGTCATCGCCTTCGTCGACGTGCGGTGGGGCGGCCGGATCGTGGCCGCCGCGTTCCTCGTCGGCGCGAGCGTCCGCCTCGTCGCCCGCCCAGCGCGCAAGGCCGGCGGGCTCACGGTGCGTTCACGGGCGCTCGACGTGCTCATCCTGCTCGCCCTCGGCGTGGGCGTGCTCATCGCCTCGGCGACGGTCAACGTCGCGGCCGACGTGCCCTCGCGCGTGACCGAGGACCTCTCCACGGGCTGACCGGCGGAGCATCCCGACGCCGTGTGCCGCCGGGCCCGTCCGCCGCGACCCCGCGGCTGGAGGTGCGCCGTGGCGCAGTTGCAGCCGGGACGAGGCTGGGTTGGCGGCTGGATGCGCGCCGTGGCGCAGTTGCAGCCGGGCGGAGGCTGGGTTGGCGGCTGGAGGTGCGCCGTGGCGCAGTTGCAGCCGCGGCGGGCGGGTCCGTGACCGGTCTTGCGTATGCCGGTGGCCCCCGAACGCGGGAGCGCCGGCCACCGCTGGGGTGACCGGCGCTCGCGCTGGTGGTTCAGGTGGTGCGGGGGCTCAGATGAGGCCGAGACCCTTGACGGCGTCGCGCTCCTCGGCGAGCTCGGCGACGGACGCGTCGATCTTGCCGCGCGAGAAGTCGTTGATGTCGAGGCCCTGCACGATGCTCCACCGGCCGTCCCGGACCGTGACGGGGAAGGAGGAGATGAGCCCCTCCTGCACGCCGTAGGAGCCGTCGGAGCGGACCGCCATCGAGACCCAGTCGCCCTCGGCGGTGCCCTCGACCCACGTACGGGCGTGGTCGATGGTCGCCGACGCGGCCGACGCGGCCGAGCTGGCCCCACGGGCCTCGATGATCGCCGCGCCACGCTTGGCGACGGTCGGGATGAAGGTGCCGGCGAGCCAGTCCTGGTCACCGACGGCCTCGGCGGCGGTGCGGCCGCCGACCTCGGCGTGGAAGAGGTCGGGGTACTGCGTGGCCGAGTGGTTGCCCCAGATCGTCATCTTCTTGATCTCGGTGACCGGCACGCCGAGCTTCGCGGCGAGCTGGCTGATCGCGCGGTTGTGGTCCAGGCGCGTCAGGGCCGAGAAGCGCTCGGTGGGGATGTCGGGGGCGTTGCTCATGGCGATGAGCGCGTTGGTGTTGGCCGGGTTGCCGGTCACGGTGATGCGGATGTCGTCGGCCGCGACCTCGTTCAGGGCCTTGCCCTGGGGCGCGAAGATGCCGCCGTTGGCCTCGAGGAGGTCACCGCGCTCCATGCCGGGGCCGCGCGGGCGCGCGCCGACGAGGAGGGCGTGGTTGACGCCGTCGAAGACCTTCGTCGCGTCGTCGCCGATCTGCACGCCGGCGAGCGTCGGGAAGGCGCAGTCGTCGAGCTCCATGACGACACCCTCGAGCGCCTTGAGCGCCGGGGTGATCTCGAGCAGCCGCAGCTCCACCGGGGTGTCGGGCCCGAGCAGGGCACCACTCGCAATGCGGAACAGGAGGCTGTAGCCGATCTGGCCGGCGGCGCCGGTGACGGCGACCTTGACGGGGGTTGTGCTCACAGGAAGGCCCTTCACATGGGTGGCGCTGGACGCTCCGACGCTACCAGTGCGGGCCGGAGGCTCAGGCGGCGAGGGCGAGCGAGGCGAGGGCGATGAGCCAGCTGACGAAGCTGCCCACGAGGAAGTACTCCGTCACGTCGTCGATGCCGGCCGGGCCGCCCGGGTAGCTGCCGGCCGGGTCGGCTCCGGGGTCGGTGCCGGGCGCGGCGCCCGGCGCGGCACCCGGGTCGGTGGCCGTGCGGCTGCGGGCCGTCGCCTGGATCTCGGGGAAGCGGAGCAGGCCCTTGGCGGCGATGACGAGCCCGGCCGCGCCGAACTCGCCCGCCAGCCCGAGGCCGACGATGACGAGGCGCTCCATGGGTCCGAGGAGACGGCCGCCCTTGAGCCGGTCGGAGGGCTGCTGGCCCGTGCCCGAGGACGGGCTGCCGCCCCCACCGGCGGCCGCCGCGGCGGCCGTCGCCGCCGCCGAGACGTCGGAGGGCCGCAGGGCGCCGATGGCGAGCAGCACGAGCCGCACGATGAGGTTCGCGGTGGCGAGGTTGACGGCGGCGAGGCCGGCGAGGAGCAGCACCCGCGACGCGGAGGGAGTGCCCGCGCCGGGCAGGTCGGCCCAGGCGAGCCACGTCGCGAGCGGCCCGCCGGCGGGGCTGGCGGCCCCGGAGGCCGCGAGCAGGCCGACGACGACGGCGGCGAAGGCCGACAGCGCCGGCAGGGCGCCGCGCCCCGTCTCGTGGGTGCGCTGCGAGAGCTCGATCCAGGCGGCGCCGGCCACGGCGGCGAGCGCGAGCGCGAGCGCGTCGGCCCACGTGTGCATGCCGGCGAGGAGGGCGACGAGCAGGATCACGACCGGGGTCGTCGCGTGGGCGACGACCCGGCCCGGACGCCACGACGTCGAGCGCACGAGGTCGCCGACGCCGAGGCCGACGAGGACGATCGACAGCCAGGTCACGGGAGCTCCTCGAGCCGGGCCAGCGCCTCGAGCGCGACGCCGAGGCCGTCGCGCCGCACCCGCTGCGAGACGGCCGAGGCGCTGATGCCGAGGCGGTCGGCGACGTCGGCCTGCGCTTCGCCCTGCATCAGTCCTCCGAGGATCTCGCGTGAGGTGGTCGACAACGAGCCAACCATGAAGTCCAGACAGTCGAGGGAGGCCTGCACGGCGGTGACGAGCGCGGCGGGCTCGTCGGGGGCGAGGTATGCCGTTCGCGCGGTCCGCGTCTGCGGGCGCCCGGCGCGTTCCTCGGCGAGCACGATGGCGTCGCGGGCCGCCCAGTAGGCCGGGCCGTCGTGCACGCCGCGCGCGGCGTCGAGGGTCGTGACCGCGCCCCGGCCGAGCCCGAAGCGCACGTCGGCCACGGGGTGGAGCCCGGCGCGGACGACGAAGGCGGCACGCAGGGCGTCGCCGAGGGAGGGGTAGACCGCCTGGAACTCGTCGCCGAGCGTGATGACCGGAGGCTCGAGCGCCGGCACCGCCTCGGTGACCTCCTCGATGACGGACTGGAAGCGGGCGTGCAGGCCGGCGCGGTCGGCGGCGGCGCGCGACCCGACGATGTCGCCGATGAGCGCGACAGGTGAAGGTGTGGGCTCCAGTGACGTCATGTGAAGATCATAACTTCAGTGGGCCGATCTGAAGGTCCAACCTTCGCACCGATCACGCCGCCGCGCCCACGCCTCCGTCACTGAGTCGCTCCGCGGGTCAGCGACGGAGCGCCGGGGGGAGAGTTCTGCACCGAAATGTCCGAAAACGGAGTCAATGAGGGGGTTGGCTGCTTACCGTCATGCGCATGACCGCTCCGACCCCCGACTCGTCGCCGGCCGCCGCCCCCGCGCGACGGCGCGTGCTGTCCGGTCTCGGTGCGGGCACCGCCCTGGGCGCCGTCGCCGTCGCGACAGCCGGCTCCGCCACCGCTGCCCCCACCGCTGCCCCCGCAGCCACCCCCGCCGCCACCCCTGCCGCCGCCCCGTTCGCCGCTGCGACGACCACGACGGACCCCGTGCTGCACCTGCTCCGCCGCGCCACGTTCGGCCCGACGCCGGCCCTCGTCGCCGAGGTGCGCAAGACCGGCACCACCGCCTGGCTCGACGCCCAGCTCGCCCCGCTGACGGCCGTGCCCGACCCCGCGATGGACGCCCTGCTCAAGCGCTGGACCCGCCTCGGCTGGAAGACGTGGCAGGTGCGCGAGCGGCTGCCCGACACCGACCGCTGGGCCGTCATGATGGAGGTCGTCGAGTCGCACCTCGCGCGGGCCCTCTTCTCCCGTCGCCAGCTGCTCGAGACCGTCGTCGACTTCTGGACGAACCACCTCGTCGTCCCGGTGCCGAGCAGCGAGGTCTGGGACAACGCGCACCTCTTCCAGCGCGACGTCGTCCGGCGCCACGCGCTCGGCCGCTACAGCGACATGCTCAACGCCGCGGCCCGCCACCCGGCGATGCTCAAGGTCCTCGACAACGCCGACAGCACGAAGCGCGCCCCGAACGAGAACTACGGTCGCGAGCTGCTCGAGCTGCACACCGTCGGCGTCGGCAACTACACCGAGACCGACGTGCGCATGTCGGCCCGGGTCCTGACCGGGCTCAGCGTCGACGGCGAGTCGGGCCTCTTCTCCTACAAGCCGCAGCGCCGCTACGTCGGACCCGTCAAGGTGCTCGGCTGGAGCGACCCCAACCCGGTGGCCGAGGACGGTGTCGCCGTCGCCACCCGCTACCTCACCTACCTCGCCCAGCACCCCGCGACGGCGAACCGCATCGCCCGCAAGCTCGCCGTCCGCTACGTCTCCGACACGCCGCCCGCGACCCTCGTCACGAAGCTCGCCCAGGTCTACCTCGCGAACGGCACCGCCATCGCGCCCGTGCTGCGCGCGCTCTTCCTCTCGCCGGAGTTCGCCGCGTCGGTGGGCCAGAAGGTGCGTACGCCCTACGAGGACGCTCTCGCGTCGTGCCGCGTCCTCGGCCTGACGCCCGAGCCGGCGCCGACGTCCGGCGACAGCAACCTGCGCCACCTCTTCTGGGCCCTCGGCTCCTTCGGCCAGGCGCCGATGGGCTGGCCCGCCCCGAACGGCTACCCCGACGTCGCGGCGGCGTGGAACGGCGCGTCGAGCACCCTCAACCGCTGGAACTTCCACCTCGGCCTCGCGGGCAACTGGACCCTCAAGGCGATGACGCGCCCGGCCGTGACGACGTTCGTGCCCTCCCCGCTGCCGAGCACGTATGCCGCCCTCGTCGACGCGCTCGCCGCGCGCCTCTTCGTCACGCTGACCGCCGCGCAGCGCGAGGCGATCTGTCGCTTCGTCGACCACGCGCCGAGCGACCCGCTGCGGGCCGGTTCGGCCGCGGTGACGTGGCGCCTGCCCTCGATCGTCGCGCTCCTGCTCGACTCCCCGAACTTCGCGATCCGCTGAGGACCACCATGACGAGCACCCCGACCCCCGACGTCGCCCCGGCTGCCTCGCCCGCCCCCGCGGGCTGCGGCTGCCCCGACGGGCAGGCGCTCGCCGCCCAGGTCTCGCGCCGCACCCTGCTCGCCGGCGCCTCCGCGCTCGGCGCGCTCGGGGCGGTCGTCGGCACGGCCGGCCCGAGCGCCGCCACGCAGCTCGCGTTCGCCGGCGCCGGCTACACGGGCGACACCGTCGTCGTGCTCAGCCTGCGCGGGGGCTTCGACGGACTGTCCGCGGTCGCCCCGGTGGGCGACCCGGCATACGCGGCCGCGCGTCCCGACATCGCGATCCCCGCGTCCCGGGCCCTCAAGCTCGACGCGATGTTCGGCCTGCACCCGGCGCTCGCGCCGCTCAAGCCGATCTGGGACGCAGGCGGCCTCGCGGCCGTCCACGCCGTCGGGCAGGTCAACCCGACCCGCTCGCACTTCGAGGCGATGGCGGCGATGGAGAACGCGGCGCCCGGGAGCACGCTGCGCACCGGCTGGCTCGACCGGATGATCGGCCTGACCGGCCCTGTGACGAGCTTCTCGTCCGCCGCGGTAGGGGCGGCGTCGTCGCCGCCCTCGATGATCGGGCCCAACCCCGAGGTCGCGGTCCGCACCGTCGACAGCTTCAGCCTCGGCGGTGCCGACGACCCGCAGGAGCGGGCACGCTGGACCACGGCCCTGTCGGCGCTCTATGCCGGCGCCCCCGCCACGGTCGCCGCTCCCGCCCGTGCGACCCTCGGTGCGCTCGCGACGATGAACCCGCTGCGGGCGGCCGGCTACACGCCGGCGAACGGGGCGGCCTACCCCCAGGGTGCCGTCGGTGACGCGCTGCGCGACCTGGCCCGGCTCATCAAGGCCCGCGTGGGGCTGCGTGCGGCCACGGTCGACGTCGGCAACTGGGACATGCACTCCGACCTCGGGCGCAGCGACGGCGGCTGGATGTTCCGACAGCTCACCGAGCTCGGCCAGGCGCTCGCCGCCTTCCACCGCGACCTCGGGGCGCAGATGCAGGACGTCACCCTCGTGACCCTGAGCGAGTTCGGCCGGCGCGTGGCGCAGAACGGCTCGGGCGGCCTCGACCACGGCCACGGCAACGTCTCGCTCGTGCTCGGCGGCGGGGTGCGCGGCGGGAAGGTCTACGGCCGGTGGCCCGGGCTCGCCCCGGCCGCCCTCGACAACGGCGACCTCGCCGGGACGACCGACTACCGCACGATCCTCGCCGAGGCGCTCGAGCGGCGGGCCGGCATCTCGGCCTCGACGGTCTTCCCGCAGCTCGCCAGCGCCCGCCTCGGGCTGTTCACCGCGAGGGCCTGAACGGCCCGGCACGCAGCACCGTCGTCGAGCGAGCTCAGTCGTCGAGGACGGGGCGGCCCTCGGCGTCGACCGCCGCGTTGGTGACGGTGTCGGTCGACCCGCTGATGTCCATGTCGTCCCGGCGCTCGCCGGTGATCCACGCGAACGTCGTGCCGGCGATGAGCCCGCCGACGACCGGCGCGACCCAGAAGACCCAGAGCTGGCCGACGGCGCCGTTGCCGTTGAAGAAGGCCACGGCGGTGGAGCGGGCCGGGTTGATCGAGGCGTTGCTGATCGGGATGGCGACGAGGTGGGCGAGCAGCAGCCCGAATCCGATCGCGAGCGGCGCGAACCCCTTCGGGGCGTCGTCCTTCGTCGCGCCGAGGATGATGTAGACGAAGAACGCCGTGACGAGGGCCTCGACGACGAGCACGGCCCCGAGGCCGAAACCGCCGGGGGAGAGCGCCCCGTAGCCGTTGGCGGCGAGGTTGCCCGTCACCGAGAGGCCGCGGGACGTCACGAGCCCGGCGAGCGCGCCGCCGGCGAGGAGCCCACCGACGAGCTGCGCGGCGACGTAGGCCGGCACCTCGCGCCACTCGAACCGCTTGGCCACGGCGATGCCGATGGTGACGGCGGGGTTGAAGTGGGCCCCCGAGACGTGGCCGACGGCATACCCCATCGTCGTGACCGCCAGCCCGAAAGCGATGGCGACGCCGAGGTGGCCGATGCCGAGGTCGACGGGCGCAGGGTCCGAGAGGGCCCGCACGACGAACTTCGTGTTGAAGACCGCCGACCCGCAGCCGATGAAGACGAGCCAGAAGGTGCCGAGGGCCTCGACGGCGAGCCGTGAGCTCAGCTTGGGCGTGTACACCGGGGTCCTCCAGCGGGACGAGCGTCGCGATCCACCCGGGCGGCTCCCGGTGCTCGCAGCGTAGTGGACGGCCTGAGCGTCAGGGGGCGACGCCGCCGAGGGCCGTGAGCACCGTGCGCGCCCAGAGGCGGCCGCCCTTGGCGTTGGTGCTAGGCGGGTCGACGACCGAGACGAAGGTGTTGGGGTCGCCGGCCGCCGAGAAGGCGGCGGCGACGTCGACGGTGGGCAGTCCGTGGGAGTCGGCCCACGCGCGGGTGGCGGTGCGCACGGGACCGATGGCGTCGTCGCGGTCCTGGCCCTGCAGCACGACGCCGACGGCGACGCCGGGCCAGCGGGCCGTCACGGCGCGGTACGTCGACTCGAGCCCGGCGGTGATGCCCGAGGCCGTGTCGTCACGGCCGAAGCTGAGCAGCACGGCGTCAGGGGTGCGCGGCGCGAGGAAGTCGAGGCGCTTGGCGGGGTAGTCAGCCGTCACACCGGTGCGCGAGCCGTTCCAGATCGTCAGGGTGGGGCCGGCGGCGCCGATCTTCTCCTTGGAGGCGTACTGCGTCGGGTCGTTGGGGTCGAGGCCACGCAGGGTCACCCGGTGGCTGTCGCCGGCCTGCTCGGCGAAGGCGCTGACCCACTCGCCCGCCTCGTCGCCGGTGCCGTCGCCGAGCACGACGAGGGTGGCGTCGCGGCCGGAGCCGAGCAGGGTCGAGATCGCCGGCGCCGCGGGCGTCGCGGGCGTCGCGGGCGTCGTCGACGTCGAAGTGCTGGGCGACGGGCTCGCCGTGGTGGGCCCGGTCGTGGCCGGTCGGCTCGTCGTCGCGGTCGGGGGAGTGCCGCCCGACTGGCTGAAGCGGCCGGTCGCGAGGGCGACGACGCCGAGCACGAGCAGCACGTTCGCCAGCACGGCCGCCACTCCCAGGGCGAGGTCCCGCCCGCGGCTCCTGCGCATTGCGTCATTCTGCCCCAGGTCGGGCGCGGGTGCCCGGAGGCGCCTGCCGGGTCGGCTACGTTGGTCGCGCCACGGACGGGCGAGGCCGCTCCGCCCGAGCGCGCCGTGCCCCCGCTCCCACCACCCGAGGTGCTCATGCCTGATGACCGACGCCGTCCGAGCGACCTCCGGACGGCGCTCTGGCACCTGCGGCGCGGCGGGCTCTCGCAGCTGCGCACGTGGCGGCGTCGCCGGTCGATCGCCGGGCACCAGCCGTCTGCCGGGCTGGCGCGCCGGGCCGACGGCTCGCTCGACGTCGCGGCGTGGCCGATGCCCGACCGGGCTCCCCGGCGCCCGCAGCTGCGGGTCGGGGTCATCCTCGACGACTTCTCGCGCCTCGCCCTCGGCTACGAGTGGCAGCAGGTGGAGCTCGTGCCCTCGCGCTGGCGCGAGCAGGTCGCGGAGGCGCCGCTCGACCTGGTCTTCGTCGAGTCGGCGTGGCACGGCAACGGCGACGCCTGGCAGTACGCGCTGACGGGCACGTCGGCTCCCCGCCCCGCGCTCGTCGAGCTCGTCGCGTGGTGCCGGGAGAACGGCATACCGACGGTGTTCTGGAACAAGGAGGACCCGGTGCACTACGCCGAGTTCCTCGACACCGCGAAGTTGTTCGACCACGTGCGCACGACCGACTCGGAGCGGCTCGAGGACTACCGGCGCGACCTCGGCCACGACCGCGTCGGCGTCATGGCCTTCGCTGCGCAGCCGGCGATCCACAACCCGGTGCGGCCCGGCACGGGCCACCAGTCGCGCGACGTCGCGTTCGCCGGGATGTACTTCGCGCACAAGTACCCCGAGCGCCGCGCGCAGATGGACCTGCTGCTAGGCGCGGCCGCGGAGGTCAGCTCCCGGATGCCGGTGGGCCTCGAGATCTTCTCGCGCTACCTCGGCGGCGACGCGAACTACCAGTTCCCGGAGCCGCTCGGCTCGCGCGTCGTGGGCTCGCTCGACTACGCGCAGATGCTGACGGCATACCGGCTCTACAAGGTCTTCCTCAACGTCAACTCGATCGTCGACAGCCCGAGCATGTGTGCGCGGCGCATCTTTGAGATCACCGCGTGCGGGACCCCCGTCGTGTCGACGGCGAGCCCGGCCATCGAGAACTTCTTCGCCGCCGACGAGGTGCTGCAGGTCGACGAGCCGCAGGAGGCGGAGTGGACGCTGCGCGCGCTCGTCAACAGCCCCGAGCTGCGCGACCACCTCGTGCACGTCGCGCAGCGGCGGATCTGGACCGAGCACACGTACGAGCGGCGCGTGGACGAGGTGCTCGCGGCCGCCGGCCTCGGGTCGAAGGTGCGGCGGCGTCCGACGGTGAGCGCCCTCGTGTCGTCGAACCGCCCCCAGCAGATGATGCACGTCGTCGAGACCGTGGCGGCCCAGCAGGGCGTCGACGTCGAGCTGCTGCTGCTCGGCCACGGCTTCGAGGTCGAGGCGGCCGTCGTCGAGCGGGCGCGCGAGCTGGGGCTCGAGAACGTGCAGGTGCTGCACGCGCCGTCGACGCAGTCGTTGGGAGCGTGTCTCAACCAGCTCGTCGCGGCGGCGTCGGGGGATCTCGTGGCCAAGATGGACGACGACGACCTCTACGGGCCGCACTACCTCTCCGACCAGCTGCACGCGCTCGACTACTCCGGCGCCGCGCTCGTCGGCAAGCAGGCCCACCACATGTACCTCGAGGCGCAGGACCTGACGATCGTGCGGTTCCCCGAGCGGGAGCACAAGTTCACCGACTTCGTCATGGGCCCGACCATCGTGACCTCCCGCGAGGTGGCGCTCGCGCACCCCTTCGGCGACCTCGGCCGGGGCGAGGACACCGACTTCCTACGGCAGGTGGCGACGGACGGGCTGTCGATCTACTCGAGCGACCGGTTCAACTTCGTGCAGATGCGCTACGGTGCCGCCCACCACACGTGGGAGGCCAGCTCGGCCGAACTGCTCGCCAACTCCCGCGTGCATGCCTACGGGACGTCAATCGCACACGTGATGGTGTGAAGGAACAAACTCGCGGATTCGGCCCGACGGCTCTGACTTCGGTCTAGGAGGCCACGGGAGCAGCCTCCAGCTCAACCAGTCCCTGCATTACAGGGAACAGGTCAATAACTTCATGAGTTGATGCTGGGCTGCGAAGCCGTGACAATTCGTTGTTGAGCCGCGGTAGATCGACTTCTGACGTGCTGAAGCTGGTGTCTTGAAGCACCGTCCGGTTCCAGAAGAAGCCGGGCGATCGGGAGTCGCTTATGACTGGCGAGCGTTGGTCCGCCAAGTGATGGGAGAAGTAGTTGA
This sequence comes from Terrabacter aeriphilus, assembly GCF_039542985.1. NCBI lineage: Bacteria > Bacillati > Actinomycetota > Actinomycetes > Micrococcales > Intrasporangiaceae > Terrabacter > Terrabacter aeriphilus. The sequence continues at coordinate 380,711 of NZ_BAABIW010000009.1, forward strand.
GCGGACGATCTACCGTGCCGTCCTCGTTCCGACGGCAGACACTAAGCAAACCTGCCGAGAACATCCTTTGCATGACGTGGCGGGCGTTCCAGAATCTTCCAGCACTTTGAATGGCTGTGATGCCGGCCCCAAGTGATACGTACATGCCGACCGATGAATCGTGCATGTGGGCGGCCATCCTATCGAAGTAATCGACGGCGAGAAGGTCGTCGTCATCGAGACGATAGTTGCCGTAGATGCCTCCGGCGACGCCATTGTGCCGCAGCATGTTCGCCGCCACGCGATCGGCGTTGTACTTGCCCCTTCCGTCCTCGTACTCGTCAAGAACCAGCCAGGGATATTTGGTAGACGCCTCGTGCATTCTGTTCTTGTAGTCCGACGGAAGGACATCCGAGTAGGACACGATGTGCTGGACGCGGTGCGAACGCACTGCCAAGTCAATCTGAGGCAGCGACCTCTCGAAGAACATCTCAGCGCGGGGTGCCAGTCTCTCCTCCGAGAAAAGGTATGCCTGATACTCCTCCGCCGACGAGAATCGACGAGTCGCGGCCCACGCCGTGGATCCCGGCAGATACAAACTGAATCGCGTGTGACCAACGAAGAACACCCTTGAGCCCCTTACCTTGCATATTGTGACGCTCGATCCTATGCCGAGTCGCGCCGCGCGCGCTTCCGACCTGCCGTGGCGGACCTGTGTTAGGCGGAGACTGCGCCGGGATGCCTAGGGCTCAGCGCCAACGGGTCGAGGGTGGTCGGCAGGTCCTGGTGTCGGGCTCACAGGGGCCCGCCCGGGTGGGACCGACGCGCGGGTAGGGGCGGCAATACGGTAGTTTCGGTGCGCCTGACACACGGGATCCGCTGGGCTCGGGTCCAAACCTGACACTTGGACAACCATGACGGCGGAACACCTAGACCAGAACGAAGTTCGCACCCTGACTGCGGAGTTGGCGCACTTGCGTGAACGCGAGCAGTCGGCGAACGTGCAGCTGCGAAACGCGCAGATGACCCACGCTGCGCAGGTGGCCGGCCTCACCGACCAGCTACGCACGATGGAGCAACGCGCTGAGAAGGCCGCTGCAGCGCTGCGATGTGCCGCTGGCGCGCCGACGACGAGCGCCGCCTCTCAAGCCCAGATCATCAAAGATCACGTCGCCGCCGAGATCCGTCGCGCTCAGGCGATCGGCGCGTCGGCGCCCAGGATGACGGTCAATGTGGCACTCGGACCAGACTATTTCTACGGTGGTCAGCATCACAAGGATATCCGCGTGATGGAGCAGATCGCGATGAGGAACGCGAGCGTTGCGGCGCGTGACGTGATCGCACGGAGCGCCACCAACCTGCTGCTTGGTTACAAGGATGTCGTGACAGTCTCCCGTTCTTCACAGGGCGGACTGATTGACGACACGCGTGTGCGCGTCTTTCGGAGTTGGCATCCACGGTCACTCCTCAGCCTCGCGCGAGTCGTAGCCGACCAATCTTTCACGCAGCAAGACATCGACGACGCGCTCAGCTTGTTTCGGTTGACTGCGCGTTTGTGGGGTCTGAGCATCTTCGACCAACGAGCAACGTTGATCTACGCCGAGCTCTTGGAGGCAGCAGGGCTGCACGAAGAACTGATATCGGTCTTCCGCGAAACGAATTTCGAAGAACGGTTTCCCGTGCAGGTCGCGCTGCTCGAGCACAACCACGAAATGCGGTCGGATCAGAACGCCCAGCACGCGCTTCGCCATCTGAATCGACAGCTGTCGGCAGCCAATATCGCTCCGATCACCGTCCAGGCCGGTGGTGCTGATCTGCTCGAGCGTCTAGAGGTGGAAGCCCCGAGCGTCACCAACGGGCCGCTCGTCACCATAATGATGCCGACGTACAACGGTTCCGCCCACATTCTCACAGCGATCAAGAGCGTGCTGGCGCAGACGTGGGCCAATTTGGAGCTCATTGTTGTGGACGACCACAGCGATGACAGTGAGTGGGAGTACCTGAAGTCCGTCGCGCCGGCCGACGAGCGCCTGACGCTGGTGCGCCTGGAAAGCAATCAGGGTGCCTATCGGGCTCGTCTCCGCGCATTCTCTATGGCCAAGGGCGAGTTCGTAGCCGTTCATGACGACGACGACTGGTCGCACCCTCAGAAGGTCGAGACACAGGTCAAGGCACTTATCGCGGACCCCGGCATGGTAGCAAATATGTCCTATATGGCTCGCGTTGACGAAGACGGGAGGTTCGTTCGCATCAACGACAACCCGGAATTCAACCAGCGCAACTACTCGTCTTTGATGATTCGCGCCGATGACGTCAGACGGCTCGGTATGTGGGACGACCTCAACCGAGCCGCAGACGCCGAGTTTCACGATCGCATTTTCGCTGCCACGGGCAAGCGTGTCGCCTCTATCGAGACTCCTCCTCTTTCATTCATGCGGTCCCGCCAAGGCTCTTTGACCTCTGGGGAGATTCGAAAGGGAGCGCTGGACTTCGGCCGTCAAACCTACGGGCTCCTCTACCAGAACTGGCACCTGCAGTTGAAGAGTTCCATCGTTCCGAACGAAGAGGTGTCGGTCGACTTCAGCAGCTCCGAGCGACCGTTCCCGGTACCCCAGAACTTCCTGTCGGGCCAACGACGACCACGCTACGAGCCGTTTGACGTCGTGTATTGCACCGATTTTCGGTTTCCCGGAGGAAACTCATCGCTCACCAACGCCGAGATTCGGGCCGCTCACGAAGCCGGGCTGAGAGTCGCCGTACTGCAGCTCAGCAGCCCGGTGCTGCGGGCTCCGCGGCCGTTCAACGCTGCGGTCGCGCGCACCGTCTCGGAATTGCGGATCCCCGTCCTGGCCATGGAGGATACGGTCGAAACGCGAGTCCTTCTCGTGCGTAACCCGTCCGTACTTGAGTACGCGGACAATCTGCAGCCCAACGTTGTTTCCCAGCGCACACTGATCGTCGCGAACACGGCGCCGATGGGCATTAATGGGGACGAGGCGTGCTACGACCTTGAACGGTGCCGCCTCAATGCTCAGCGCGCGTTCGGCGCTCCCGTCACGATCAGTCCTGAGTCCCCGCACACTCGAAGCCTGCTCCGTATCCTTGCTCCAGAAGTTGCCCTCGCGGATTTCGATTGGCCAGGATTCGTCTTTGACCGCGACATCGCGCACGAGCCCAAGCACCCTGCTCGGAGGCAACCGGTGTTAGGTCGGCACTCTCGAGACCACCGGCTGAAGTGGCCCGACTCGAAGGAAGAGATCAGCGCGACCTACATAGGAGGCGACCGCTACGAAACCCGCATTCTGGGGGGGGCGGGATCAATCAAGAGTCTGATCGACCTGTCCGTCGCTGGCGTGCAGGTGCATCCCTTCGGATCGGTGGAACCTCGAGCGTTCGTTTCAGAGGTCGACTTCTGGGTGTACATGCATTCATCACAGCTCATCGAGTCCTTCGGAATGGCGGCGCTCGAGGCTATGGCGTCCGGCTGCGTGGTGATTCTGCCCGCGTACATGGAACCACTCTTCGGCAGCGCTGCCATCTACGCCACGCCTGCCGAGGTGGCAGGCATAGTGAGCGCATCTTGGGCTGACGACGCGAGTTTCCAGCGGCAGAGCGAGCTCGCCCTTGCCTTCGTTCGCGAACACTTCTCTGCTACCGCCTACATCAGGCGGCTGAGGGCAGTTATGGCAGCCGCGGAAGAGTCTTTCGCGCAAGCGGGTGTGGTGTGAGCCAGCAGAGTGGGCCCTCGGGTGTCTTTATCCACGGAAGCTGTGTCTGCCGGGACACCGTCGAGTACTTCGATCCTGAGCGACTGAAACTGGTGGGTTACGTCGCGCGGCAAAGCCTCATCAGTTCGTTCGGTCCCAAGAGCGAGGGATGGAATGACCTTGATCCGGGGCTGGACTCTCCGTTCCAGTCTCAGGCCGTCCGGGGGGACCTTTCGGCGAGTCTTGTAGCGTCGTTGAGGGCTAGTCACGATCTCATCGATGTGGTGTGGATGGACCTCGTCGATGAGCGCAACGGGGTGCTCGTTTCCGCCGACGGTTCGGTGCTCACGAACTCGATGGAGTTCTCGCGCTCAGGCCTTGGAGAGAAAATTGCCCCTGATCACGTACATGTGAAGTTCGCGACGGATGAGCACTTCAAGATGTGGAGCGCGGCCGTCAATGAGTTGCTGGTCTTCTTGGACGGTCTTGGCCTTCGGGACAAGCTGTTGGCCCTCCAGCATGACTGGGCGGTCAGAAGTGTTGAAGGGGACGTCTTTCCTTTCGGTGGCAGCAAGTTGGACCCTAGTCGCGTAAACGACCTGAGCCGACGGTATTTCGACTTCCTGCGGGATCAGTCCGTGAGTCTGTTGGAGGTTCCGGCGGAGCTGTGTGTCACAACCCGAGCCCATCGCTGGGGCATTGCTCCCTACCACTACTCCGCTGCCTTCTATGAGTACGTGACCGAAGAACTTGTCAAGCGCCTAGGCGGTGGTGGCGATTACTGAGATCCTTCGCGCGAATGCCCAAGAAGGCATGATTCCCGAACCTGCGGCACGGAGTGATACTCCAATTGCGTCAGACGTCGAATTGCTTCGACTTCTCGGACTAGAACTTTCGCGAACACAGGGATCTGACCAAGTCTTCAGCGTTTGTGTGGTAGCCAGCGCCGGCCTGCTTAGAAGTTTGAGCGAAAATCTTCGCGTGGCGAAGATCGGCCCCGGCCTGGTGGACGCGGCATTCGAGATCTTGCGTCCGACGCACGTCATTGTCGATGAATGCTATGTCAAGAGTTCGGTTTGGCGCCGACATCTCGACTCTAGGGGAAGGGCTTGCGGGGCGATGCGGCGCCTCCTTGTCCTTTGCGAATCCATGCACGTTCCCGTGCTCGTCCTGGCGGACAGGACGGCCCGGAGGCCAATCGATCTAGGTAGTGCAGAGTATTTGCCGAATCTGCGTTCGCAGCCGACGCGGGGATCCATGGAATATCCCCATCCTGTAATAGAGACGCTGCAGGCGTTGGCGCTGGCCTCAAACGTCGAGAAAGAGTAATACGTGCATCTAGTTTATGTTCCCGACGGCGGAGAAGTGCTCACGGAGTTCGATCAGAACCTCGTGCAGGCGCTCTGCAATGGTGGTGTTGAAGTCACAATTGTGACGGCGACGTCGGCCACGCCCGATGGCGCCGACCAGGCTTCGCCGCTGCTCTCGCACCCCCTGGTGTCGACTGCACCTGTCGACTGCGCCCCGGGAGAGCATCGTCGTCTGGCTTGGCTCGCTGTTCAGATCGCGTCGCGGCTGCGGGTCGACGGCATAGCCTGCCGTGGGCAGGTTATGGCGCGCGTACTGGCAGGTAACGCCACGTTCGCTGGACGGCTGATGGTGTGCATCCCTGCCGACGACAGTTCGGAATACCAGCGGCCTCAACTGCGCCATCAGATCTCGACGATTCTTGCCTCCGCAGCTCTGGTGGTATGCCCTAAGTCACTCCACGACCAGTTGGCCTCCATGGGACATCTCGACACCTCAAGATTTCTCGAGCTGACGGAAGGGGCACTGTCCCCGCCAGAGTCGCTGTGGTCATTTGTGGCGAGCGAAGAGACGGTTCCCCTCGACCTGCACCTAAGTTGTGCGTTTGCCGTCACACGTACGCTCTCGTTGAGGCTCTCAGACCCCGCCGTGAGGGAAGCGTGCGGAGGCGGTGCATGGGACGCCAGCGGCGCTACAGTGACGTACGTTCGCGACAACGCAGGCCGGGGGCATCTTCGAGTGGACCCCAAGGCGTCGGCGGCCATCAGCAGCGACACCTTCGGGCGTCAGACGTGGCGTCTCCTCCAGTTTCATCGAGGATGGCCCCTGACCGCCGTCGCCACGTCCGATGTGGCCTTCGCGGCCTACCTAGCCCAACACGAGAAGACTGAAGATCTTCCCTGGTTAGACCTGCCCGAGGGGGCATGGGGCGTTTGGGATCTCACGGAATGGAGCGAGCTTCACCAGAGTGCAGGAGTCGTACGGGTGGTGGTGAAGACTGCCGAGGAGAGGAACGACCTCGAGCGACACCAGCCTTCATTGATCGGGAGGGTTACGGTATGGCCGTGGGGGCTGGGTTGTCAGCCGCCGTCAGGTGCAATTGCCACAGCCGATCCTCTGACCCGGTACGGGAGGGTCGAAAAGCCTGTCCGGGGCGGCAAGAAGTGCCGTGTGGCGCTTGTCGGACACGATTTCAAATTCGCTCGCACGATTGCGGACGATCTTTCGCGTCGGTCGGACGTGCAGCTAAGCCGTTCCAAGTGGCAGTCGCAGCACGCCACGCCCGTGTCGGAGGCGAGGGCAGTCCTTGACGGGGCGGACGTCGTATGGGTGGAGTTCGCCTCAGGCGCTGCCGAGTTCTACTCGCACAACGTCGCGGCGGAGCAATGGCTTGTCATCCGTGTCCATGGCTACGAACTCCTGGGCCCTTGGGCGGACGGTGTCCACTTCGGACGCGTGAACCGTGTCGTCTTCGTTTCCGAGCACACCCGCCGCGCAGGCATCGAGAAGTGGGGACTGGACCCCGATAAGACGGTAGTGATTCCAAACGCCGTCGACACCGAGCTGTTGGCGCGTCCCAAATCACAGGGTGCTGAGTTCAACCTCGGACTTCTTGGCTGGCGGCCGTCTCTCAAGCGTCTTGACCGTGCGGTCGCGGTTCTGGAGGAGCTCGTCAGCCACGACGACCGATACTCCTTATTCGTCAAGGGCAAGTCACCGATACAAGCGCCGTGGATGTGGACGGACCCACAGGAACGCGTCCGGTTCGATGCCGTGTTCGCCAAGATCCGGCGGACACCCGCGTTGGCGTCGCACATCTTCTTCGAGGAAGACGGGCCAGACGTGCCGGACTGGCTCTCAGAGATCGGATGGCTTCTTTCTCCAAGTGACCGAGAGTCGTTTCACCTCGCCGCCGTGGAAGGTATGGCCTCCGGCGCGGTTCCTGTGGTGTGGAACCGGCAGGGCGCGGAGGACATCTTCCCGGCGGGCGTCATCGTGCACGACTCGCCATCCGCCTCGGCCCTCGTGCGAGAGGCAGTTGCGGCAGGCAAGCACGCAGACCTTTCGGTTGAAGTGCAGTCGTTGGCAGCCCAATACGACTTGGGCGGACTCGCCGCCGCATGGGTGGACGCACTCGGAATCGGCGTGGGCGCGAGGAGATAGACAGGCTTGGCACCCGGTGCCTCCCGCGAGAGACCTCCGCGCCGCGTGAAATTGGGCGACAGGAGGCTCTCCGGTAGATTCCAGACTGCTCGAGCGGGCATGATGCCGCGAAACCTCAAAGGATGGAACCTGATGGCAACTCAGACGGTTGCAGTGATCGGGCTGGGCTACATCGGCCTGCCCACGGCGGCGATCCTCGCCACGAACGGCGTCAAGGTCATCGGCGTCGACGTCAGCGACCGGCACGTCGATGCGGTCAACCGTGGTGAGGTGCCCTTCGTCGAGCCGGACCTTGCGACCCACGTGGCCGGTGCGGTGAGCCAGGGCATGCTCTCGGCCCAGAAGGACACGCCCAAGGCGAGCACCTACATCGTCGCCGTCCCGACGCCGTTCAAGGACGGCTACGAGGCCGACCTCAGCTACATCGACGCCGCGACCGACGCGATCATCCCGCAGCTCGAGGGTGGCGAGCTGCTCATCCTCGAGTCGACATCGCCCCCCGGCGCGACCGAGCACATGGCGGCCCGCGTCTTCGAGGCGCGGCCCGACCTCTCCCTCGACGGATCTGAGGGCCGGCCGGTCGTCCAGTTCGCGCACTGCCCCGAGCGGGTGCTCCCCGGTCGCGTCATGATCGAGCTCGTCACGAACGACCGCATCATCGGCGGCCTGACGCGCGAGGCCGCGGAGCGCGCCCGGGACCTCTACCAGATCTTCTGCGACGCCGAGCTGCACCTGACCGACGCGACGACCGCCGAGATGGCCAAGCTGACCGAGAACTCCTTCCGCGACGTCAACATCGCCTTCGCGAACGAGCTGTCGATCATCGCCGATCGCCTCGGCATCGACGTCTTCGAGCTCATCGAGCTCGCCAACAAGCACCCTCGCGTCAACATCCTCCAGCCCGGACCGGGCGTGGGCGGCCACTGCATCGCCGTCGACCCGTGGTTCATCGTCAGCGCGGTCCCCGAGGACGCCCGCCTCATCCGCACGGCCCGCGAGGTCAACGACCACAAGCCCGAGGTCGTGCTCGGCAAGGTGGCCGACCTGGCAGGCCGTCTCGAGGAGCCCGTCATCGCGGCGCTGGGTCTCGCGTTCAAGCCCGACATCGACGACCTGCGCGAGTCGCCGGCGCTCAGCATCACCAAGCAGCTCGCGCAGCGCCACCCCGATGCCCGCATCCTCGCGATCGAGCCCAACGTCGACGAGCTGCCGCAGGCGCTGGCCGCGCTCGAGAACGTGACCCTGGCCGACACCGTCCCCGGGATCGCTCAGGCCGACATCGTCGTGCTCCTCGTCGACCACAAGGAGTTCAAGAACCTCGACCGGGGCGTGCTCGCCGACAAGTCGGTCATCGACACCCGAGGCGTCTGGCGCTGACGCTGCCGCCCGTCCGAAGAACCGCACCCAGGGAACCCTCATGCACGCTGACGAGAGTCGCGACCAGCCCGCCCTCGACCGTCAGCTGCTCGCTGACTTCCTCGCCGATCCACAGAGTGTCTGGGTCAAGCACCGCGGCCTCAAGTCCCGTGACGCTGCGGCGCGCAAACGGATCTCCGAGCTGGAGAAGCAGCTGTCGAAGCTGCGACGGCTGGAGAAGGAGAACAAGGACCTCGAGCAGCGCCTCGGGAGCGCGAACAGCGCGTTGGATGCCTACCGGAGCGAGACAGCTCGGCTGAAGGCCGACCTGAAGCGGCTGCGCTCGTCACAGGCGTACAAGATCGGCCGGACGCTGACGCGGCCGGCCGGGCTCCTGCGTCGTCCGGCAGGGCCGAACGCTGCCGTAACGGCCGGGATCGAGGTGGCTGCTCCGGTGGATGCCGCCGTCACCGACCCGGCGGTGGGGGAGTCGCCGGGCACCGCGAGCCCGCCGCCGCCGGTCCCGCGGCGGCTGAGCGAGTACTCCTTCGAGGAGCTCCTGGCACGCTTCGAGGAACAGCCCGCGCCGGACCGGCTCGGACATGTGCTCTCGCGGGCCTGGTACCAGCAGGGCATGGTCGCCCTGCCTGCTCGGTTGCTGCGTGACCACCGTGACATCGCGGAGCAGCTCGACCAGCGTGGTCGCGACCTCGCGACCCGCATCGAGGGTGCGGATCGCGTCATCGCACACGGCATCGAGCTGCCACCGCGCGCGGACGGCCCCGCCTACCAGCCGGAGCGCGGCCGCATCATGTACTGCGCGTACTCGACTCCGGCGTTCAACTCCAACGGCTACTCGATCCGCACCAAGGGGGTCACCGACGGTCTGCGTCGGGACGGCGCGGACGTCGTCGTCGTCGGCCGGGCGGGCTACCCGTGGGACGCCGCGGCCGACGGGTCGCGGCCGCCCGCACGGCGGCACGTCGCGACGATCGGCGGGGTCGACTACGTTCACCTGCCGGGAGCGAATCTCGGCACCACCCCGATCGACCACTACGTGCTCCAGTGCGCCGACGCCTTCGTGCGAGAGGCCCGTCTCCAGCGGCCGAGCCTCATCCACGCGGCGTCGAACCACCGTGTGGGACTGGCCGCGCTCATCGCCGCCCGACGGCTCGGGCTGCCCTTCGTCTATGAGGTGCGCGGCCTGTGGGAGATCACCGAGGCCTCGGACAAGCCCGGGTGGGAGGGCACCGAGCGCTTCGCCGAGCAGGTCCAGCTCGAGACACTCGTCGCGACCGAAGCGGACCTCGTGCTCGCCATCACGGCGCAGACGCGTGACGAGCTCGTCGCACGGGGCGTGCCCGCTGACCGTGTGCGTCTCGCCACCAATGCCGTCGACCCCGACGAGTACCTTCCGCTGCCCACCGATGCCGCGTATGCCGCGGCGATGGGCGTGCGCACCGATGTCCCGGTCATCGGGTTCGCGGGCAGCATGGTCGCGTACGAGGGCCTGACGACCCTCGTCGACGCTGCCGCGGTCCTCCACGAGCGCGGCATCGCCTTCCAGGTCGCCCTCGCGGGTTCCGGCAGCGCCCAACCCGACCTGGAAGCCCGCGTGTCCGAACTCGGCCTCGAAGAGCAGGTGCGCTTCCTCGGTCGGGTGCCGGCGGCGCAGATGCCCCGGATGCTCAGCCTCTTCGACATCATGCCGTGCCCACGGCTCTCCCTGCCCGTCACCGAGATGGTCTCGCCGCTCAAGCCTCTCGAGGGGTTGAGCGCCGGAAAGGCCATCGTCCTCTCGGACGTCGCGCCCCATGTCGATCTCGCGGGCGAGCACGAGGAGCGGGCCCTGCTCTTCCCGGCCGGCGACGCCGTGGCGCTCGCGGACGTGCTCGAACGGCTCATCACCGATCCGGGTCTGCGCGCGGACCTCGGTCGCGCCGGGCGCCTCTGGTGCATCGACGAGCGCAACTGGCTCGCGTTGGCGTCGACGATTCGTGAGGGTCACGAGGAGGCCCGAAGGAACCACGACAGCCTCGTCGATGCTGACGCGACGCGCACCCTCGGCAGCCTGCGCCTCGGACTCATCGCCGACGAGTTCACGAGCCGCACGCTCTCCTCCTCGGTACAGACCGTGCCGCTCGACCGCGAGGGCTATGCCGAGCAGCTGGACGGGCTCGACCTCGTCTTCGTCGAGTCCGCCTGGTCGGGCAACGGTGGGCAGTGGCACCGCGGAGTGGGCTTCTACTCCGACGAGGAGGACCGCGCCATGGCCGGCCTGCTCGAGGCCTGCCGCGAGCGAGGCATCCCGAGCGTCTTCTGGAACAAGGAGGACCCGGTCCACTTCGCGAGGTTCGTGCGCACGGCCTCGCGTTGCGACCACGTCTTCACGACCGACGGCAACATGGTCGTGCCCTACCTCGAGGCCGGTGTCGGCACGGTGCGCACCGCCGCATCGTTGCCGTTCTACGCCCAGCCCCTCATCCACAACCCCCTGCCGGGCGGGCGACCGTTCGAGCAGACCGTGGCCTACGCGGGCACCTACTACGGCGACCGGTACCCGAAGCGCTCAGCGGAGCTGTCGCGCCTGCTCGGCGCCGCGAGACCGCACGGTCTCGCCATCTACGACCGTCAGCTCGCGGTGCCCGACTCGCCCTACCACTTCCCGGCCGAGTTCCGGCGTGACGTGCGAGGCAGCCTTCCCTACGACGAGGTCATCGACTCCTACAAGGCCCACATCGCCAACCTCAACGTCAACTCGGTGGCGGACTCGCCATCGATGTTCTCGCGTCGGGTGGTCGAGGTCGCAGCCTGCGGTGGCGTCGTGCTCTCGGGGCCGGGCCGCGGCATCGAGGAGACGTTCGGGTCCGTGATCCCCAGCACGGGGCAGACCGCGACGTGGCGGGCGATGCTGCGCGACTGGTCACTCGACCCGCAGGCCCGTCTGCGCGAGGCGTGGCTGCAGATGCGGGCCGTCCTGCGTGCGCACACGGTCGACTCGGCCCTGACCATCCTCGCCCGCACCGCCGGCATCCCGGTGCACGCTCCCGGCCTGCCGACGTATGCCGTCGTGCTCGACGCCACGCGCTCCGACCTGCTGGCGTCGGTGGCCTCCCAGTCCGTGCTCCCGAGCGCCGTCTGCGCGTCAGCCGGAGCGGACGAAGCGCGTGCCGCCCTCGAGCCCCTGGGCGTTCGTGTGCTGCCGTGGGAGGAGGCAACGGGATCGGTCGACTTCATCGGCCACGTCACCGAGCCTGTCGGACGCACGCACTTCGAGGACCTGCTCCTGGCCACCCGTTTCGGCAGCTGGGAGCGCATCGTTCCGCACACCGAGGCCGCCCTCGAGCACGGGCGACCACTGGCGCGCCCCCTCGACCCGGGGCAGGGCATCGACTCGACGCGTGGACTCGCCTCGCGGGAGCTGCTCGCGCGACACGGTGACCTGCACGAGGCCCTGCACGCCGACTCCACGGCCGTCGAGCTGCTCGTCCCTGCGCCCGTCGTGCCGCTGGACAGGTCCGCGGATGCCGACGTGGACGCAACGCTGGACCGGTCGCGGGAGCTCGCAGGTCGCACGGTCGTCGTCGCGGGCCACGACCTCAAGTTCGCCCGCTCGACCATCGCCGCGCTCGGGGCTGCCGGCGCCGAGGTGCTCCTCGACGAGTGGGTCTCCCACAGCGAGCACGACGAGGACCAGTCCATGGCGCTGTTGGCGCGGGCCGACATCGTCATGTGCGAGTGGGGGCTCGGCAACGCCGTCTGGTACTCGCAGCACGTGGGTCCGGGGCAGCGGCTCCTCGTGCGGGTGCACTCCCAGGAGCTGCGCCGCGCCCACCTGTCGCGGATCAAGCACACGTCAGTCGATGCGTACGTCTTCGTCGGCGAGCTCGTGCGCGAGGCTGCCGTCCACAGCCACGGGGTGCCCCGGGCGAAGACTTTCGTCGTGCCCAACCCCGTCGACGTCGTGGGACTGGCTCTCGACAAGCATCCGGGGGCCGAGAAGACGCTGGGACTGGTGGGGATCGTGCCCCGCACGAAGCGCTTGGATCTTGCGCTCGACGTCCTCGAGGGCCTGCTCGAGCGCGAGGACGACTACCGCCTGCGCGTCAAGGGCCGTACTCCCGCGGACTATCCCTGGATGCTCGACCGGCCCGACGAGATGGCCTACTACGACGAGCAGTACGCGCGTATCGAGAAGATCAACGCCGCCCACCCGGGAGCGGTCCAGCTGGACGGTCATGGCGACGACATGGCCGAGTGGTATCGCGGCATCGGGATCGCACTGTCGGTCAGCGACTTCGAGTCCTTCCACCTCACCATCGCCGACGGGGCGGCATCGGGGGCACTGCCGGCCCTCCTTGCCTGGCCTGGGTCCGATCTTGTCTACCCTCGCGACTGGGTGAGCCCGTCCGTCGGCGCGCTGGTCGATCGAATCGCGACCACGCGCCGCGACCCCGCCGCCTACAAGCGCGTCGCTCGTGAGAGCTTCGATGCCGGCACCGTGATGGACGAGCTGCTCGATCTCCTCGAGGGACGTGGAAGTGATGACTGAATCAGCGCACCAGGTCGGTGTCCTCATCTACGGCAGCTGCGTGTCTCGCGACACGTTCGCGCACCTGCCGGACTCGTTCCGGATCGTGCACTACGTCGCCCGCCAGTCGGCGATCAGCGTGGACGCGCCGGCGCGTGGGGTGGCCGAAGCCTTGCCCGCCCTCGCCTCCGCCTTCCAGGACCGCGTCGTCCGTGGTGACATCCGAGGTGACCTGCTGAAGGTCGTGTCGGCTCGGGTGAAGGACGTCGACCTCGTCCTGGTCGACCTCATCGACGAGCGTGGCGGTGTCATCGCGATCGGGGACGGCTACGTCTCGAAGCTGGCCGAGTTCTGGGGTGGCGGCGGTCGCGAGGTCGCTGGGAACGCCAAGCACATCCCGTTCGGTTCGGACGAGCACTTCGAGCTGTGGCGGGCCGGCATGGACAGGGTCGTCGACGGGTTCGCCGAAGTGGGTCTCGCCGACAAGGTGCTCGTGCTCCGCACCGCCTGGGCGGACCACCTCGATGACGGCTCGCCTCTCGAGATCCCGGCATGGATGACGCGGCCCGACATCGCGAACGCCCAGTACGAGCGCTACTTCGCCCACCTGACCGCCCGGGGGCTGCCCGTCGCGCAGCTGCCTGACGACCTGGCGCGCTCGACCCGATCGCACAAGTGGGGTCCCAGCCCGTTCCACTACACCGACGAGGCGTACGGCTGGCTCGCCGACACGATCGCTGCGCATGTCGTCTCGCGCTGACGCGAGCAGGGCCCTGCTCGCTCGGCTGGCGCCTGAGGTCGCAGCGCGTCTGCCCGCAGGGTCGGGGGCCGCAGGAGTCGCGCGCGCACGACGGCTCCTGGCCGACGACGAGCTGGACGTCGCCGAACACGGGGTCGTCACGGACATGGTCGCCGCCTGGGACGACCAGGAGCAGCGGTCGAGGGCTCGTCTGCTGCACGGTTTTCTCTTCCTAGCGGACGTCCGGCTCTTCCTCGAGACCGCCTCGCCCACGGATCGCGCGGCCATGGCCGACAAGATCATCGTGCTGCTGAAGGAGTGGGACCGCCGGTTCCCTCTGGGTGGGACCGCCAACCCGATGGCCTACCACGACGAGACCACCGCACAACGCGTCACCCAGCTGCTCAGCATCCTTCCCCAGCTGAGCGAGATCGTGCCCACGGAGACGGGGTGGCTGCGCGATCTCCTGGACCGCACGGCCGACCTGCTGGCTTCGGACGACTTCCATGCGGGGAGCAACAACCACGGCATGTTCCAGGACATCGCGCTGCTGTCCTACGCCGCCCTCGGGACGTGGCGGGACCTCGAGGACCGTGAGCGGTACTTCCGCACGGCCGACGAGCGTCTCATGGGGTACTTCCGAGTGAGTTTCACCAGCGAGGGCGTTCACGTCGAGAACGCCCCCAACTACCACGTCCTCGTCGCACGTCACCTCAAGGAGCACCGCGACCTCCTCGCTGCGGTTGGGTCCGATCACGCCGATGAGCTCGATGCCCTGCTCCAGGGCGCGACGGTGTACGCCACGCACGCCGTCATGCCCACCGGGGCCTTCCCGCTCATCAGCGACACCCAGCCCACGCACCTACCCACGGTCGCCCGACAGGTGTTCCGGGACGCTGGATTCCTCTACGCCGCGACGTCAGGCGCCCAGGGCTCGATGCCTTCGTCGCGCGTGCTGGTGCTGCCGCGTTCGGGCTACGCGATCTACCGCTCGGCGTGGGGTGATCCTGACGCCACCTTCGTCCTCTTCCATGCGGCGTACAGGTCCGGATACCACAAGCACTCCGACGACAACTCGATCTGGATCCGACACGGCGGGCGTGACCTCCTCAGGGAAGCAGGCCCGAACGGCTACCAGTACGCGCACCCGCTCACCCAGTACGCGTACTCGCAGTACGCACACAACACGGCGATCGTGGCCGGGCGGAGCACCCCTCGGCACGACGGACGCTTCGACGACGTCTCGATGAGGGCCGACGACGTGCGCGGCGACGGATTCCGGGCCACCGGCCGCAACGCACGGCTCGCAGGAGCCGTGCACGAGCGCGCCGTGTCCGTCACCGAGGATCCGACCGGCCATCCGACGATCGAGGTGGACGATGTCATCACCTGCGACGAGTCGAAGTTCATCGAGATCCTGTGGAACGTCGGCGAAGGTCTCGACGTGCGCCTGGGCGAGGGCGGCTTCGATCTCGTGGCCGCGGGGAGGCGCGTGATGTCCCTGTCGTTCACATCGGACGTGGATCTCCACCTGTCGGTGCACGCGGGTCAGCAGACACCTCGTTACCTGGGGTGGCGTTTCCCCAAGTTCGGCGCGGGGGAGCCGTCCCCGGTGGTTCGCATGCTCATGTCCGGTGCACGTGCCCACGTCACCTCCACCATCAGGTTCCATGACGAGGCTGTGGGTCTCCCCGGAGCGGCAGCGCAGCCACGGACAGAGGCACGCGGTTCGTTCCTGACCGTCGAGCTGAACCAGGAGGCGACCGGCGGGGTGATTGACGCGGTCGCGCGGGTTCCGGGCGCCCAGCACTACGCGTTCAGGCTGTACCGCGGCAAGGATGTCGTCGGGCGCCTTCCCTACGCCGCCCGCTCGGCCGTCCGGTGGGACGCACTGCCTCCCGGGCGCTACCGCGTGCGCGTCTTCGCCAGGACGACGACGGACGACGCGATCACCGCGGAGACGAGCGCGTCGTTGCACGTGCGCTGACGTCAGCCCAGCCGGACGCGCGGGCTGACCACCGAGGTCCGTTGACGTTCGTCGTCGAGGACGAACGCCTTGACGTGAAAGGGACCACGGCCCAGTCCGGTCACGTCGAACGAGTGCTCGCGGGACGGCCCGTAGTGTTGTCGAGCGAGAATGGCACGTCCGCTGAAGAGGTGGAAGGCGAAGGCGCGACCGGTCGAACGGTGAACCGTCGCGGTGACGGTGTTGGGTGCCACGGAGAACAGGGTCACGGACGGCGGTGCGTCTTGGCGACGCATGCTGGTGGCCCGAACCGAGGGGGGCCGCTGGTCGACCGGAATGCCCTGGTGTCCGGTGCGCGGCCGGGCGCACCGGGCGGCGATCGCCAGGGCGAGGCGCAGATAGCTCTGGTCGTCGTAGTGGAAGGGGGCCAGGCCCCACTTGTGGTCGGGGTCGGCCAGCACGAGCGGGTCGTCTGCGCCCACGACAGGCACGCCCACGACCTCCCTGGCCCGGCCGATGTAGTCGGTGAGGAGTGCGTTGGCCTGACCTGCCCCGAGGTCGAAGCTGGGAGGGGTGGCCTCTCCGGTCGTCGTCCGTTCCGCCCAAGGTGGGACGACGAGCAGCGTCCTGTCACGCAGTCCGCTCTCGATGAGCAGGTCTCGCCAGCGCAGAAGCGCGGCATCGAACTCCCGACGGTGCACGGCGCTGCCGAACGCATGGTGCACGGCGTCGGACGCCGGGGCGCCGATCATCGCTCGTGCTGCACGCAGCTCCACCGAGTCGGTGCTCCACCCGCCTCCGCGGTGCTCCCACACGCCGAGGCGCTCGTCCACGAGGTCCCACAGCACCACGTCCGTGCCGGTCGCCACGGCCTCCACGGTGGCGGGCAGCTCGGAGGCGGCGTCGCTCGCGCTCATGCGTCGCTGGAAGGGGCTCGGCATGGCCTCGGTCTCGGCAGGCACCGGCGCCGGTGGCGAGAAGGCGCTGATGAGGCTCTGTCGCGCCACGTAGTCGACCAGCTCGAAGGACTCCGGGTGGAGGAACTCGAACGTGTCCCTCGAGACGCAGCTGCCGCTGAGGAAGACCCGAAGCGGGGCCTCCGTCAGCGGTGTTGTGTGCGTGTGCAGGGACGTCATTGAGCCGTCGAGGTCAGCGCGGGTCGAAGTCGGGCAGTCGATCGTCCACGCCCAGCAGGTGCCCGATGGCGGCGACCGAGCGCGCAGCGGCCGCGCCATCGCCGTAGGGGTTCACCGCGTTGGCCATGGAGGCGTAGTGCGCGGAATCGGTGGCGAGTCGCGAGACCTCGGCGACGATGCGCTCCTCGTCGGTGCCGATGAGCTTGACGGTGCCGGCGTCGACCGCCTCCGGCCGCTCGGTGTTCTCGCGCATGACGAGCACCGGCTTGCCGAGGGAGGGGGCCTCCTCCTGCACGCCGCCGGAGTCGGTCAGCACGATGGTCGAGGCCGCCATCATCCGGGTGAACTCTCCGTACGCCAGCGGCTCGGTGACGAGCACGTTCTCGAGGCCCTCGAGTGCGGGCAGCACGGCGTCGCGGACGATCGGGTTCCGGTGGGCGGGCAGCACGACGCTGTAGTGCGGGAGCTCTCGGGCCAAGCGGGCCACGGCACGCCCGACGACCTCCATGACGTGCCAGTTCTCGCGCCGGTGCGTCGTGACCAGCAGCACCGGGCGCCCGGACGCCTCGATCTCCTTGAGAGCCGGGTCGTTGAAGGGGATGTCCTGCTCGACCGTGTGGAACAGCGCGTCGATGACGGTGTTGCCCGTCACCGCGATGGTGGCCGGGTCGACGTTCTCGCGCAGCAGGTTGTCTCGCGAGGTGGACGTCGGGGCGAGGTGCAGGGCCGTCACCTGCGACGTGATCTTGCGGTTCGCCTCCTCGGGGAAGGGTGAGCTGATGTCGCCGCTGCGCAGGCCGGCCTCGACGTGCACCACCGGGATCTGTCGGTAGAAGGCGGCGATCGAGGCTGCGGCCACCGTGGAGGTGTCGCCCTGGACGACGACGGCATCGGGCGCCTCGGACTCGAGCACCGCGTCGAGTCCGTCGAACACCTTGGACATCAGTGCATTGAGCGTCTGACGGTGGGCGAAGACGTTGAGGTCGTGGTCGGGCGTGATCCCGAAGATCTCATTCACCTGGTCGAGCATCTCGCGGTGCTGCCCGGTGACCACCGTGATGGAGTCCAGTTCGGCACTCGCCTCGAGCGCCTTGATGACCGGCGCCACCTTGATCGCCTCGGGTCGGGTGCCGTAGACCGTCATGATCCGCTTCGTCATCAGTTCTGTCCCTGTCTGGCCCGGCGACGCGCGGCGCGTCCCTTGGGCTCGTCGCTCTCACGGGGTGGGGTGGTTTCGCTGAGACGTGCGCGAGCGTCCTCGAGCAGGCCCGCCGCCTTGTCGGTCTCGCCCTTGGCGATGTTCCAGGCCCACCAGCGGTAGGCGCGCGCCGTCTCGTAGGCGGGCCCGTCGGCCACCATCTGGCCCTCGTGCAGCCAGATGGCACGCGTGCACATCTCCTCGATGGTCTGCGCGGCGTGGGAGACCAGGAAGATCGTGCCGGCGTCGGCCCGGATCTCCGCCATCTTCTTCTCGCCCCGCTCCTTGCTCGCCGCGTCGCCCGTCGCGAGGGCCTCGTCGATGAGCAGGATGTGGGGTCGCGCTGCAGCGGCGATGGAGAAGCGAAGGCGAGCGCCCATGCCCGACGAGTAGGTCTTCATCGGCAGGTGGATCGAACGCCCGATCGCCGCGAGGTCGAGCACCTCGGGGATCGTCTCCTTCACCTCTGCCGGCGTCTTGCCCATGGCGAGCAGGCCCAGGCGGATGTTCTCCATCCCCGACAGCTCCGGGAGCAGGGCCGCATTGACGCCGAGGAACGACGGCGTCTCGGTCGCGAGCACGCTGCCCCGCGTGGGTGTCTCGAGGCCGGCCATGACCCGCAGCAGCGTGCTCTTGCCCGAGCCGTTGTGCCCGACGACCCCCACCGACTCACCGGAGCGGGCCACGAAGGAGACGTCGTCCACGGCGCGGACCGTCACGTTGCGGGCAAGGCCGAGGCGACGCAGCACCTTCGAGGACCGGTCCGGTCCACCGCGCTCGCTGCTCGGCACGCGGTAGTGCACGGACAGCCGCGAGACGACGACCGAGGGGCGACCGAGGGGCACCTCGATCCCCTTCTTGGGAGCCGACTCGTCCGTCGGGTCCGTGGTCTCCTCGTCGCCGAGCACGTCGGCCCCGGTCAGTGCCTGTTCACTCACGGCCGTACTCCTCCTCCGCCTGCCAGAAGTAGAGGAAGCCGAAGATCGGGGTGATGACCGCCCACGCGGCCAGCGTGAGCCAGAGCTTCAGGTCCGGGGTGGTGCCGTAGAGGAGCAGCTCACGGGTGAGCTCGATGACGCAGTACGCGGGGTTGAGCTGCAGGATCTCGAGCAGGGTCGGATGGGTGATGAAACGTTCGAGGGAGAACATCACGCCCGAGCCGTACATCCACAGCCGGGAGAAGAGCCCGAGCAGCATCCGCAGGTCTGGCACGGCACTGGTGAGCCGCGCCGTGTAGAGGACGAGTCCCGCGTTGAAGCAGACCTGAAGCACCACCACAGCGGGGAACAACAACCAGCGCCATGTCAGCACGGCGTGGGGCGGGATGGCCAGGATCATGGCCATCATGACCGCGAGGACGGGAAGCATGGATAGCGCGTCGCGCAGCACCAACCCTAGTGGGATCGACGCCCTGGGAAACGAGAAGGCCCGGATCAAGGTCTTGCCACTGCTCATCACCGTGGATCCACCGGTGAGCGCCCGCCCCGTGAAGGAGAACATGAAGACGCCGGTCAGGAGGAAGCCGATGTAGTTGGGCACGCCTCGCGACGCCCCGAGCAGCACGCCGAAGATCAGGAAGTACGTGGCGCCGTCGAGGATCGGGCGGCCGACGATCCAGAAACGGCCGAGGACCGTGTCGCGGTTGCCGCTGAAGGCCCGGGCCCGGGAGTCCGCCCAGATGAAATGGCGGCGGCCCCACAGCGAGGAGACGTACCGTCCCAGTGGCTCGCGCTGGCCGACCGGTTGGAGGCGCGCGACGTCGACGGCGTCGAAGTGCGCCGTGCCGACGTCGGCCAGCGCCGTCTGGATCCTACTGCGTCGCCGCATCAACGATCGCTCCCAAGGTGCTCGTAGGTCTTCCGGTACCACGCCGCCAAGCCGTGCCACGTGCGTGGCGCCCGGACAGACGCCCTGCCGTTCCTGGACGGAGCGACAGGGGCTCGTCGTCGAGCAGCGAGTGAAGTCTAGTGGCTCCGGGCTGGACGTCCTCTGAGTGCGGGCGGTCCGGGCGCGCCTCGGCGCGGGACCGGCGAGGTCGGGCAAGCCACGCCCGACCTCGTAGACTCATCCGGCCCCAGCAGCATCAGAGACGTCCTTCAGGAGATCGCCAGTGGCCGAGAACAGCCCCGACCTGACGGCCGCGGTGGTCTCGGTCGACGCCGACGGCCTCGTGCGGCGCGCGGTGCAGGACCGGGCCGAGGCAACCGTCACGCGCCCGGGGCCGTTGCTCGTCGACGGGTGCGCGCCCGCGACCTCGACGGGCTCAGGACCGGAGCCCACGGGGCCCGACGGCGCCGTGACGACTCGGAGCCTCTTCGACGGTGACGTCGTGCACCGCCGCCGCGTGGAGCGTGTCGGGGTCGACGGATCGGCTGGTCAGACCCGTCTCGACGTGCTCGACACCGTGTCGGCGGACTCCGTCCACGCGTACGAGCTGCTGTGGCCCCTCGACGCGGCGGTGACGCCCGTGCTCCACGGCCACGGCTTCGAGCTCTACCTCGACGGCGTGAAGCTGCTCGACGCAGCCATCAGTTCCGACCTGCCCCTGCGCGTGGAGCTGGCCGACGGTGATGCGGGGGCCCGGCCGATGATCCGTGTGGCCTTCCGCGGCGACCGGGCGCAGGTGCGCACGAACGTGCGCCTCGAGGACTTCCACTACCGCGACCGGGGTCTCGCCTCGCCCGAGGCGGGGTGGCGGCGCACCAGCGGCGGTGTTGGGCTCAACTACCACCGGGTCGACGCGACCGACGCCGCAGGCGCGACGCGGCTGGCCGTGGTCTTCACCGCGGTGCACCAGCTCGGCGACTTCACGTACAACTACAAGGCGACGGTCGACCAGCTCGGCTGCAACGCGCTCTACATCCTCGACGACTTCGGCGACCAGGGCGCCTACTACCTTCAGGACCACGGGGACCGCGGCATCTTCGACGCGGTGCAGGAGCTCATCTCGGCCACCTGCGCCGACCTCGGTCTCACCGCGCAGCACGTCGTCACCGTGGGCTCATCCAAGGGCGGCACCGCCGCGCTCATCCACGGCCTGGCAGGCGGCGTCGGCGAGGTGTTCGTGGGCGCCCCCCAGACCCGGATCGGTTCGTTCGTCGCGACGCCGCACCCCAACATCCTGCGGCTCATGACCGGCGGCGAGGGCAGCGACGACGTCGCCGAGCTCGACCGCGCGCTCTACGACATCGCGGGCGAAGCGCTGGCCCGTGACACCGGCGTGGCCACGACCAAGGTGTCCGTCGTCGTCGGCGACGCAGACCACCACTACCGCGGCCACGTCCTCCCCTTCGTCGAGCACCTGCGCTCGCTCGGCGGGGAGCCCACCCTGCTCGTCGTGCCCGGCCTGACCCACGCCGACATCGGCGCGACCTACCGCGAGTGCCTGAAGACCTACCTCGGGTCGCTGCTCGCGGGTGGGTCGGCCGCGCCCGACGCCGTCGACGAGCCCGACGTCGTGGCGATCGCCCGGGACCGCACGGTCTCTGCCGTCGTCGTGCGCGGTGACTGGCCGGAGTACGCGGGCCGGCTCTTCCGAGGGTCGGAGCTCGTCGCCAAGCTGCCGTATGCGCCGGGGCGCACCCTCTCGTGGCGTGACCTCGCTCCTGGGCGTTACCGGGTCCGGGTCTTCGCCCGAGGGGGCGGCAAGGACCAGTCGTCTGCCCGGACGACCGACTGGGTGACCGTGCGCTGACTGGTCTCCGGACGGGACCGCGTCAGGCGTCGGCCGCAAGGCCCTCGTAGAGCGTCAGGTAGCCCTGCGCCAGGCCCTGCCACGTGCGGGTGGCGGCGAAGGCGCGCCCTGCGTCGCCGAGGCGGCGGCGCAGGGGCTCATCGTCGAGCAGCGTCTGAAGTCTGGTGGCCAGGTCCTGAGCGTCCTCTGGGCGTGCGAGCAGGCCCGTGCCGGGCACGGCGACGATCTCGGCGAGGGCCGGCAGGTCGCTCGCGACGACGGGCCGGCCCGCGGCCATCGCCTCGATGGGCTTGAGCGGAGTGACGGTGCGGCACACGTCGACGTCCTGACGGGGCACGACGAAGACGTCGAGCGCGCGGTGCCAGGCCGCGGCCTCGGTGCGGTCGACCCGGCCGGGCAGCACGACGGCCCCCGACAGGCCGAGGCGCTCGACCTGGGCCTGCAGCGCGGGGCGGGCCGTGCCGTCACCGACGACGGCGCAGCGCACGTCGAGGCCCCGAGCCCGCAGGAGGGCCACCGCGTCGATGAGGACGTCGACGCCTTCGTACGCGACGAGGGAGGAGACCGTGCCCACCCAGAAGCCGTCGGCCGGCAGGCCGAGCCCCCGGCGCGCGTCGCGGGCGTCGACAGCGGGGGAGAGGAGGCCCTCGTCGACCGCGTTCGGCATGACGCTGATCGACCCGGCCGGCACCCCGCGCTCGACGAGGTCGCGTCGCAGCGCCTCCGACAGCACGACGACGTGGTCGGCCGCGAGCGACATCTCCGTCTCCTTGTCGTGGCAGAGCCGGAAGCGCTCGCTCTGCAGCGCGGCCGCCTGCTCGTCCGCGGGCCGCGAGGCGAGCCACGTCTTCTCGAGCTGGCCCCGCACCTCGTAGACCCAGGGCACGCCTGTCGCCGCCGAGACCGCCTGCGCGACAAGCGCGTTCGGGAAGTGCGTCGTCGTGTGGAGGGCCGTGGGCCGGAAGCGCTCGACGTGCGGCAGCAGCATCTCGACCGTCTGGTAGAGGCGCTCCTCGATCGTCGGCGCCATCCGCCCGGGCACCAGCCGTCGGTAGATGACGCCGTCGACGACCTCCGACTCGAGCGCGCCCGGCAGGCCGATCGTGACCGGGTAGCCGAGTCGCGTGACCGCCTCGACCTCGATGCCCGCCGCGCGCTGGGCGTGCAGGATCGAGTGCGAGCGCAGCGCGTAGCCCGAGCTCGTGCGCGGCACGCTGTTCGTCAGCAGGTGCAGCACCCGCGGCCCGTTCGCGTATGCCGGCGCCGGGGAGTCCTTGCCGTGCCCGTCGCGCGCCCGTCCCGCCGTCGAGGTGGCGGTCGGCACCGGGAGGCGGAAGCCGGGCGTCGTGGTGCGGCGGTCGGAGGTGAGTCGGGCGTGCTGGCGGCGGGCCGCGCCGCCGCCGGCGCCCTCGAGCACCTCGAGAGCGGCCGTGAGGTCCCCACGGCTCCACGCGGCCCGGGCCAAAGCCGAGGCCGGAGCGTCGTCGCGGAGCGGCCGTCCGACCTGCACCGCGAGCTCCGCGGCGAGGCGACGACCTGCCGTCGTGCGCGGGCTCACCTGCGCGAGCAACGACCGCACCTCGGCCGGGCGGTCGGCGAGGAAGTAGCCGAGGGCCTGGCGGAGGGACGGAGCACCGGGGTCGCCGCGGAGGACGAGCCCTGCGGCACGGGTGCGGGTGGTGAGAGGCAGACGTCGCACGGCCTGCACGGCGAGCAGGGCGGGGTCGTCCTGGGCGTTGCGCCAGGCGACGTGCGCCAGCAGGCGCACCTGGCGCAGGCGTCGCACGGTGCTGCTCTCGGTGGTGGGGTCGGTCATGCGCCCACCACCTCGTGGAGCACGTCGAGGTAGCGGCCGGCCAGCCTGTCGTCACTGGCGTGCTCGCGCACCCAGTCGCGGGGGCCCGCGCCGACGGAGAGCCGGCGGGGGTCGTCGACGAGCGTCTGCCACAGGTCGGCGAGCGCTTGGGCGTCGCCGGGCGGGCTGACGTGACCGGCACCCGTCTGCTCCACGATGTCGGCCGCCTCGCCGGCGACCGAGGCGGAGACGTGCACGCCGAGCGACATGGCCTCGTAGAGCTTCGACGGGACGGTGAGCGACAGTCCTCGCCAGGCGCGCAGCACGACGAGCACCGAGTCGGCCCAGGCGTACTGCTCGACGAGCTCGGCCCGCGGCACGGTGCCCCGCACGTCCACGGGGGCGTCGAGGCGGCGGGCCAGGGCGGCGAGCACCTCGCCCTCGGCCCCGGCTCCGACGATGCGAACGCGCACGGGTGTGCCCGCCCGAGCGGCGAGGCTCGCGGCCTTGACCACGGTCGAGAGCCCCTGCGCGCGACCGAGCGTGCCGGCATACAGCACGCGGAGCGTCCCGTCGGGTTCGCGGGCCGGGCGGCCCGTCCAGCCGAGCAGCGGGTGGGCCCCGTTGCGCACGACGTGCACGGAGCGGACGCCACGGGCACGGAGGGTGTCGGCGAAGCTCTCGGTCGTCGTGACGACCGCCGTGCCGCGCCGCTGCAGGCCGGTGGCCACCCGGTGCAGGGTGGTCATGCCACCCCGGCGCACGGCGTCCCGCGCACCGCTGCGCAGGCTGTCGAGGCCACCGGCCGGTGCCGGGTGGTGCCGGGGCGCCATGGCCTCGCCGGCGGCGCCATGGGCGGTCTCGGGGGCGGGCAGGTCGTGCGGCGACGCGAGCTCCCACTCCTCCGCGACGTCGAGCAGGTCGGGCCACGCATCCCTCATCTCGACCACGAGCGGGACGCGGAGCGCCGTCGCCACAGCGCTGCCGGCCGCGAGCATCGGCAGCGAGGGCACGGTCGCGACGACGACGTCGGGGCGGTGTCGACGGAAGCGAGTGGCCGCGAGGCGCGTGGCGCTCGCGGCCGCGACGAGCTGGTCGGCGAAACGCGAGCCCACCTCGGTGTCGTACGGGCGGAAGGCGGTGCGGTGCAGCGTCTCACCTCGCTGGCCGGCGTGCACGGTGCCGGGGCGTTGATCGGCGTGCGCGGGGTCGAGCGGACCGCGGGGGTAGTGCGGCGGGGGAGCGATGACGCTCACCTCGTGGCCGGCGCGCACGAAGCGCTCGACGAGTGATGCCCAGCGTTGCTGCGGCGCCCCGACCTCCGGCTCGTAGTAGTGGCTGAGCAGCAGGATCCTCACTGGCCGTCGGCGCCCGGGACGTCGACGACCGACCCGCCGCCGCCATCGGCGGGCGGCGGCGGCGTGATCGGTTCGCTTGTCGGCGTGGTTGGGTCGGGGGTCGGCGTGGTGGGGGCGGTCGTGGAGGGCTCGGGCGTGCCGGTGCCCGGATCGGTCGGCGTCGGCGTCGGCTCCGGGTCGGTGGTCGGGTCGACGGGCGGCGGCGTGTACGGCGGCCGCGGACGGGTCGGCACGGGTGTGTAGGACGGCAACGGCGCCGCGGGGGTCGACGCGCTCACGGTGGGAGCGGCAGGGACCACCGGGTCGGGCGCCGTGCCGCCGAGGGCGCGGTAGACGGCGAGGCCCCAGAGCTCCCCGCCGCGCTGGTTGACGCTGGGCGGGTCGACGACGGAGACGAACTGGTTGGGGTCGCCGGCCTTGCGCAGGGCGGCGGCGACGTCGATCGTGGAGAGCCCCCGGGTCTTGGCCCAGGCGCGGGCGGCCTCGCGCACGACGCCGCTGACGTCGTCGCGCTCGGGCGCCTGCAGCACGACCGCGACGGGCACCCCGGGCCAGCGCGTGCTGATGGCCTGGTACGTCGTGCCGAGGTGGCTCGCGATGTTGTCGGCCGAGTCGTCGCGCCCGTAGCTGAGCAGCACCGCGTCGGGCCGCTGCGGCACGAGGAACGGCAGGCGCTTGACCGCGTAGTCGGCGGGCGCGCTGCGGCGGCTGCCGTTCCAGATGGTGAAGGTCGGGCCCTTCTTGCCGTACGTCAGCTTGTCGGCGTAGCGCGTGGGGTCGGAGGCGTCGAGGTTGTGCAGGACGACCTGGTGGTCACGGCCGAGGAGCGTGCCGAGGGCCGTCACCCACTCGCCCTCCTCGTCGCCGGTGCCGTCGCCGAGCACGGCGAGCGTCACGGGCCGGGTCGCCGTGGCGAGGCGCGTGAGCGCCATCGCCGGCGCGATCGGGGTGGGGGCGGCCACCGTCGGCGGGGGCGTCGTCGTGGACGTGGCGCGCGTCGGGGTGGGCGTCGGCTCGGGGAGCGTGTCCGACCGACCCGCCGTGAGCATGACGACGCCGGTGACGAGCAGCACGTTCACCGCCACCGCGAGCAGCCCCAGAGAGAGGTCGGTCCCCTTGAATCGACGCATGCGGGACATTGTGCCGTGCAGGGGGCCAGGACGACGAACCGGCGGGCGCGGGTGGCCCTCAGATCTCGAGCTCGTCGCGCACCTGCGACCACCGGGCACCGGTGTTGGCGAGGCGCGGGAGGAACACGTAGAGCACGCCCACGCCGGCGAGCAACACGACGGTCACAAGCCGCACCTGGCGGCCGGCGCCGAGCAGGCCGGGCAGGGTGAGCAGCACGCACGCGAGCGTGAGGGCGCCCACGACGCACGAGGTGCGCAGGTGGCTCCAGCCGGCGTGGGTGAGCCGCTGGTAGACGTGCAGCCGGTGCGGCTCGAAGATGCGGTCGCCGTTCGCCATCCGGCGCACGAGGGTCGTCAGGGAGTCGGTGAGCAGGATGACGAGCGGCGCGAGCAGGGCTTCCACGGGCGCGCCGGCGAGGAGCAGCCACACGCTGAGCACCGCCCAGATCGCGCCGAGGCCGTAGGAGCCGACGTCGCCGAGGAAAACCCGGGCCTGGGGCACGTTGAAGGGCAGGAAACCAAGCGATCCGCCGAGCACGGCGGCGGCGAGCAGGGCCGCCGCGGGCACGTCGGTCACGAGGGCGACGACGGCGTACCACCCCGACGTGATGACGGCATGCCCGGAGACGAGCCCGTTGATGCCGTCCATGAAGTTCGTGATGTTGACGAGGACGATGGTGCCGAGCACCACGAGCGGCACCCAGAACGCGGTCCGGTGGGCGACGATCGGGGCCGTGGTCGCCCAGACCGCGGCGACGACCGCCTGCCCGCCGAGGCGCGGCACGACCGAGAGCGTGCGCAGGTCGTCGACGAGGCCGATGGCAGCCATCGCGACGACGGGCAGCACCGCGAAGGCGAGGTCTCGCACGACCGTGTTGGAGATCTCGGGGGTGAGGAGGACGCCCAGGAGGCTGACGCAGGCGGCGGCGACGATCCCGAGGCCACCGCCGCGGGGGGTCGGCACGGCGTGCATCGACCGGTCGACGGGCACGTCGACGACACCTCGGGAGCGCAGCAGGGGTAGGAGCGCGAGGATCGTGGCGACGGACACGACCAGGCCACCGACGGTGGTGGCGAGAACGGGGGCGGTCATGAGTGCGAGGTCCAGGCCGTTCGGTCGTGGTGGTCAGGGGCGTGGTGGGCCGTAGCGTCGTCCTCGGCCTCCGAGGCCGGCCCGGGAGTCGGCCCGGAAGTCGGCCCGGGAGTCGGCCCGACGAGGGAGGTCGAGGCGTCCTCGACGCCGGGCGCGGGCGGGGGAGCGACGACCCCCACGGCGTCGCGCAGCCAGTCCCGCACGAGCTGGACGCCGCCGGAGGTGACGACCCCGGTGCGCAGCTCGGTGATGTCGAGCAGGAGGTCGCGCGGCAGCACGGGGATGCGGACCCGGCTGA
This sequence comes from Terrabacter aeriphilus, assembly GCF_039542985.1. Taxonomy (NCBI): domain Bacteria; kingdom Bacillati; phylum Actinomycetota; class Actinomycetes; order Micrococcales; family Intrasporangiaceae; genus Terrabacter; species Terrabacter aeriphilus. The sequence goes on from NZ_BAABIW010000009.1 coordinate 408,162, forward strand.
TGAGCGGGTGGAAGGGTCGCTCGTCGGGCTCGCCGGCCGCGAGCGTCGTCTCGGCGAGCTTCTCGCCCGGGCGGGCGCCCGTGTAGACGATGCGCGGCTCGGCGAAGCCCTGCAGGGCCGCGAACCGGCGGGCCAGCTGCTCGATGTTGTGGGCCGTGCCCATGTCGAGCACGAGGCCGTCGCCCGTCTCGCCGTCGACGGCGGCCTGCAGCACGAGCTGGCACGCCTCGTGCACGGTCATGAAGTAGCGCGTCATGTCCGGCGAGGTGATGGTGATGGGCCGGCCGGCCGCGAGCTGCGCCGCGAACGTCGTCAGGGCCGAGCCACGCGAGCCGAGCACGTTGCCGAAGCGCACCGACATGTATCGGGCGTCGTCGGAGGCCGTCGTGCCGAAGGTCGCGGTGAGCAGCTCGGTCGTCCGCTTCGTGTAGCCGAGCACGCTGCGGGGGTCGGCCGCCTTGTCGGTGGAGATGTTGACGAAGCGGTCGACGTCGGCTGCGACACAGGCGCGCAACAGGTCGGCCGTGGCGACGACGTTGGTGAGGAAGGCCTCGGCCGGGAAGCGCTCGGCCAGCGTCAGGTGCTTGATGGCCGCCGCGTGGAACACGACGTCGGGCCGGATGTCGGTGATGAGGTCGGTGATGAAACCGGGCGTGCGCAGGTCGCCGAGCACGAGGTCGCGCGACTCGAGCGCGCCCTGCCCGTCGATCGAGAGCTGAACGGCGTGGAGCAGGCTGTCGTCCCGGTCGGTCATGACGAGCCGGGCCGGGGAGTACTGCGCGATCTCGCGGCAGAGCTGCGAGCCGATCGAACCGCCGGCGCCCGTGACGAGCACGGTCTTGCCGTCGAGGTAGCTCGCGATGGCCTCGGTGTTCGTCTCGACCGAGCCACGGCCGAGGAGGTCCTCGAGGAGCACCGGGCGGAACGCCTGGCGCGGCAGCTCGACCTGCGACCCGACCCGGCGGCCCGGGCCCGCGGGCGCGCCCTCGGAGGTCAGCATCTCGGAGAACGACGGGAGCACGAGCAGCTCGCAACCGCTCTCGGCGGCCACGTGCACGACGCGCTCGACGGTGGCCGCGGGCGCGGACGGGATGGCGAAGAGGATGATCTCGGCCTCGGTCGAGCGCACCACCTCGTCGAGGTCGTCGATCCGCCCGGCCACGCGCACCCCGAGCACCCCGAGGTGCCGCTTGGCGGGGTCGTCGTCGACGAGGGCCACAGGGTGGAGCGCTGCACGCGAGTCCTGGAGCATCATCGCCACGGCCTGCTGGCCGCCCGAGCCGGCGCCGACGACGACGGCCCGCCTCCCGCCACGTCGGTCGCGGCGCTGCCGGGCCCGGTGGATGCGCACCGCCGCGTAGCGCAGCACGAGCCACGCCGACCCCGCGGACGGCGCGATGGTGACGGCGACCGAGAGCGGCACGATCGAGGGGTCGGTGAGCACCGAGGCGGCACTCAGCGAGGCGCCGAGGCAGAGGGCGGTGATGCCGAGACCGAGCATCTCGTCGGTGCTCGCCCAGCGGTAGCGCCGCGCGACGAGCAGGCCGTAGGTCACGAGGTAGACGGCGGCCGAGAGCCCCATCGCCAGGGCGACGCCCGGCCGGTTCTTCACCGAGAACGTCAGGTCGTAGCGGGCGGCTGCGAGCACGGCGAGCACGAGCACCAGGAGCGCGACGTCAAGCAGCATGAGCAGGAGCCGCGGCCACCGGGGTGCCCGTGGTCCGATCGCGATGCTCGGCATGCTCACCGTGATCGTCGACTCACTTGTAGGACTGCAGGGCGTCGGTGCGGATGGCCTCGCCGAGCTGGTCCATCTTCACCTCGTCGACGACGTCGATCGACTGGCCGTCGGGGCTCGTGCCGAAGCCGGTGAACGGGGCGGTGACGAAGCGGATGTCGCCACCGCGCAGCCCGCGCAGGGCGAAGGCCTCGGAGCGCATCGTGCCGACGTCGAGCTTCTGGTCGACGGTGAGGTTGTCGGTCGCGGCCTCGACGAAGTTCTTGAACTGCACCGGGTTGGTCAGCGTGTCCTTGCTCAGCGTCTTGAGCATGAGGGCCTTGACGAAGGCGAGCTGGCGCTGGCCGCGGGAGATGTCGCCCTCGCTCAGCTGCTTGCGCTCGCGGACGAAGGCGAGGGCCATGTCGCCGTCCATGTGCATGACGCCCTTGGTGAAGGTGTAGCCCGCCGAGACGCTGGGCTCGGCCACGTTGACCTCGACGCCGCCCACGGCATCCGTCATGCTCTTGAAGCCCTCGAAGCCGAGCATCGCGACGTGGTCGACGCGGACGCCGAGCATGTTCTGCATCGTCGAGACGAGCAGCGGGGCGCCACCGAACGCGTACGCGGCGTTGAGCTTGTTCTTGCCCTTGCCCGGGATCGACACGTAGAGGTCGCGCGGGAAGTGGATGAGAGTGACGTCGCGGTGGTCGGCGGGCACGTGCACGAGCACCATGACGTCGGAGCGCGCACCGCTGCGCCCGGGCCCGGCGTCGTTGCCGATGATGAGGTAGTTGGTGCCGTTGCCCTGCGGCTGTGCCACGACGCTGCCGTCGTCGGCGGTGGGCTGGTTGCTGCCGTCGGGCAGGAGCAGCTCCTGCTTGACGTTGTTCGTCACGATGTGGTTGAGCCAGGCCAGGTAGCCTCCGACGGCGAGCACCGGCACGAGGATCAGCACCAGGGCCGCGATCAGGATCTTGCGGTTGCGCCGCTTCTCGCGCGTGGGGACGTGCCCGTCGTCGCCCGTCTCCGGGTCGTCGAGGTGGTCCTCGTCCCCGAAGAGATGGGCCTCGTCCTCGTGCTCGCGCGTCCTGTCCACCGCGCAAGTGTACGGGTGGGTGGCTGCTGATCCCGACTGCAAAACAGACGAACTGGACACCGTCTGTGCTCCCGCGCTGCTCGCTCCGACTCGCGCTGCCTAGAATGCGCGCCATGGCACGGGGACAGGGGCAGCGCCCGAGGGCCGGCGGCGACCTGCCCGTCGCCGCGGCCTTCGTCGGCGGGTTCGTGCTCTACGTCTGGCTGCTCACGCGCCTGACCGAGCCCGTCGTCACCGTGCTCTCGTTCGTCTCGGGCGACCACCCGAAGGTCTACGCCGCGCTGCTCGCCGGCCTCACGGGCCTGCCCGGGCTACTGCTGACGCTGCCACGCGCGCTGGCCCCGCAGGTGCCCTTCGTGCGCGCGTCGGTCCGCAGTCGCCGCCAGCTGGCGCTGCACCGCCGGTCGTATGCCGTGCCCGACCTGCTCGGGGTCGCCGCGCTCCTGCTCGCGCAGGTCCCGCTCCCCGCCCCGTGGGGCCCGGTGGGCAAGGCGGCCACGATCGCCAACGTGACGCGCAGCCCCGCGATCGTCGAGCTGAGCGCGCTCTTCGCCACGTGGTCGCTCGTCGTGCTCGCGGTTGGGGTCGCGGCCGCCGCGATCGTCCGGGTCTACGGCCACGCGGCCGCGTACCGGGTGATCGGCATCATCCTCGCCGGCGGGGCCCCGGTCGTCGCGTGGTTCGCGGTGGTGCGCGCCATCGCCTGAACGACGTTGACCGCCAAGGCAACCCGTGGCCGAGACGTGCCGTGGTGTCGGCGACAATGGACACCATGCGCATCATCACGGCGAACGTCAACGGCATCCGGGCAGCAGCGCGACGGGGAGCCGTGCCGTGGCTCGTCGCGGCCGAGCCCGACGCGCTGTGCCTCCAGGAGGTGCGCGCCGACGACACCGAGCTCGCGAAGGTGCTCGCCGAGGCCGGCTTCGGCCACTGGTCCGTCGCCCACACCGAGGGGTCGGCGAAGGGTCGCGCCGGCGTCGCCGTCGCCACCCGGGAACCCCACCTCGCGCAGCGCGTCGGCATCGACGGCCTGCACGTCGACGAGGGCCGGTGGGTGGAGGTCGACGTCGCGACCGCGCGCGGACCGCTCACGGTCGTGTCGGCATACGTGCACACCGGCGAGGCGGAGACACCGCGGCAGGACGCGAAGCACGCCTTCCTCGACGCGATGACCGCCCGGATGGCGCGCGCGGCCCAGGCCGGCGAGCTCATGGTCGTCACCGGCGACCTCAACGTCGCCCACCGCGAGGCCGACCTCAAGAACTGGAAGGGCAACCTGCGCAAGGCGGGGTTCCTGCCGTCCGAGCGCGCCTACCTCGACGGCTGGTTCGAGGACGGCGCCTGGGTCGACGTGCACCGCTCCCTCGCGGGGGAGGGCCCCGGCCCCTACACGTGGTGGTCGTGGCGGGGGAAGGCGTTCGACAACGACGCCGGCTGGCGCATCGACTACCAGCTGGCGACCGCACCGCTCGCCGCCCTCGCGACGACGGCCAGCGTCGGGCGCGCCCCGACGTACGCCGAGCGGTGGAGCGACCACGCGCCGGTCGTCGTCGACTACGCGGTCTGAGCCGAGCGCCCCGCTCCGCGCCGCTCCGCGCCGCTCCGCCCCGCCCTGCCCCCTGGGTGACCCGGGCGTCCTCGCCCCGATTGGGGCCGCACGTCGGCGATGGGCCAGAATGCACGCATGTCCTCGACGCCCACCGCACCGCACGCGCCCCGCAGCCTCTCGGGCATGCAGCCGACGAGCGACTCGCTCCACCTCGGCAACTACATCGGGGCGCTCGTCGAGTGGGTGCGGCTGCAGGAGACGCACGACGCCTTCTACTTCGTCGCCGACCTGCACGCCCTGACGGTGGCGACCGAGCCCGAGCTGCTGCGCCGGCGCACCCGCCTCACGGCGGCCCAGTTCATCGCCGGCGGCGTCGACCCGGAGCGGTCGGTCCTCTTCGTGCAGAGCCACATCTCCCAGCACACCGAGCTGAACTGGATCCTCAGCTGCCTCACCGGCTTCGGCGAGGCGAGCCGGATGACCCAGTTCAAGGACAAGTCGGCCAAGGGGAGCAACACCAACGTCGGGCTTTTCACCTACCCGGTGCTCCAGGCCGCCGACATCCTCGTCTACGACGCCGACGTCGTGCCCGTCGGCGAGGACCAGCGCCAGCACCTCGAGCTCTCGCGCGACCTCGCCGGCCGCTTCAACCAGCGCTTCGGCGACACGCTCGTCGTGCCCGACCCGCACATCATGAAGGCGACGGCGAAGATCCAGGACCTGCAGGACCCGACGGCGAAGATGAGCAAGTCCGCCGCCAGCGACGCGGGGCTCGTCAGCCTCCTGGACGAGCCCAACCGCATCGCCAAGAAGATCCGCTCGGCCGTCACCGACACCGAGCGCGAGATCCGCTTCGACGAGGACGCCAAGCCCGGCATCTCCAACCTCCTGTCGATCCACGCGGCGCTGAGCGGCACGCCGATCGCCCACCTCGAGGCGCAGTACGAGGGTCGCGGCTACGGCGACCTCAAGAAGGACGTCGCCGAGATCGTCGTCGAGAAGGTCACGCCGTTCCGCGAGCGCACGCTCGAGCTGATGGCCGACGAGGCCGAGCTCGACCGCATCCTCGCCGACGGCGCCGACCGGGCGCGCGAGGTCGCCGAGGCGACGGTCCGGCGGGTCTACGACAAGGTCGGGCTGCTCCGCCGTCCCGGCCGCTGAATCCCCTCCGACCCAGAGGTGTCGTCGACAGGCCCGTTCGATACGGTCGGGGGCGTGACTGACGCGCGCCCCACGACGATCGGCGTCTCCATCCCGATCCCCTCGCCGTACGGCGAGTTCCTCCAGGCGCGCCGCGCCGACTTCGGCGACCCGGCGGCCTGGCAGATCCCGGCGCACATCACCCTCCTGCCGCCGACCGAGGTCGACGAAGCCGCGAGGCAGGCCTTCCACGACCACTGCGCGAAGGTCGCCGAGGCCCACGCCCCCTTCGACGTGCTGCTCCGCGGCACCGGCACCTTCCGGCCGCTCTCCGACGTCGTCTTCATCCAGGTGGCCCAGGGCGTCTCCGCGTGCGAGAGCCTCGAGCGCGGCCTGCGCTCCGGCCCGGTCCTGCGCGACCTCGAGTTCTACTACCACCCGCACGTGACCGTGGCGCACAACGTCGGCGAGGCGGGCCTCGACCGCGCGTTCACCGAGCTCGCCGACTACTCCGTGCTCTTCCGCGTCGACGCCTTCCACCTCTACGAGCTCGGCGCCGACGCGGTGTGGCGGCCGACGCACGACTTCCCGCTCGGCGGCTGAGCGTGGGAGCGCTGCAGCGCCTCGTCCAGAGGCTCCTCGACCGCCTCAAGCAGACCGAGGCGTGGGAGGCCTGGCAGCGCTACGGCAGCGCCAACGGCGACCTCCTCGCGGCCGGCGTCGGCTACTTCGCCTTCTTCTCGATCTTCCCCGCGCTCGCGCTGGCCTTCGCGATCTTCGGCTTCGTGCTCCAGGGCCGCCCCGACCTCCTGACGGCCATCGCCGACTCGCTCAACGCCGCCCTGCCAGGCATGGTGCGCACGGCCAGCACGCCGGACGGCATCATCGGCCTCGAGGCGCCGGCCAGCCTCACCCTGACGATCACCGGCATCGTCTCGTTCGTCACCCTGCTGCTCGCCGGTCTCGGCTGGATCGGGGCGCTGCGCACCGGCATCCGTGGCGTCTTCAGCCTCGACGCGTCGTCGGGCTCGCTGATCGGCACCAAGGTGCGCGACCTCGGCGTGCTCGTGACCCTCGGCGTCGCGATCGCCGCGTCGGCCATCCTCACGAGCGCCGCGGGTGGCTTCGCCGAGCGGGTCGCCGACTGGATCGGCCTGCCGCAGGCCGGAGTGTTCGTCGGGCTCGTCGGCGTCGTCGTCGGCGTCCTCTTCGACACCCTGATCCTCGTCGTGATGCTCCGCGTGCTGACCGACGTGCCGCTGCCGATGCGCCACGTGCGCCAGGGCGCGGTGCTGGGCGCGGTGATCCTCACGGTGCTCAAGCTCTTCGGCGGCTTCCTCATCAGCCGCACGACCGCCAACCCGCTCCTCGGCGCCGTGGCCGTGGCCGTCGGGCTGCTCTTCTGGCTCAACCTCATGTCGAAGGTCGTGCTGCTCTCGGCCGCCTGGGCCGCCAACGACGTCGACGTGGCCGCCCTCGCCGGCGACGGGGAGCCCACCGGACCGCCGCGCGGCCTGCGCCCCGCCTTCGTCGCCCCGCTGCCGGCCCACGCCGACGCCTCCGCGCTCCCGTATGCCGGCGCCGCACCCCGCGCGCCCGCCGTGGCCGACCGCTCGGGCGAGGTCCCACCCGCGGCCCGGGCGACCGACCGGGCCAGCCTCGCCGCCGGCGCCGTGCTCGGCGCGGCCGCCGCCACCGCGGCCGTCACAGCCCGACGCCTCCGCCGCCGCTGACCCCACCCCGAGACGCCGGCAACACACCGACGCGAGGGAGGGGCGGGGTCAGGCGCGGTGGCGGCCGCGGCTCCTCGAACGGAGCGCCGGGACGGCGAGCGCCCCGCCACCGGTGAGGACAACCCCGAGCAGGGCGATTCCGGCCAGGGTCATCGTGCCGTCGTCCACGGGCGTGCCCGCGTCGGCGGCGGCCACCGGCTCCGGCGTGCCGGTCGGCGTGCCAGGGCCCGCCCCGGGGTTCGTCCCGGGGTTCGTGGCGGGGTTCGTGGCGGTCGCCGACCCGTCGGGCTCGGTGGGGAGCTGGGGGATCGCCGGGGCGGCGGTCGGCGGCGCGGCCTCGCCGGGCTCGACGAGACGGCCCACGGGCGTGACCCGGTCGGCGTTGGCGAAACCCCAGTCGAGCAGGGCCGCCGTCGGCTTCCACGACCCGGTGACGCTGCCCATCTGCGCGACCACGAGCGTGCGGCCACCGCGCGTCGCGGCCCCGACGAAGGTGTGCTGGGCCCGGTCGGTGCGTCCCGGCTTGATCCCGATCGTGCCGGGGTAGTGCCGCAGCAGCTCGTTGATGTTGGAGACGTGGAACGCCGGCCAGACCTTGCCGGAGCGGTCCTTGCCGCCGGGGAAGACGGTGTCGCGCTTGATGATCGCGGCCCGGAAGGTCGGCAGCCGCATGGCGTTGCGCCCGATGAGGGCGAGGTCGTAGGCGCTGGAGCGCTGCGCGCCCTCGTCGAGCCCGCTCGGGTCGACCGTCAGGGTGTCGTGCGCGCCGATGCGCGCCGCCTCCTCGTTCATGAGGGCGACCGTGCGGTCGTAGCCGCCGGCCGCGTCGGCGAGCGCGTAGACGGCGTCGTTGGCGGAGAACATCAGCATGGCGTCGACGAGCGAGCTGACGGGGTAGCGGTTGCCGGCGAGGATGCCGACGCGCGAGCCGGCCGCCGACTGGGCGTCCTCCTTGGCGACGACGACCTGCCTGGGGTCGAGGCGCGGCAGCAGGGTCAGTGCCGTCAGCGTCTTCAGGGTGCTCGCCGGCCGGAGCCAGGCGTGCGGCGACTTCGCCGCGAGGATCTCGCCGCTGTCGAGGTCGGCGACGACGTAGGAGACGTCGTAGACCTCGGGCGGCAGCGGCGCCGCCGGGGGAGCGTCGACGACGACCCCGTCGGAGGCCAGCTCGGCCCCGCCGACGACCGAGCCGGGGGCCCACTGCGGGTGCGCGAAGGGCTTCGGCGGTGCGTTGCGGCAGACGACCCTCTGTTTGGGTGCCGGTTTGGGTGCCGGCGTGGGCTCGGCGTGCGGCCGGCTCGACGTCGAGGGACTCCTCGCGGGCGGCGCGGCCGGCGTGGCGGTGGCCCTGACCTCGTCGGTGGGGAACACCCGCGGCGTCAGCACGACCCCCGGCGGCACCGTCGTCGGGACCTGCCACGGTCGGCAGGAGGGCGACGCGGCGGGCGCGGCCGGCGCGGCTGCGGCGTCGGGGGACGACCCGGCATACGCGCTCTGCGGCGTGGCCAGCGCGGCCGGGGCGAGCGCCCCGAGCGACACCAGGACCGCCAGCGCTCCCGAGGTGGTCCGCGCGCGTCGTGCGGCGGGTCGGGGGGCGTGGGGTCGGGGCGTCCGGGTCGTGGAGGGCTTCATCGCGGCCACAGACTAACCCGCCCCGGATGCTCCGGGGCGGGTCGTCGGTGGCACGTCACGAATCGTGACGGAGCAGGCCGTGCGGTCGCGGTCGCGGTCAGTGACCGCGGGTCATCGCGCCGCGCAGGTCGCGGTTCAGCTGGCTGATGACGTCGAGCGGGATCTCCTTGGGGCAGGCCGAGGAGCAGGCGCCGACGTTCGTGCAGCCGCCGAAGCCCTCGTGGTCGTGCTGGTCGACCATGCTGACGACGCGGGCGTCGCGCTCCGGCTGGCCCTGCGGCAGCTCGCCGAGGTGCGTGATCTTGGCGCCCATGAAGAGCATGCCGGACGCGTTCGGACAGGCCGCCACGCAGGCACCGCAGCCGATGCACGCCGCGGCCATGAAGGCCCGGTCGGCCTGCGGCTTGGGCACCGGCACCGAGTGCGCCTCGGGGGCCGAGCCGGTGTTGGCGCTGATGAAGCCGCCGGCCTGGATGATGCGGTCGAAGCTCGAGCGGTCGACGACGAGGTCCTTGATGACCGGGAACGCGTCGGCGCGCCACGGCTCGACGGTGATCTCGTCGCCGTCGGAGAAGCTGCGCATGTGCAGCTGGCACGTCGTCGTCACCTCGGGCCCGTGGGCCTTGCCGGAGATCATCAGGCCGCACATGCCGCAGATGCCCTCGCGGCAGTCGGAGTCGAACGCGATGGGCTCCTCGCCGCGGGCGTTGAGCTGCTCGTTGAGCACGTCGAGCATCTCGAGGAAGCTCATGTCCTCGGAGATGTCGGTGACCGGGTAGGTCACCATCTCGCCCTTGGCCCGGGGGCCGGTCTGGCGCCAGATCTTGAGGGTCAGGTTCATTCCGGTCCCACTCACTTGTAGCTCCGCTGCTTCATCTCGACGAATTCGTAGACCAGGTTCTCCTTGTGCAGCACCGGCGCGCCGTCCTGGCCGCCCCACTCCCAGGCCGCGACGTAGGCGTACTCGTCGTCGTGACGCAGCGCCTCACCGTCCTCGGTCTGGGACTCCGCCCGGAAGTGACCGCCGCACGACTCGCGGCGGTGCAGGGCGTCGATGCACATGAGCTCACCGAGCTCGAGGAAGTCGGCCACGCGGCCGGCCTTCTCGAGGCTCTGGTTGAGCGTGTCGGCGCTGCCGAGCACCTTGACGTTGCGCCAGAACTCGTCGCGCAGGCCGCGGATGAGGTCGATGGCCTTGAGCAGCCCCTCCTCGGAGCGCTCCATGCCGCAGTACTCCCACATGATGTTGCCGAGCTCCTTGTGGAAGGAGTCGACCGAGCGGTCCCCGTTGATGGAGAGCAGCTTCTGCACGCGGGCGTCGACCGACGAGCGCGCCTCGGCGACGGCCGGGTGCGCCTCGTCGAGCTTCTCGAACGGGCCCTTGGCGAGGTAGTCGCGGATCGTGTTCGGCAGCACGAAGTAGCCGTCGGCGAGGCCCTGCATGAGGGCCGAGGCGCCGAGGCGGTTCGCGCCGTGGTCCGAGAAGTTCGCCTCGCCGCTGACGAAGAGGCCCGGGATGCTCGACTGGAGGTCGTAGTCGACCCAGAGGCCGCCCATCGTGTAGTGCACGGCGGGGTAGATGCGCATCGGCACCTCGTAGGGGTTCTCACCCGTGATCCGCTGGTACATGTCGAGCAGGTTGCCGTACTTCTCCGCGACGGCCTCGGCGCTCATGCGCTGCAGGGCGTCGGTGAAGTCGAGGTAGACGCCGCGGCGGAAGTCGCCGACCTTCGGGCCGACGCCGCGACCCTCGTCGCAGACGTTCTTGGCCTGGCGGCTCGCGATGTCGCGCGGCACGAGGTTGCCGAAGGAGGGGTAGATGCGCTCGAGGTAGTAGTCGCGGTCCTCCTCGGGGATCTCGCGGGGGTCCTTCTCGCAGTCGGCGGCGTTCTTCGGCACCCAGATGCGGCCGTCGTTGCGCAGCGACTCCGACATGAGCGTCAGCTTGCTCTGGTGCTCGCCGGCGACGGGGATGCAGGTCGGGTGGATCTGCGTGTAGCAGGGGTTCGCGAAGTGCGCGCCCTTGCGGTGCGCGCGCCACGTCGCGGTGACGTTGCTGCCCATCGCGTTCGTCGAGAGGAAGAAGACGTTGCCGTAGCCGCCCGAGGCGAGCACGACGGCGTCGGCGAGGTGCGTCTCGACCTCGCCGGTGACGAGGTCGCGGGCGATGATGCCGCGCGCCTTGCCGTCGACGACGATCACCTCGAGCATCTCGTGGCGGCTGAACATCTCGACGGTGCCGGCCGCGATCTGGCGCTCGAGCGCCTGGTAGGCGCCGATGAGCAGCTGCTGGCCCGTCTGGCCGCGGGCGTAGAAGGTGCGCGAGACCTGCACGCCACCGAAGCTGCGGTTGTCGAGCAGGCCGCCGTACTCACGGGCGAAGGGCACGCCCTGCGCGACGCACTGGTCGATGATGTTGGCGCTGACCTCGGCGAGGCGGTAGACGTTCGACTCGCGCGAGCGGTAGTCGCCGCCCTTGACGGTGTCGTAGAAGAGACGGAACGTCGAGTCGCCGTCCTCCTTGTAGTTCTTGGCGGCGTTGATGCCACCCTGCGCGGCGATCGAGTGCGCGCGGCGCGGGGAGTCCTGGTAGCAGAAGGACTTGACGTTGTAGCCGGCCTCGCCGAGCGTCGCGGCGGCCGCGCCACCGGCGAGGCCGGTGCCGACGATGATGACCGTGAGCTTGCGGCGGTTGGCCGGGTTGACGAGGGCGGCCTCGAACTTGCGCTTGTCCCACCGCGACTCGATGGGGCCCTGCGGCGCCTTCGTGTCGGCGATCGGGTCGCCCTCGGTGTAGAGGCCGTGCACGACGCCGGGAGCCTCGGTGGGTGCTCCGGCCGGGGCGGCAGCGGGCGCCTCGGGCGCGACGGTGCTGGCTGTCTGGGTGTCGGTCATGGATCAGTTCCCCTTGACGATTCCGAACAGGATGGCGAGCGGCGGGAGCGCGAAGCCCACGGCGGTCACCAGCGCGATGACGGTGGCGGTGGCCTTGGCCGTGCGGCGGGCGCGGGCCGTGCTCGTCCAGCCGAGGGTCTGCGCGGCGCTCCACACGCCGTGCCACAGGTGCATGCCGAGCGCGGCGAGCGCGAGCAGGTAGATGAGCACGACCCACCACACCTGGAAGCTCGAGATGACGAGCGCGCCGGCGCTGTCACCGACGGCGGCGTCGGGCCCGACGTTGAACTTGACGATGGTGAACTGCAGCAGGTGCCAGACGAGGAAGAGCAGCAGCGTGACGCCGCCCCAGCGCATCATCCGGCTGCGGATCGTGGCCTGGGCGGCCGCCTTCGCGACGTAGCGGTTCGTGCGCGCCCCGTTGGCGCGCGTCCACAGGTAGAACGCGGACCAGGCGTGCGCCACGAGGGCGACGACGAGCAGGGCGCGGAAGATCCAGAGGAAGCCGCCGAACGGCAGGATCGGGGTGAGGAGCGTGCGCAGGTGCAGCGCGTACTCGTCGAAGCCCTCGACGCCGCCGAAGATCTTGAGGTTGCCGTACATGTGCACGAGCACGTAGAAGACGAACAACGCACCCGACGTCGCCATGAGCAGCTTCATGAAGACGGTGGTGCGGCGTGCTGACGCAGGTCGACGTTTTCCCGTCGCTGGGAGAGTGTTGGTGGCCACGTCCGCACCCTATCGCCGTGGATTCCGCACCCGAATTCCTACTCGCTGGTAGACGGGCGACTGTGACAATCTCAACAAGAAGCCTCGACAAAAGGGCGTATGCCGGGTGCCGGGCCGCGCACGGGCGTGCAGCGCCGCTCCCGATGGAGCACGACCACGGCGGGGCCGCGCCGGTGCGGCTCCTAGGCTGGGGCCCATGGTGCTCTCCGACACGACCGCGGCGCTCGACTGGCTCATGGACAAGTCCCTCGTGCTCGGCTACACGAAGATCGGCCCCGCCCTGCGCCGCTCGTGGTGGCCGGCCGACCCCACCACCGGCGCGCTCGCGGGGCGGCACGTCCTCGTCACCGGCGCGAGCGGCGGGCTGGGGCTCGCCACGGCCCGGGGCGTCGCGCGGCTCGGCGCCGTCGTGCACCTCACCGGCCGCGACGCCGCCCGCCTCGAGACGGCGCGGGCGCAGCTGCAGGACGAGCTGCCCGCCGCCACGGTCGAGGTGCACGTCTCCGACGTCAGCGACCTCGCCGGCACCGCCGCGTTCGCCCGCGACCTCGCGGCACGGCTGCCGCGCCTGCACGCGCTCGTGCACAACGCCGGCGTCATGCCGCCGCGGCGCACGACGACCGCCGAGGGTCACGAGCTGACCTACGCCACGCACGTGCTCGGGCCGCAGGTGCTGACCTACGGCCTGCGCGAGTCGCTCGCGGGTGGCCGGGTCGTGCTCGTGACGTCCGGGGGCGCCTACGGCCAGCGGCTCGCCGCGGACGACCCCGAGTTCACCGAGGGCGAGTACTCCGGCGTCACGGCCTACGCACGCACGAAGCGGATGCAGCTCGTGCTGACCCGCCTGTGGGCGCGCGACCTCGCAGCAGACGGCATCGGCGTGCACGCGATGCACCCGGGGTGGGCCGACACCCCGGGGATCACCGACTCGATCCCGCGCTTCGCCGCCCTCACCCGGCCCCTGCTGCGCGACGCCGACTCGGGGGCCGACACGGCGGTCTGGCTGGCGGCGACGACCGACGCGCTCGGCACGGGCGGCTTCTGGCACGACCGCCGGCGCCGGCCCACGCACTACGCGCCGGTCGGGGTGGAGACGCCGCAGCAGGTGGCCCGCTTCTGGGACGGCGTGCGCGCGGCGGCGGGGGTGCCGGCGCCGACGGCGTGACCCCTGACCCCGGTGAGCACGAGATGGCGCATTCGCCCGACTTCGTTACGCTGCCGGGGTGAAGATCACTGTCGTGGGCCTCGGGTACGTGGGTCTGTCCAATGCCGTCATCCTCGCCCAGAACAGTGAGGTCGTCGCCCTCGAGGTCGACGCGCACCGGGCCGCGCTCGTCAACGAGGGGCGCTCGCCGATCGTCGACCCCGACCTCGAGGACTACCTCGCCCGCGGCGGGCTGAACCTCCGTGCGACGACCGAGCCCGCGGAGGCGTATGCCGGCGCGGCCTTCGTCGTCGTCGCCACGCCGACCGACTACGACCCCGAGACGCAGCACTTCGACACCTCGTCGGTCGAGTCGGTCATCGGTGCCGTCACGCAGCACGCGCCCGACGCGACGGTCGTCATCAAGTCGACGGTTCCGGTCGGCTTCACCGAGCGCATGCGCGAGGCCCACCCGGGCACCCACATCGTCTTCTCGCCCGAGTTCCTCCGCGAGGGCCGGGCGCTCTGGGACAACCTGCACCCGAGCCGCATCGTGCTCGGCGACACGAGCGCCGAGGCCAAGGAGTTCGCCGCGCTGCTCGTCGAGGGCGCCGACGCGACCGACGTGCCCGTGCTCTTCACCGACGCCACCGAGGCCGAGGCGATCAAGCTCTTCGCCAACACCTACCTCGCGATGCGCGTCGCCTACTTCAACGAGCTCGACACGTATGCCGCCACGCACGGCCTCGACACGCGCTCGATCATCGAGGGGGTCGGCCTCGACCCGCGCATCGGGTCGCACTACAACAACCCGTCGTTCGGCTACGGCGGCTACTGCCTGCCCAAGGACACCCGGCAGCTCCTCGCGAACTACCACGAGGTGCCGCAGAACCTCATCCACGCGATCGTCGAGTCGAACACGACCCGCAAGGACTTCATCGCCGAGGACATCATGGCCCGGCGCCCTGCGGTGGTCGGGATGTACCGCCTCGTCATGAAGTCGGGGTCCGACAACTTCCGGGCCTCGAGCATCCAGGGGATCATGAAGCGGATCAAGGCCCGCGGCATCGAGGTCGTCGTCTTCGAGCCGTCGCTCGAGTCGGACGACTTCTACCACTCCCGCGTCGTGCGCGACCTCGAGGAGTTCAAGTCGGTGTCCGACGTCATCGTCGCCAACCGGCACGCGGACGAGCTCGAGGACGTCAGCGCCAAGGTCTACACGCGCGACATCTACGGCCGCGACTGACCTGACGCGGGGCCAGGTCAGCGTCAGGTCAGCTCGGTGCGGCCCTGGGCCGTCAGCGCCTCGACGATCTTCTTGACGTCCTGCGCGCGCTCGGGCGTGGTGATGAGCAGGGCGTCCTGCGTGTCGACGACGACGAGGCCCTCGACGCCGACGAGCGCGACGAGCCGGCCGCCGGCCGCGACGGTGGCCGTCGAGTCGATGCTGAGGATGTCGTCGGTCGGGCCGATCGCGGTGATGCCCGGCAGGTCGGTCGACTCGGCGACGAGCGTCGTCAGGGCCGCGAAGTCGCCGACGTCGTCCCAGCCGAGCGCGGCCGGCACGACGGCCACGCGCCCCGCCGCGGCCGCGGGCTCGGCCACCGCGTGGTCGATGGCGATCTTCTGCAGCGCAGGCCACAGGTCGCGCATCCGGCGCGGGTCGGCGGCGATGGTGCGCAGGTGGTCGACCATCTCCGCGTGGTTCTCGGCGAGCAGCTCGAGCAGCGTCGTCGCGCCCACGACGAACATGCCCGCGTTCCACCGGTAGGCACCGGTCTCGAGGTAGCGCGCGGCGGTCTCGGCGTCCGGCTTCTCCACGAACTCGTCGACGCGGTGCGCGCTCGGGGCGCCGTCGACCCCGAGGGCCTCACCGAGGCGGATGTAGCCGAATCCCGTTGCGGCGTGGGTCGGCTCGATGCCGATGGTGACGAGCTCGCCCTGCCGGGCCAGCACGACGGCCTCCTCGACGGCGCGTCGGAAGTTCTCCGGCTCGGTGATGACGTGGTCGGCGGCGAAGGAGCCGAGCACGGCCTCCGGGTCGCGCCGCTCGAGGATCGCCGCGGCGAGGCCGATGGCCGGCATCGAGTCGCGGGGCGAGGGCTCGCCGACGACGGCGTCGTAGCCGAGCATCGGCAGCTGCCGGCGGACGGCCTCCTCGTGCGCGACGCCGGTGACGACGAGGATGCGCTCCTGGACGAGGGGCTCGAGGCGGTCCCACGTCGCGCGCAGCAGCGACTGCCCGGAGCCGGTGAGGTCGTGGAGGAACTTGGGTGAGCTGCGGCGCGAGATGGGCCACAGTCGGGTTCCCGAGCCACCGGCGGGGATCACGGCCCAGAAGCCGGGGATGCCTGTCATGGGGGACACCGTACCGATCAGCCGGCGCAGCGCCCGAACCGCCGCGACGGGTCAGCCGATGTCGCGGCGGCGCAGGGCCCCGAGGCCGGCGGCGGTGACGGCCACCGCGACGGCCGTGAGCCCGAGCAGGGGCGCCCACGCCAGCTCGCCGCCGGGCAGCGCCGGAAGGTGGGTGAAGGGCGAGAGGTCGACGAGCCAGCCGGGCAGGTCGAGCAGGTCGCCGAACTCGCCGAGGAGGAGGAAGACGATGAGCGCCGCCCAGGCGAGCCCGGTGAACCTCGGGAGCGCGCCGTGCAGCAGCACGGCCACGCCGAGCGCCACCCAGACGGCCGGCAGCGTCGAGAGCGCCGCCCCGACGAGCTGGGTCAGCTGGCCGCCGACGTCACCGACGTCCGCGCCGTGCACGAGCGCCGCCACCGCGGCGCTGACGACGAGCACGGTGGCCGAGGCGGCGACGGCCAGGACGACGTGACCCAGGGCCCAGCGCGTGCGCCGGACCGGTGTCGCGAGCACGGCCTCGAGCCTCGCGGTCGTCTCCTCGGTGTGCATGCGGGTGACGAGCGCGATCGCGAGGGCCGAGGCCCCGACGGCGGCGAAGTGCAGCTCGGTGGAGAAGTAGAGGTCGGTGACCGATCCGGCGTCGCCGCCCATGGCCCGCAGCATGTCGGCCACCTCGGGGGAGTCGACAGACGACTCCACGCTGCCCGCGATCGAGCCGAGCACCACCCCGAGCACGACATAGGCCGTCACCCACCCCACGAGGGTGCCGCGGGCCAGCCGCCGGGTCAGCCCGCCGGCGGTGCTGATGTCGCTGCGGGCACGGCCCGGACGGCTGGGCAGCACGCCGGCGCCGAGGTCGCGGCGGTCGAGGAGCGCGTACGCGACGACGACGAGGACGGCATACGCCAGCACCCCGAGCCCGGCGACCCACACCCGGTTCGCGCCGTAGGGCGCCACCTGCACGCCCCAGCCCAGCGGCGTGAGCCAGCTGAGTACGCGGAGGGGACTGCCGTCGGCGGCGGTGTCGCCGACGGCCCGCACGAGGAACGCGACCGCGAGGGCACCGAGCGACCAGCCGGCCGTGCCCCGCGTGCTCGACGTCAGCTGGGCGGCGACGGCCGTGACGCCGACCCACGAGAGACCCATGGCGAGCCATGCGGCGCCGAGCGCCACCGAGCCCGCCGGGTCGAGCCCGACGGCGACCGACCACGCCACGGTGAGCACGACGGTCAGGAGCACGGCGGCGGTGCCGAGCAGGACGGCTGCGGTCAGCGCGGCCCGCCGGCCGACGACCCCCGCGCCGAGCAGCTCGAGACGACCGGCCTCCTCCTCGGTGCGGGTGTGGCGGCGCACGACGACGTAGGCGAGCAGGGCGAGGAAGACGCCGCCCAGGAGCACCGACTTGAAGGTCGCGATCGAGTCGATGCCGAGGCTCGAGATCGGGCCGTACATGGCGACGAGGGCGGGGTTGGCGAGCGTCGACGCCATCGAGGCCTGGGCCTGGGCCAGGTCGGGGAAGAGCGCGAAGGTCGCCTGGGCCGACAGCGCGACGAAGCCGGCGAGGCCGATCGCGCTCGCCGGCACGAGCACCCGGTCGCGCCGGGCGGCGAGGCGCAGCAGCGCCACGGTCCCCGTCAGCCCCGGGCCGGCCGGGCGGGCCGGTCCGCCCGGCCCACCCGGCCCACCCGGACGCGGCCGGGCCGCGA
The DNA here is from genome assembly GCF_039542985.1 of Terrabacter aeriphilus. Lineage (NCBI taxonomy): Bacteria > Bacillati > Actinomycetota > Actinomycetes > Micrococcales > Intrasporangiaceae > Terrabacter > Terrabacter aeriphilus. The sequence continues at coordinate 425,867 of NZ_BAABIW010000009.1, forward strand.
CGGTCGTCACGACGTCGCCGCCGGGGCGCGGCGGTACTGCTCCATGAACAGCTCCTCGAGGGTCGGTGGCGCGCTGCTCAGGCCGGTGATGCCGTGGGCGCCGAGCACCTCGAGCAGGCGGCCGAGCTCGTCGCCGCCCACGGTGCACGTCACGTGGTGGTCGGTGACGACGAGATCGCCGACGCCCGGCAGTGCCGCGATCGCGGCGGCGTCGGGCGTGCGTGCCAGCGTCGCGTGCACGGTCGTTCGGGAGAGGTGGCGCAGCTGCTCGAGGGTGCCGGACTCGACGTCGCGACCCTCGCGGATGATGCTGACCCGGTCGCAGACCTGCTCGACCTCGGAGAGGATGTGGCTCGAGAGCAGCACGGTGCCGCCCGCCTCGCGGAACTCGTGCACGACGTCGCGGAAGACCGCCTCCATGAGTGGGTCGAGGCCCGAGGTCGGCTCGTCGAGGAGCAGCAGCTCGACGTCCGAGGAGAGCGCCGCCACGAGCGCCACCTTCTGCCGGTTGCCCTTGGAGTACGACCGGCCCTTCTTCGTCGGGTCGAGGTCGAAGCGCTGGACCATCTCGGCGCGTCGCCGCTCGTCGACGCCGCCGCGGAGCCGGCCGAGCACGTCGATGACCTCGCCGCCGGTGAGGTTGGGCCAGAGCGCGACGTCGCCGGGCACGTAGGCGAGCCGGCGGTGCAGGGTCTCCACGTCGCGCCACGGGTCGCCGCCGAGCAGCGTGGCCTCGCCCCGGTCGGCGCGCAGCAGTCCGAGCAGGATGCGCAGCGTCGTCGACTTGCCGGCGCCGTTCGGGCCGAGGAAGCCGTGGATCTCGCCCGTGCGCACCACCAGGTCGAGGCCGTCGAGGGCGACCGTGCGGCCGAACGTCTTGTGCAACCCGTGGACCTCGATGGCGGTCGTCATACATCGACGGTACACATCATTCAGCATCTACTGAATACTGTTGAGCGTGGTTTAGGGTCGGGGCACCCGACGGAAGGAGCAGTGGTGACGGCAGCGCGGCGACCAGCACGAGACGAGCAGGCGGTCTCGTCGTACGTGGAGCGCCTCGGCGACACCCTGACCGACGCCGGCATGCCGCGCCTCGCCTCCCGGGTCTTCGCCCAGCTGCTCGCCGACGACGACGGCCGCATGACGGCCGCCGAGCTCACCGACCGGCTCGAGGTCAGCCCGGCCGCCATCTCGGGTGCGGTCCGCTACCTCACCCAGACGGCGCTCATCGGCAAGGAGCGCACGCGCGGCTCGCGCCGTGACGTCTACGTCGTGCAGGCCGACGCCTGGCACGGCGCCATGCTGAGCCGAGACCGGGTGCTCGCGCAGCTCGAGGCCGGCATGCGCTCGGGCGTCGACGCGGTGGGCGGCACGGCGACCCCCGCCGGCCGGCGGCTCCAGCTCTCGGTGGCCTTCCTCGAGTTCCTCGCGGAGCGGCTCGGAGCGCTCGAGGACGAGTGGAGCGAGCGACGCAGCCAGATCACGGACAGCTGGCCCGCCGGCGCCTGAACCGTCGAGAGGCCACTCCTCGTCGGCCCCGAACCGTCGAGAGGCCAAATCCTGCGGGTCCCGAACCGTCGAGAGGCCTCTTCTTGTGGGTCCCGACGCGTCGAGAGGCCAGGGTGCGTGCGGACCCGACCACCCGGCATACGGCCTCGGCGACGTGAGATCGGCAACTCTCGGCGGGCGACCTGCGGCGGGCGACCCGCTCGCCGATACGCTCGGCACCATGGCTGACAGCACTGGCGCGCGCTCCGAGTCCGACCTGCCCATCGAGCCCGTCTACGACGCGTCGGCCCTCGCCGGCTTCGACGCCGACGCCAAGCTCGGCGCCCCCGGGCACTACCCCTTCACGAGGGGCGTCTACCCGTCGATGTACACGGGTCGGCCGTGGACGATGCGCCAGTACGCCGGCTTCGGCACGGCCAAGGAGAGCAACGAGCGCTACCACCAGCTCGTCAAGGCCGGCACCGGTGGCCTCTCGGTCGCCTTCGACCTGCCGACGCAGATGGGCTACGACTCCGACGAGGCCATCGCGCACGGTGAGGTCGGCAAGGTCGGCGTCGCCATCGACAGCCTCGACGACATGCGCACCCTCTTCGACGGCCTGCCGCTCGACAAGATCTCGACGTCGATGACGATCAACGCGCCCGGCTCGACGCTGCTGCTGCTCTACCAGCTCGTCGCGGAGGAGCAGGGCGTCGCCGGCGACCAGCTGACCGGCACCATCCAGAACGACGTGCTCAAGGAGTACATCGCGCGCGGCACCTACATCTACCCGCCGCGCGAGTCGCTGCGCCTCATCGCCGACATCTTCGCCTACTGCCACAAGGAGATGCCGCGCTGGAACACCATCTCCATCTCCGGCTACCACATGGCCGAGGCCGGGGCGACGCCCGTGCAGGAGATCGCCTTCACCATCGCCAACGCCATCGAGTACGTCCGTGCCGCGCAGGCCGCCGGGCTGCACGTCGACGACTTCGCGCCGCGCCTCTCGTTCTTCTTCGTCGCGCGCACGACGCTCATCGAGGAGGTTGCGAAGTTCCGTGCGGCACGGCGCATCTGGGCGCGGATCATGAAGGAGGAGTTCGGCGCCCAGAACCCGAAGTCGATGATGCTGCGCTTCCACACCCAGACCGCCGGCGTGCAGCTGACCGCCCAGCAGCCCGAGGTCAACCTCGTCCGCGTCGCGCTCCAGGGCCTCGGCGCGGTGCTCGGCGGCACGCAGTCGCTGCACACGAACAGCTTCGACGAGGCGATCGCGCTGCCGACCGAGAAGGCCGCACGCCTCGCGCTGCGCACCCAGCAGGTCATCGCCTACGAGACCGACGTGACGAAGACCGTTGACCCGTTTGCCGGTTCGTACGTCGTCGAGTCGATGACCGACGACATCGAGGCCGCCGCGCTCGACCTCATCCAGCAGGTGGAGGACAAGGGCGGCGCGGTCGCGGCCATCGAGCAGGGCTTCCAGAAGTCCGAGATCGAGCGGTCGGCCTACCGCGTGCAGCTCGAGATCGACGGCGGCGAGCGCACCGTCGTCGGCGTCAACCGCTTCACCCTCGACCAGGAGGAGCGCTACGACCCGCTGCGCGTCGACCCGACCATCGAGGCCGACCAGCGCGCCCGGCTCGAGGCGCTGCGCTCCGACCGCGACCAGGCCGCCGTCGACGCCGCGCTCGCGAAGCTGCAGGACGCCGCCCGCGGCACCGACAACGTGCTCTACCCGATGAAGGAGGCGCTCTCCGCGCGCGCGACGGGCGGCGAGGTGGCGCACGCGCTGCGCGCCGTCTGGGGCGTCTACCAGCCGCACGAGAGCTTCTGACCCGAGCCCGGATGCCGGGGCTGCCGGCCCGGCGGACCGCCACCAGCGCGCCGCCGGCCGCGCCCTGAGCACGGCCGGGGCGCGGTCGGCGGGTTCGTGGCGGTCCGTCGGGCCGCCGGCCGAGGGCGTATGCCGGGTGGCCGGGGTCAGCTGGGTTCAGCTGGGGCGGGCGCCGACGCGGGCGGCGGCGGCGCTGCCTGCGGCCACCCCGGCCTGCAGGGCGGTGACCCGGTCGCCGCCGCGCAGCCACGACGCGAGCAGCCCGGCGTTGAAGGCGTCGCCGCAGCCGGTGGCGTCGACGTTCTCGACGTGCGGCGCCTCGGCCGTCACGTCGACGTCGGGGCCGACCCAGCGGGCACCAGCCGCGCCGTAGGTGGCGACGACCTCGCGCGCGTGGCCGAGGATCGCGCCGAGGCCGCCGAGGGCGGCGACCTCGTTCTCGTTGGGCAGCAGCAGGTCGACGCCGTCGACCCACGAGGAGAACGCGTCGACGCCCTCGCGCTCGATGAGGGCCGGGGACTGCGGGTCGACCGACGTCGTCCACCCGAGCGCGCGGGCCTGGCGCAGCGACTCGAGGCCGGCCGCGCGCGACCCGGCGTCGAAGAGGACGTAGCCCGACAGGTGCAGGTGGGGGCGTGGCTCGGCGGGCAGGCCGAGCGCGGCGAGGTCGACATCGGCGACCGAGAACGCCTTGTTCGCACCGCGGTCGGGGAACATCGTCCGGTCGCCGTGCGCATCGAGGAGGATGACGACCATGCACGTCGGCAGGGTGGGGTCGACGGCGAAGGCGCACGTCACGCCCGCGGACTCGAGCTCGCCGCGGCACGCCTGACCGGCTGCGTCGTCGCCGACCCGGGCCACGAGCGTCACCTCCGCGCCGAGGCCGGCGAGCCACGAGGCGGAGTTGCCCCCGGCGCCACCGGGCACGAGGGCCACCGCGGACGGCGTGTCCGAGTGCCAGCGGATGTCACCGGAGGGCCGGGTGATGACGTCGAGCCCGACGTCACCGACGACGACGACCGGCCGCGTCGTCATGCGCCCGCCGACGGTGTCGACCCCGCCCCCGTCTCGGACGTCGAGGCGGCCGTCTGGGCGGCCACCTCGACGGCGACCTCGCCGGCGAGGCGGGCGTTCGCCAGCACGAGCTCGACGTTGGCGCGCAGGGACTCGCCCCCGGAGTGGTCGTGGAAGTACTCGAGCAGCCGCGGCGTCACGTCCTTGCCGTGCACGCCCTCGCGCTCGAGCAGGGCCAGGCCCTCGGTGACGAGACGGTCGTGCAGCTCGCGGTCGACCTGCCGGTCGGCGGGCAGCGGGTTGGCGAGCACGACGCCGGCCGCGTCGGTGCCGAGGCGGTCACGGGTGACGACGACGCGTGCCGCGTCGGCGGCCGTCTCCACCCGCCAGGGCACCTCGTGCCCGGAGTCGGAGAGGTAGAAGCCGGGGAAGGCGTCGGTGCGGAAGCCGAGCACCGGCACCGAGAGCGTCTCGAGGGTCTCGAGGGTGCCCGCGACGTCGAGGATCGACTTGACCCCGGCGCAGACGACGAGCACGGGCGTCGACGCGAGCACGCCGAGGTCGGCGGAGACGTCGAAGGTCTCCGACGCGCCGCGGTGCACCCCGCCGAGCCCTCCGGTCGCGAAGACGCGGATGCCCGCGAGGTGGGCCAGCGCGGAGGTCGAGGCGACGGTCGTCGCGCCCGAGAGTCGCAGTGCCGCAGCGACGCCCACGTCGCGCACCGAGAGCTTCGCGATGTCGGGGTCGGTGCAGACGCGCTCGACCTCGCGGGCGCCGAGGCCGATGTGGACGACGCCGTCGAGCAGCGCGATCGTCGCCGGCACGGCCCCGCCCGCGCGCACCGCGTCCTCGATCTGCGCGGCGACCGTCACGTTGTCGGGGTGGGGGAGCCCGTGGGCGAGGATCGTGCTCTCGAGGGCGACGACGCCGACGCCGGCGGCCAGGGCCTCGCGCACCTCCTCGTGGACGACGACGAGGTCGGGGGAGGGCAGTGCGTGCGGCATGGCCGTCACCCTAGTGGCGCCCCCGCGGGCGTCCGCTCCGGGGACAGGCCGCGCACTCGCGCATGCCCGGCAACGCGTAGATGAAGCAGCACGACACCCGCGTCGGCTCCGTGCCGACGCTCTCGCCGGCGGCGCCCCGCGCGCGTCGGACCGTGCCCGACCACAGGTCCTCCACGACGCCCCAGCGCTGCCGCGAGCCCATCCGCACGTCGGGGGCGAAGCCGGTGACGACCTCCGAGACCAGGCCGAGGTATGCCGCCCGGGCCCGTTCGAGGCAGCGCCGCGGGTCCGCGTCCGCCTCGACGCCGACGGCCGCCGGGTCGAGCACGAGCCGCGCCGGGTGGAGCCCCGCGGCGAGCTCGAAACCCAGCCCCGCGCCCGACGGGGTGAGCACCCACGGGCCGAGCACGGCGGCATACGCGATCGGGGTCGCGACGACCTCGCACCACCACTGCAGCACGAAGGCGGCCGGCACGTGCGAGGGGACGGGTGCGGCGTGGCGCTGCTCCATCTGCGTGCGCAGCGCCGCCCGCCACGGCTCGAGCGGGTCGGCGCCCGCGCGTACGTGCGCGACGACGTCGCCGCACCACACGGTGGCGGGGGAGGACCCGGTCCCGACCGACGTGAACGGTAGGGCGCGGTCGACGAGGTCGGCGACGCGCCGCACGACGTCCGGGTGCGCGGAGTCGTGCTCGGGCTGCCCGCTCACCACCGCCTCCTCTCGCGCTCCCCGCGTGGCCGAAGGACCCCGACGTCCGGGGTCGCGGCCCATCCTCTCGCTAGACTCCCGTGCTCGTGACCGACCGCTCCCTCTCCCTGCCCTTCGACGCCATCTCCAGGAGCGTCGAGGAGCACGTGCCGGAGCTCGTCGCCATCCGTCGTGACCTGCACACGCACCCCGAGCTCGGCCGCGGCGAGGTGCGCACCACGGCCATCGTCGCCGAGCGCCTCGAGCGCGAGGGTTTCGCCGTGCGCCGGCTGCGCGGCACCGGCCTCGTCGCCGACCTCGGCGCCGAGCACCCGACGCACCGCATCGCGCTGCGCGCCGACCTCGACGCGCTGCCGATCCGCGAGCAGACCGGGCTGGAGTTCGCCTCGCAGACCGACGGCGTCAGCCACTCGTGCGGCCACGACGTGCACACGACCGCCCTGCTCGGCGCGGCCATCGCGCTCGCGGGCGTGGAGGACCGGCTCCGCGCGGCCGGCATCGGCGCCCGGCTCGTCTTCCAGCCCGCCGAGGAGCTGATGCCCGGCGGCGCCGAGGACGTCGTGGCCCAGCAGGGGCTCGAGGGCGTCGACCGCATCTTCGCCCTGCACTGCGACCCGGGCCTCGACGCCGGGCAGGTCGGGCTCCGCGTCGGCGCGATCACCGCGGCCGCCGACCAGATCGACGTGACCCTCTCGGGCCGTGGCGGCCACACCTCCCGCCCGCACCTCACCCAGGACCTGACGTACGCCCTCGCGAAGGTCGTCACCGACGTGCCGGCCGTCCTCTCGCGCCGTCTCGACCCGCGCGCCGGCGCCGCGCTCGTGTGGGGCTCGATCCACTCGGGCGGCGCGCACAACGTCATCCCGAGCTCGGGCAAGGTCGGCGGCACGCTCCGGATGCTCGACGCCGGCATCTGGGAGGGCGTCGAGCGCCTGCTCGAGGCCGTCGTGCACGAGGTCGTCAAGCCGTATGCCGTCACGGCCGAGGTGAACATCACCAAGGGCGTGCCCCCCGTCGTCAACGACGCGGGCTGCATCGACGCGCTGACCGCCGCGGTCACCGGCACGGGCTCGCACGTCGCGCCGACGCCGCAGTCGCTGGGCGGCGAAGACTTCGCGTGGTACCTGACGCACGTGCCGGGGGCCATGGGCCGGCTCGGCACCCGCTCGCCGGGTGGCCACACCTTCGACCTGCACCGCGGCGACCTCGTCGTCGACGAGGCCGCGATCAGCGTCGGGGCGCGCACGCTCGCGGGCGTCGTCTTCGCATCCGCGGCCCGGCTCGCGGGCTCGCCGACGCTCGGCGGAGTGGCTCCGCTGAGCGCGGTCGCGGATCGATAACACTTCCTGCGAGTTGCCCCGACGCACTCAGTTCTTGTGGCGCCGGGGTCTACAGTTCCGTGCTATCTGGGCCGATGTCGTCGTCGGCCCGACGGACTGAAGGAGAGCGCCTTGCGTTCACATGTGAAGTTGAGTGCGGTCGTCGCGACCGGTCTGGTCGCCGCACTCGCGGGCTGTGGTGGGACGTCGGGTCCTGCCGCCGGCTCTGGTGGTGGCGGCAACACGGCCGCCTCGGGCGACTGCTCGAGCGCAGAGGTGTTCTGCGTCGGCCTCGTGACCGACGTCGGCAAGGTCGACGACAAGGGCTTCAACCAGGCCGCATGGGAAGGCGTGGAGCAGGTCAAGGGTGAGCTCGGTGCCCAGACGAAGTACATCGAGACGACCGACCCCAAGGACTACGCGAAGAACATCAAGCAGTTCACCGACGCCAAGTACGACGTCATCGTCACGGTCGGCTTCCTGATGGCCGACGCGACGCGCGAGGCCGGCAAGAACTACCCGAACACGAAGTTCATCGGCTTCGACCAGTTCCAGGCCGACCCGGTCGTCAACAACGTGACCGGCCTCATCTTCCACGAGGACCAGGCCGGTTACGCCGCCGGTTACCTTGCCGGCCTCATGACGAAGTCGAACAAGATCGGCGTCGTGCTCGGCCAGGAGATCCCGCCGACCCAGGCCTACGCCGCCGGCTACGAGAACGGCGCCAAGGCCGCCAACCCGGCCGTCGCGGTCTCGAAGGTCTACCACCCGGCCGGCAACACCGCCTTCAACGACCCCGTGTGGGGTGCCGGTGAGGCCAAGAAGATGCTCGCCCAGGGCGCCGACTTCATCTTCGGTGCCGGTGGCGGCACGGGCAACGGCGCGCTGCAGGAGACGGCCAAGACGGCCGGCGCGGGCGACAAGCTCTTCTGCATCGGTGTCGACCTCGACCAGTGGGACACGCTGCCGGCTGCGCACCCGTGCCTCATCACCTCGGCCGAGAAGCACGAGAAGGACGGCATCGGCGAGCTGCTCAAGCAGATCAAGGGCAACTCGATCAAGCCGGGCAACTTCTTCGGCACGGCCGGCATCTCGTCGTTCCACGACTTCGACAGCAAGGTCCCGGCCGACGTCAAGACGAAGGTCGCCGACGTCGTCAAGAAGCTCGAGGACGGCTCGCTCGCCACGGGCTACAAGCCCTGATCGCCACCTCCTCGAAGGCGGATCCGATCCGCACTAGAGTCCCATCATGATGTCGTCGAGCGGGTGCTCCACCGGGGCACCCGCTCGACGCCGTCGTGCGCCGGTTCGCCCGCGCACCGCATGACCCAGCCCAGACAAGGAGTCGAGAGGTCCGAGATGGCCGATCCCAGAGAGCCGTCGGACGGGACGCCCCGCAAGGGCGCCGTCGCCACGGAGACCGCACCGCCGCCCGTGGTGGCCGAGCGGGGAGCCCCCCCGCCACCGACCGGGGTGCTCGGGCTGCTCGTGCGTGAGCAGTCCGTCATCGTCCCGATCGTGGCCGTCGTGGCGGCCCTCGCCATCGGCGCGATCCTCATCCGGGCTCAGGGCGTCAGCCCGATGTACGCCTACCAGAGCCTCTTCTCCTACTCCTTCGGCACCGGCGACGGCCTGCAGGGCACCTTCGAGAAGATGGTGCCGCTCATCCTCTGCGGCCTCGCGGTCGTCATCCCGCTCCGCGTCGGCCTGTTCAACATCGGCGCGCAGGGCCAGCTCATGTCGGGCGCGATCTGCGCGGCCGCCGCCGCGCACGCGGTGCGCGAGGCGCCGGGCTTCCTCATCGCCGTCATCGCGATGGTCGCCGGCATCCTCGGTGGCGCCATGTGGGCCTCGATCGCGGGTGCGCTCAAGGCCTCCCGCGGCGTGCACGAGGTCATCTCGACGATCATGCTCAACTCGATCGCCGCCGGCCTCATCGACTACCTCGTCAACGGGCCGCTCAAGGACCCGTCGCAGTCCTACCCGAGCTCCTACCCGGCGCCCGACGCCTCGAAGCTGACACCGCTCGGCTTCGTGCCGATCGGCCTGCCGATCGCTCTCGTCCTCGCCGTCCTCGTCGCCTGGATGCTGCGTCGCACGACGCTCGGCTTCCAGTTCGAGACGATCGGGCGCAACCGCAACGCCGCCTCGTACGCCGGCATCAAGCTCGGCAGCATGATCGTGCTCGCCATGGCCGTCGCCGGTGGGCTCGCCGGCCTCTCCGGCGCGATCGAGTACCTCGAGATCGACCCCTACCGCTACCAGGACGGCATCGCCGGCTCGCTCGGCTTCGACGGCATCACGATCGCCCTGCTCGCCCGGTCGAGCCCGCTCGGCACGATCCCGGCCGCCCTGCTCGTGGGCGCGCTGCGCGCCGGCTCCTCGACGCTGATGTTCAACACCGGCATCCAGCCCGAGATCGTCGACATGCTGCTCGCGATCACCCTGCTGCTCGTGTCGCTGCCCATCATCGCGAAGCTGATCTTCCGACGTCACACCGCGAAGTCGTCCGCGCTCGCGAGCAGCTGGGGGTCCTGACATGGAGTGGCTGAAGCGCAACCGCATCCCGGTCGGCGCGGTCGTCGTCGTGCTGGTCGCGTCCTACGTCTTCTACGCCGTGAACGACAACGTCGCGACGTCGATGTTCAAGGGCGCCTGGTTCTTCGCCGTGCCGCTCGTGCTCGGCGCGCTCACCGGCGTCGTCGGTGAGCGATCGGGCGTCGTCAACATCGGCATCGAGGGCCAGATGCTCGTGGCCGCCTTCGCGGCGTTCTTCTCCGCGGCGGCCAGCGGCTCCCTCGTCGTCGGCGTCCTCGTCGGCATGGCGGCCGGCATCGCGATGGGCGCGTTCCTCGCCCTGACGACGGTCAAGGGCCTGATGGACCAGATCATCGCCGGTGTCGTCATCAACATCGTCGCGACCGGCCTGACGTCCTTCTTCTACCGCCCGGGCAGGGTCCTCTCGAGCAACATGCCGCAGTGGGAGATCCCGGTCCTGTCGAAGATCCCGCTCCTCGGTGACGTGTTCTTCCAGACCGGCCCGATCGCGCTCTTCGCGCTCGTCGCGGTGCCCGTCGTGCACTTCGCGCTCTTCCGCACCCGCTGGGGCCTGCGCACGCGCGCCATCGGCGAGTACCCGTCCGCCGCCGACACGGCCGGCATCGACGTCATCGCGATGCGCCTCGTCAACGTCACGATCGGTGGCATCTTCGCCGGCGCGGCCGGTGCCTTCCTCTCGATGGAGGCGACGTCGGGCTTCGAGCGCGGCATGACGGCGGGGCGCGGCTTCCTCGCCCTCGCCATCCTCATCTTCGGGGGGTGGCGCCCCCTGCGCGTCTTCGCCGCCGCGCTCTTCTTCGGCTTCGCCAACGCGCTCGCCTCGCAGCTGCAGGGCGTCGTCAACATCCCGCAGCAGTTCATCACCCTGCTGCCCTACCTGCTGACCCTCGTGGTGCTGGCGGTCGCCGCCGGACGCGTGCGCGCCCCGGGCGCCGTCGGCCAGCCGTTCGTGAAGGGAGAGGGCTCGTGACCCAGCAGGAGACGTCGCTGCCGCAGCAGGACGGCCCGTCGGCGGAGCAGCGGGCCGAGCGCCTGCTCGACATCACCGGGCTCTCGAAGTCCTACGGCACGGTGCGGGCCAACCGCGACATCAGCCTCCACGTCGGGCGCGGCGAGATCGTCGCGCTGCTCGGGGAGAACGGCGCGGGCAAGTCGACCCTCGTCAAGCAGATCTTCGGCCTCGTCCAGCCCGACCACGGCACCATCGCCATCAAGGGCGACGCGAGCCCGATCAAGGACCCCAAGGACGCGATCCGCCGGGGCATCGGCATGGTGCACCAGCACTTCCAGCTCGTGCCGGTCATGACCGTCGCCGAGAACATGGTGCTCGGTCACGAGACGACGAGCCGCGGGGTCCTCGACATCGAGCGCGCCCGGCGCCTCGTGCGCGAGCTGTCGGACAAGCACGGCCTCAAGGTCGACCCCGACGCCGAGGTCGAGGACCTCCCCGTCGGCACGCAGCAGCGCGTCGAGATCCTCAAGGCGCTCTCGCGACGGGCCGACCTGCTCATCCTCGACGAGCCGACCGCCGTGCTCACGCCGCAGGAGACCGACGAGCTGCTGACGGTCATGAAGGAGCTCGCGGCCGGCGGCACGTCGATCGTCTTCATCACGCACAAGCTGCGCGAGGTGCTCGCGGCGGCCGACCGCGTCTACGTGCTGCGCCAGGGCGCCGTCGTCGGCGAGGTCAGGACGGCCGACACCGACGCCCGCGGGCTCGCCACGATGATGGTGGGCCGCGACGTCGTGCTGCGCGTCGACAAGGACGAGGCCCAGCCGGGCGACGACGTCCTGTCGATCCGCGACCTCGTCGTGCTCGACGACCGCCAGCTGCGGGCCGTCGACGGCTTCAGCCTCGACGTGCGCGCGGGTGAGATCGTCGGCGTGGCCGGCGTCGAGGGCAACGGCCAGCGCGAGCTCGTCGAGGCCATCGCCGGCATGCGTCCGCCGCAGTCCGGCCGCATCGACCTGCTCGGCAAGGACATCACCCGGGCCAACCCGCGCCAGACGCACCTCGCCGGTGTGGGCCACATCCCCGAGGACCGCGAGCGTCACGGCCTCGTCGCCTCGTACTCCCTCGCCGACAACCTCGTGCTCAACCGGTTCTCGGAGAAGCCCTTCGCGAACGGGCCGGTGCGCGACTTCGACGCGGTCCGCGCGAACGCCGAGGCGCTCTTCGCGGAGTTCGACATCCGGGCGGCGGGCGTCTCGGCGCCGGCGGGCTCGCTCTCCGGCGGCAACAAGCAGAAGGTCGTCGTCGCGCGTGAGATGAGCTTCGGGCCGAAGCTGTTGATGGCGGCCCAGCCGACCCGTGGCGTCGACGTCGGCTCGATCGAGTTCATCCACCGCCGCATCGTGGCGGCGCGCGACGAGGGCGCCGCGGTGCTGCTCGTCTCGGCCGAGCTCGACGAGGTGCTCTCGCTCGCCGACCGCATCGCGGTGATCCACGGCGGCAAGGTCGTCGCCGAGATGCCGGGTGCCGACGCCGACCGCACCGAGATCGGTCGCCTCATGGCGGGGGACCACTAGGTGTCGCCCGAGGACTGGGAGGCGCTGCGGCTGCGCGCCGTCGAGCTGATGGAGCGCGCCTACGCGCCCTATTCGAGGTTCCGGGTGGGCGTGGCGGGCCTCGTCGACGACGGGCGCGTCGTCGGCGGCTGCAACGTCGAGAACGCCGCCTACGGCGTGACGCTCTGCGCGGAGTGCGGCATGGTCTCCGAGCTGCACGCGACCGGGGGCGGGCGACTCACGGCCGTGTTCTGCGTGGGCGGTGACGGCCGGGCCCTGATGCCCTGTGGTCGCTGCCGTCAGCTGCTGTGGGAGAACGGCGGCCCCGAGTGCCTGCTCATGACGCCCGAGGGAGTGCTGCCGATGTCGGCCGTGCTGCCCCAGGCGTTCGGGGCCGAGCACCTGCGCCACGCCGAGGGCTGAACCGGCGCGGGTGCCGCGCGTCGCGTGGAGTCGCTGGGACATGATGGGTCCCGTGAGCGAAGCCTTCGATGCCGTCGACGTCATTTCCGCCAAGCGTGACCGGGCCGAGCTGTCCGACGCCCAGATCGACTGGGTGATCGACGCCTACACCCGGGGCGCCGTCGCGGAGGAGCAGATGTCGGCGCTCGCCATGGCGATCTACCTCAACGGCATGTCGCCGCGAGAGATCGCCCGGTGGGCCGACGCGATGATCCGCTCCGGCGAGCGGCTCGACTTCTCGGGCCTCTCGCGGCCGACGAGCGACAAGCACTCGACCGGCGGGGTGGGCGACAAGATCACCCTCCCGCTCGCGCCGATCGTGGCCGCCTGCGGGGTCGCGGTGCCGCAGCTGTCGGGCCGTGGTCTCGGCCACACGGGAGGCACGCTCGACAAGCTCGAGTCGATCCCCGGCTGGCGTGCCGACGTGACGAACGAGCAGATGATGCGCCAGCTCGAGGACGTCGGGGCGGTGATCTGCGCGGCCGGCAGCGGCCTCGCCCCGGCCGACAAGAAGCTGTATGCGTTGCGCGACGTCACGGGCACCGTGTCCTGCGTGCCCCTCATCGCGACCTCGATCATGAGCAAGAAGATCGCCGAGGGCACGGGCTCGCTCGTGCTCGACGTCAAGGTCGGCTCGGGGGCCTTCATGAAGGAGCTCGGCCAGGCCCGCGAGCTCGCCGAGACGATGGTGCGCCTCGGCACCGACGCAGGGGTGCGCACCGTCGCCCTCCTGACGAACATGGAGACCCCGCTCGGGCTCACCGCCGGCAACGCGCTCGAGGTGCGTGAGTCGGTGGAGGTGCTGGCCGGTGGAGGGCCCGGCGACGTCGTCGAGCTGACCCTTGCCCTCGCGCGGGAGATGGTCGCCGGTGCGGGGCGCGACGACATCGATCCCGCCGACGTGCTCGCCGACGGGCGGGCCATGGACGTGTGGCGCCGGATGATCCGCGCCCAGGGGGGAGACCCCGACGCCCCGCTGCCGACGGCGCGCGAGACCCACCACGTGCTCGCGCCCGCCGACGGCGTGCTCGTCGAGCTCGACGCCCTCGCCGTGGGCGTGGCGGCGTGGCGCCTGGGTGCCGGGCGCGCACGCAAGGAGGACCCGGTGCAGGCCGGCGCCGGCGTGGAGCTGCACGCCAAGCCGGGGGCCAGCGTGCGCGGGGGAGAGCCGCTGCTCACCCTGCACACCGACGAGCCCGAGCGTTTCGGGCGTGCGCTCGAGGCGCTGGAGGGCGGCTTCACCATCGCCCCCGAGGGCTCCCGCCCGGACCTGCCGCCCATCGTCATCGACCGGATCGGCTGACCGCCGCCGGGCGCCGGGGCTCGATTTTGCGTCCCCGGAGGGCCCATGTAATGTTCTCTTCGTCAGCCCGACAGGGCGGAACGGACGCCACCGCGATCGAGTTTCTCGTGAGCGAAGTTGGCCGGTCCCGGGGCTGGCGTGGATGGGCCTGCTGATCCAAGCGGGTCGA